>CALWHD010000046.1 GCA_944380235.1 uncultured Blautia sp.
AATCTTCAGAGAGAAGGCGGCTGGTGAAAGCCTTTGAAACGCGGTCGTGGAAGTAGCCTCTGAGCAGCGTGCCCAACCATAACAGTATTTCTGTTATGCATTAAGTTTCGCCGTCATTTCCACGTTACAGGAAAACAATATAGATTTTTTCTGTATTGGCTGAGTGCAGAGAGCCTTTCTCTGAAATTAGGTGGTAACACGGATCTATTCGCCCTAAGCTTTTCGCTTGGGGCGTTTTTTTCATAATACCTTTTCAGAAAATGGCTTCTGAAAAAGAAAAAGAGGACAGGAGGTATTTTATATGAAACAGATTTCAGGAAACAAACTGCTGGTAAAAGCATTAAAAGAAGAGGGCGTAGAAGTTCTCTTCGGATACCCGGGAGCCTGCACCATCGACATCAGCGATGAACTTTACAAACAGAGCGGCATTGACATCGTACTTCCCCGGCACGAACAGGCGCTGGTGCATGAAGCAGACGCTTATGCAAGAACCACAGGAAAAGTAGGTGTCTGTCTGGTAACCAGCGGTCCCGGAGCCAGCAACCTGGTGACAGGACTCGCCACCGCCAATTACGACAGTGTTCCCCTGGTATGCTTCACCGGCCAGGTAGCCCGATACCTGATTGGAAATGATGCCTTCCAGGAAGTAGACATCGTAGGCATTACCAGAAGTATTACCAAATACGGCGTTACTGTAAGGAGACGTGAAGATCTGGGACGTATTATCAAAGAAGCCTTTTATATTGCCCGCACAGGAAGACCCGGTCCGGTACTGATCGATCTTCCAAAGGATGTAATGTGTGAGCTGGGCAGCCCGGAATATCCCAAAACGGTCAATATCCGTGGTTACAAACCTAACACCAGTGTTCACATCGGTCAGTTGAAGAAAGCCCTGAAAATGCTCCAGAAAGCAAAAAGACCTCTGTTTCTCGCAGGAGGAGGCGTAAATATTTCCCGCGCCAATGAAATTTTTACCCAGGTGGTGGAGAAAACTCAGGTTCCTGTTGTCACCACTGTCATGGGCAGAGGCGCCATCTCTACCAAACATCCCCTTTTCGTAGGAAATGTGGGAATGCACGGAGCTTACGCGGCAAACATGGCTGTGAGCAACTGTGACCTGCTGTTCTCCATCGGTACCCGTTTCAATGACCGTGTAACCGGAAAGCTGCATGCCTTCGCTCCCCATGCCCAGATTGTCCACATTGACATTGACACAGCTTCCATCTCCAGGAATATCCAGGTAGATATTCCTATTGTGGCAGATGCAAAAGAGGCTGTCACTAAGATGGCGGAATATGCCGAGGAGCTGAACACAGGCAAATGGTTAAAGGAGATCGAACACTGGAAGGAACTGCATCCACTCACCATGAAGCCCAGAAAGCTGATGAGCCCTCTGGATATTATCCAGGAGATCAACAATCAGTTTGAGGAAGCTATCCTTGTAACAGATGTTGGACAGCATCAGATGCTGGTTTCTCAGTACGCGGATATCACAGAAAAGAAACAGCTGATCATGTCCGGCGGCCTGGGCACTATGGGATACGGGCTGCCCGGTTCTATCGGAGCCAAGATCGGAAATCCAGATAAACCCGTTATTTCCATCTCCGGTGACGGGGGCATCCAGATGAATATCCAGGAGATGGCGACTGCTGTGCTGGAAGAACTCCCAGTAATCACCTGCATCTTCAACAATGAATATCTGGGCATGGTACGCCAGTGGCAGAAGCTCTTCTACGGCAAACGCTACAGCATGACCAACTTAAAAGCCGGAGCCCTCTCCCGCCGTACAAACGGGGAAGAATATCCGCCGGAATATGTTCCTGATTTTGTAAAACTTGCAGAAAGCTACGGCGCAAAGGGAATCCGTGTAACAAAGAAGGAAGAAATCGCCGCTGCCTTTGAGGAAGCGAAGAAAAATACCAAGACGCCCACCATCATCGAGTTTATCATCGACCCTGAGGAGATGGTATACCCCATGATTCAGCCGGGCGGAACTCTGGAAGATATGATTATGGATTGTTAGGAGGCTTTTGGATATGGATAAAGGAATGAAAAAAAGATGGATTTCGCTGTATGTGGAAAATCAGGTGGGTGTACTCTCCAAAATCTCCGGTCTGTTTTCCGGAAAATCCTATAACTTAGACAGTCTGACTGTAGGTACCACAGAAGACCCCACAGTCTCCCGCATGACCATCGCCACGGTCAGCGATGATGAAACTTTTGAACAGATTAAAAAACAGTTAAACCGCATGATCGAAGTCATTAAAGTCATTGATTTTACCGATATTTTTGTCCGCATGAAAGAGATCCTTTATATTAAGGTAAAGAACTGCTCCGCTGCTGACAAAGTGGAACTTTTCCAGATTGCGGAGACCTTCAAGGCGAGGGTTATTGACTACGGCAAAGACAGCCTGCTTCTGGAGTTCGTACAGACCGCTACGAAAAACGACGCTGTCATTAAGCTGATCAAGGAAGAATTCAGAAACATTGAAGTTGTCCGCGGCGGCAGCGTAGGGATCGAGTCTATCAGTATGATGGAAAGATAAAAAGCATATATCTCACAAAATAAGAACGCTCTTTCTGAAAGTTAAAACTTCTCAGAAGGAGCGTTCTTATATTTTGCTCTTTGTCTGTCACTTTTCCAGCTTTATTTCAATCCAGGTGTTCAAAGTTTCTCCGGGCTGGACCCAAAGCAGGTTTTCTTTGGTATTCAGAGCATCCGGTTTCCCTGTCCAGGGCTCCAGGCAGATAAATTTCTCTGCTTTTACATACCAGATCAATTGGTATGGGAACACCTCATCAAAGGATAGAGTAAGTTTATATTCCCCAAAATCCGCCCGGATGACGCTCTCCTGATTATCCAGAACCAAATAGCCTGCTTCGGCTTCTCCGTCAGGAATTTTATCTGGGCAATTTACGGTTTCATTGGAAATAGTATTCAGTGCCTGAGAGGCATGAATATGTACGCTTACCTGTTCCGGTATTTTAAAATAAGGATGAAAACCGGCGCTGAACGGCATTGCCTTTCCTGACAAATTTTTATACTCCTGTAAAATCTTCAGCGAATCTTTCCTTAAGATATAGGTAAATCGCAGACAAAATTCAAAAGGATACTGTTTTAACGTTTCCTCCGTGCTGTTCAGCTCCAGAACCAGCTCTCCTCTCTCTTCGTTCTTCTCTGTCAGCTTCCAGGGAAAATTTCTGGCTAACCCATGGATGGGAAGATGATATTTCTCTCCATCCACCATGTAAGTATCCTCGCTCAGCTTCCCTGTACAGGGGAATAAAATAGGTACTCCGCCTCGGATATATTTCGTCTTGTCTTTATAAATCTCGCCGTCCAGATGCAGGAGTTGTTGCCCCTGCAGGGAAAGCTGAGTAAGGATTCCACCTCTTTGGTCATTGATTTCTGCAGCGCTGTCTGTCTCTTCGCTGCATATTCTATATACGGGATATCCATATTTGTCATGGACTCTTTCTATTTTATACATATTTTTTCTTTACTCCATTATTCTTCAATATCTACAGGCATTCCTGTTCTGATCGACTCGTGGATCGCTGCAATGATAATTGTATTCCTCAGCCCGTCTTCTTCTGTTGCCAAAGGTTCTCCGTCATTTTCCAGAACATCAATATAGCCGTTGAGCATGTGAGCCGGCGGCGCATTTAAATGACCATTTACCGGTGTTCCTAAAATTCTGGGATTCTGAAACTTGTCCGGTGACGCCATTTTCACCATCTGTTCACACAGATCAATACTTATACTGCTTTTTTCTCCTACAATCATCATTTTCTGGTCTGCCACTACAGGATAGGATTCAGGCAGTACCCATGTTGTTGTAAATACTCCTGATGTTCCGTCTTTGTAAGTTAAAATTGCCTCCACAGAATCATATGTATCAATGTTCTCTGCAGCCAATTTCTTTTTTACGCCGGTGGCATAAACTCTTTTTACCTCTTTCCCCGTATACCAGGATGCCATATCAATGATATGCGGGAATAAAAACCATGCCGGAGTAGATTTGCCTGCCCAGGGAAGCATTTCCTTAGGCACATATTCCGTATCATTGAGAAGTGCATAAATATTCAAAATATTTCCCACATTCCCTGCATCGATCACAGCTTTCGTATTGATGAAAGGAAGGCTCCAGCGATTTTCAAAAGCAACCAGGCATTTCACCCCATTTTCTCTGATTACATCTGTCATCTCCCTGCACTCTTCCACGGATGTAGAAAAAGGTTTTTCCACCATCATGTTAAGTTTATGGCTGGCTGCGTACAGTACAGCTTCCCTGTGCATAAAGTCAGGTGTTGCTACGATCACTACATTAATATCCCCTCTGTCGATCATATCGCGGAAATCTGTATAGGCTTCTGCCCCATACTTTTCTGACATTTCCTTCAATACCGCTTCGTTGGTATCACAGACGGCTTTCACCTCTGCATTAGGATTCTGGCTGATCACACTGGCATACATCTTTCCCCGGATTCCCATTCCGATAATTCCAAATTTCTGCATTTTTTTATCCTCCTATCCACTTTTTAGTTTTCCTGATTTGCGTCATATGCTTCCTGCATAATATCAAAAAGTACGTAATCATCCACAGGCACTTCTTCTGTCAGTCTTCCGGAATCTATAAATACTTTTTGCTGATTTTCATAATATTTCTTAATCGTTCCATCGCTTAATCCCTGAGCGACAAATTCAGAAGTAATCCAGTTTCCTGTATCAATGGTATCCAGCATTGTCTGTTCATCGGCTTCGCAGGCCTGGGCTGTCCACCTGGCAACTTCTTCAATGTTTTCTGCTCTGTAATCCATAGCTTTCTGAATCGCTCTGGTAAAACGAACAAGTACGTCGTGATTTTCTTCTGCGTATTCCTTTGTTGTGGCAAAACTGTCCGGAAATGTGACCTTGTCCACATAGTCTTCATTTGTGGCAAGTACTACTGCATTGTCTCCCAGCTGATTCTCGATGACTTTATTATTAGGCGCCCAGGTTGCACAGGCATCCACACTTCCGCTGACCATTGCAGATACCATACCGTTGGTGTCCATTTCCACAGTCTCCACATCATCTGTACTGAGTCCTGCTTCTTCAAGAGCAATATTGAAAATTGCTTCTGCTGATGTTCCCGCGCTTGTAGCTACCCGTTTTCCTTTTAAATCTTCTATGCTGCTTACACCTTTTTCTTTGTTTCCTATGATTGCATCCGCTAAACTGGTACTTACAATCTGGAAAATCTCAGCCTGGCCTTCAGCACACAGCGCATGGGCTCCATGACCAATCTGACAGATCTGGATATCTCCGGAAGCCATAGCTGCAATCTCCGGCGGACCCGACTGAAATTCTATAGTTTCCACTTCCAATCCCATCTCTTCAAAGTATCCCATCTTTTCCGCTGTAACATATAAAGCCGCACTTCCTAAATTTGGCATATAACCGGCTTTTATCTTGGCTGTCTCAAAGGTTTCCTCCTTTGTGCTTTCTGTAGTTTCTGTCTTCTCCTGTGTCTCCGATTCCTGATCTCCGCCTCCGCATCCGGTCATGATAACCGCTGCCGCAACAATCGCTGAAATCAGTCCGTACATTTTTTTCCTCATTCAGATTCCTCCTAGTTCTTACTTTCTTACTTCCAGATACTCTTTATATACTTCCGACCAGATATGATTTTTGATTTCCAGAAATCGCGGGGACATTTTTGTTTCCTGTGTTCTTGGGTAAGGAATATCAACATCCACAATTTCTTTTATTCTTCCCGGTCTGGCACTCATTATCACTACTTTCGTAGCTAAAATAATGGCTTCTTCTACATCATGGGTAATAAAAAAACAGGTTTTCTGTTCTTTTTCCCAGGTTTCAATCAATTCCGACTGAAGCTGTGTCCTGGTCTGGGCATCCAAAGCTCCAAATGGTTCATCCATTAAAAGAACCTGAGGCTTTGCCGCGTAAGCCCTGGCAATAGCTACTCTTTGCTTCATACCTCCTGAAAGTTCCTTTGGATAGGATGATGCAAACTGCTCCAATTCTACCATTTTCAAATATTTCATAGCCTCTTCTTCAAGAGCTTTTCCACGAAGTCCCTGGAGTTTCGGAGCATACTCCACATTTTTCAGAACTGTAAGCCAGGGGAATAAAGCATACTGCTGAAAAACCACACCCCGTTCCGGTCCTGTGCCTTCTACTTCTTTATCGTTTACATAGATATGTCCTTCTGTAGGTTCCAGCAGACCTGCGATCATGTTGAGCAGTGTAGATTTTCCGCACCCTGATGGACCAACTACGCAGATAAATTCATTTTCTTTAATCTCCATATTTACATTGCTTAAAGCCAGGACTTCACCTTTTCGTGTCTGATATTTTTTATTTACATTATCAATCTTTATCACTGTGCGCCTGTTGTTTCCTGCCATCCTGTAAGCCTCCTCTCTAAGAACCGGATAAATTTTTCCATGACCAGTCCGATCACTCCGATAATAATAATTCCCAAAAGAACCGTAGACATATCATAATATCCCTGGGCTTTTTGAATCATCATACCAAGTCCCTTGGACGCGCCTGTCAATTCTGCGGCAATCAATGTGGTAAGAGATGCTGACAGTCCTAATCTTGCACCTACCAGAATAAATGGGGTGGAGGCTGGTATGACTATCTGGAAAAAAATATCTTTGCTCCCAGCTCCCAATACTTTCGCGGCCTTAATTAAAGTTGTATCTACGTTACAGACACCCTGATAAATCGTTACCACCATAACCAGAAAAGATGCGATAAAAATTACGATGACTTTTGCTTTTTCCCCCACACCTGCTCCGGTAATGACCAGTGGAATGTATGCCAGAGGCGGAATATTGCGTACAAACTGTATCCACGGTTCTACAATCTTTCTGAAAGGAGTGTACCATCCCATAAGGATTGCGATTGGTATAGACAAAATAAAACCTATACAAAATCCTGTCAGTACCCTGAACAAACTGATTCCTACATGTCCCCAGAGTGTCCCATCTCTGATCTTATCTACTGCTGTCTGGACAACTTCCCATGGCTCGGCAAAAATAACCCCGCCTGCTTCTGAAGTTGCAATAAGTATCCACAGTGCCATTGCTGCCAGCAAAGATAAACACATCCACAGCCATGACGGAACCTGAGCGATTTTTCCTTTCTTTTTTTTCATCATGTTGGTTACCCCCTTGTTTTATTTGACATCATCATATCATTTTCATTTTTTTTTAACAGTATGAATTTTTTTCATACTTTTTTCTGAAAAAATATGGATTTTCAATATCAGATTTTCAGGAAATTGTTCAAAAAAATAAAAGGCTGCGGTATCAGGAAAATCTTTTCGTTTTCTCCATACCGCAGTTCTTATTCATGACAATAGGCAGTTCGCAAAGTATGCCGTCTGCTTTTTAAAATAAATGTTCCAGCTTCAGCTCATGGATCATTTTTACAATTTCTTTTGTTCTGGAACATTTAAATTTTCTCAGCAGCCCTTTGATCTGTGTCTTAACTGTCACCATCTCCACACATCGGATCGCCGCAATTTCTGATACTTTTTTTCCATCCAGCAAAAGTTTTACCAGTTCTCTCTCTGCTGCCGTCAAGGCAGAAAGATTATTAACAAAATACAAAAGGCTTTGCTCGGATCTCCTGGCTCTCGTGTATTCTTTTAAAACAACCTTCTGAACTTTATTGTCCAACAGAGTTTTCCCGTCGTACGCCGCCCTGATATGGAGCAGGACTTCCTCCTCTGAAATTCCTTTGACAATATAATCAACAGCTCCTGCTCCCATGGCAGTAATTATAATCTGATCCGTTTCATGTGCTGTCAGAAAAATAATTTTCAGTTCCGGCCTGATTTCCTTCAGCTTTTCGGTGACGAGGATGCCTGTATTCATCTCCTCCATTTCAATATCCATAAGAACAATATCACACTGGGCGGACTGCAGTTTTTCCAAAGCCTCTCTGCCGCTGCAGGCAGTGCCTGTCACGCACATATCTTCCTGTTCCTTGATCATTTCTTCCAAATCTTCCACTAAAATCTGAAAATCATCTGCTATAAATATGCGAATCATAACCGGTCACCTCGATTCTTTCCTCTTATGCTCCCTGTAAATTGGAATATAAAGGTAAAAGTCCGTGCCTTTTCCGGGGATACTTTCCACCTGTATCATCCCGAGATGTTCTTTTACTGTCTGCATGACATAAGCAAGGCCCATTCCCCAATTATAATTTGTATTTTTACTGGTGTAAAAAGGTTCAAATATTTTTCTGCACTGATCTTTTTCAATCCCTCTTCCATTATCTTTAATATGAATAAGCAGATACAATTTCTCGGCCTTTACGGTGCACTGAATAGAAACAGCCTGCCCCTGTATCCCTGCCTCATATGCATTTGTCAGCAAATTCCCCACTGCCTCTCCCAGATACTCTTTGTCTGCCAGTACTAAGTACCCTTCCTCACATTGATATTCTACCCTGCCTTCCGGATATTTCTGGTGAAATCTGCTGTCCGCCGTTTTTAATATATCTTCCGGAGATGTCGGAACCAGATGAATATATCTTGTTTTAACACTTCTGTACAATTCTTCCATACGTTCCAGCATACTCTGATTCATTGCGTTTAGCTGTCTCAGCATACAGTTCAGATATTCTTTGTCTAAAGATTCTTCCTGAAGGGCTGCTGCCAGCCGTTTTTGTATAACTCTTTCAGCCAGGATTTGATTTTTTATACTGTGGACAAAAACAGGAACCGCTGTATGAGCGTCTCTGATCTTTTTTTCCAGTCTCAGTTCTCCTTTTTTCTCATCGAATTTCAGCTTGCCATATTTTCGTATATTCCAAGCACCCACTGCTATTAAAACGACAGACATAATCGTGATAACATACCACGCACGGACATTAGAAATCAGACTCAGGTAAGTCGTAGCATAAAAACTGCTGTATTGTATAGAATACATCCGGTAAACCTGTACCGGGTCTTGAATCGCATAAGAAAAATATACAAAAACTACACTGAACAAGAAAATGATAATATTACGGAACATTTTTTTCGAAAAACGAATCGTTGCGCAGAAATATTCCTGCAGCAGCAAGCCTGCGGAAATCAATATATAGAAAAAGATCCATCCCAGCATAAAAAAAATCAAAAGTTTCTGATTATTAGAATTCGCCGGAAATAGCTGGTAAAATATGGAAGGATAATAGACTGCCAGACTGATTCCTGGCAGGAGACAGGCAAGCATCCGATATTTTCTATATTTTGATATGGATGCACCCGTATTATATTCCCATGCCAAAAGAAACAGAATAAGAGGAAAAAGATATCTCCCGATAGCAATCATATACCCGATTTTAGGTAAAGAAATGTTTAAATATGAAATATACTGCTGTATCCGGTTATCAAGAAAAAAGAAGCGTCTTTGTTCTGACGTCAGTCCTCCGATTTTGGCAAAGTAAATAATAATTCCCGAAAACATCAGCAAAAATGTAATGCAAAGCATCAACATATACCAGGCTTTCTTATCCCGGTTCACAGCTACAAGAATAATGGAAGAGATCAAAAAAAGCATTAAAACTAAAAATAACATAGAAATTCTCCGACCAACCATTCATAACATATCTTTTAGCAGATAATATAGATTTCAACTTTTATTCCCATATACATTAAAGTATATAAAAAACAAAATATTTGTCAATATTATTTTTTATCTGATTATTCAAACAAAAGAAACAGAGCACAATTTTAATTTTGATTATGCCCTGTCCCAATTCTCATACACAACGATACCGGCAAAACAGCTCGCCAGTATAATGTCCATTGATCCGTTCCATTTCCGGCAGTACTTTTATCCCAAACACGGATGGCAGTGTCCATATGCATCCATGCAGTCATCCTGAGGATTCTTCATACATAGATGCACTGCTGCCTTTTTAAAAGTCATGGGAAGCGCAAGAATATTTGGATTTTCTCCCACAAATTTTTTTTCTGCATCTTCCAGTGCCTCTTCAAAACTGGCTCTTGTTTTAAGCCCCATTCCTCTTGCCAGTCCCGGTTCCTGCGCACCTACGATATAGATTGCACTGGTATTCATCTCAGCAATATGTCCACAGGAAATCATGCTGAACCCATGGAATGGGTGAAATGCATTGGTAAACCGATATTTTCTGATATATTCTTCATTAGTTGCAAAATATTCCCCATACCGATTCATGTCCGGCAGAGTGTTCATATAATCATGCTGGAACACTTCATACATTTCCCTCAAATACGGCCACAGCTCATCATGAAAAAAACCATTGCATAAGGACGAACAGATAATGACACAGCGTTCACTCATAACTCTTTTATAACGCAGTACCTGTGCGCTCAGTGCCTGCATCATCATAATAGGATTTGTTCCCATCCCGTCCCCGTAATGGAATTTTTGGGGCATTCCAAAAACCAGTACATCATATTTCTTTTCAGCCCAGTGTACGTAAGTCCTCTTATCCGCCACTTTCCAGCTTTCCGGCATCATTTCCTTTGCATATCCCGAAAAAATGGCGATTTGTCTGGAATCTGTGTCCAGAACTGCATCACAGCAGAAAAACGGATGCCCCATTTTTTCTTCCATATGCATGGAAATTTCGTCAAACTTTGTTCTCATGAGGCTTCCTCCGTTTACAGGTGTGAAATCCTTTCTGTGCATGACAGCAGGGACATGATGGCTGGCAATACTTTTCCAGTTGGTAATACCTGTGGCGCTGTGCTTGTATCCTCCGGAATAGCCGCCGTAGGGATTTCCCTGTACATGTCCGATCAAGATAGGGATGTCACTTTCAAAAACATATTTATTCATATAAACCGGATCTCCTCTTTTGGTAACACCCAAATCCACCATATGTTCCGGATCCTCGCTGTCGTGACTGATGATCTGTCCTGTATGCCAAAATTCAGAAAACAATTCTTCCCCAAAAATTGCCCTTGCATCCGACTCCCTGCTTCTTGGATGCAGGCCATTAGAAATAATAAATAAAATATCCTTTTTTTCTACACCTGCCGTATACAGCTCTTCCAAAATATATTTAATACTCAGTTTTCTGTGACTGGTAGGCTGCTCTCCTCCTTTCACTCTGTCGGGTACAACAAATGCTACCTTGCTGCCTTTATGAGCAAGTTCTGTCAGAGATGGCATTCCGATGGGATGGGCAAGGCTTTCCAGATAAGCCTCCTTCAATTTATCTTCCGGAATGTATACAGGATCTTTCACGGTCTCTCCTGGTATAAAAATATCTGTACTGTCAGGAAGAACTGCTTCCATAGTGCCATGTCCGTATTCAAATTCTAATTTCATACTTTTCCTCCATTTATGGTTTTATATCTCCATGTTTATTCTAAATTCCCATTACCCAAGATATAAAGATATAATTTCGAGGTACTCTTCAGGATAGAATCCAATCTCTCCCCCAAACCTGGTAAGGGCGATCAGTCCACCATCGATTTCCGGTATAGATGACAGCATAGCCGCATTCTCTTTTTTTAATCCGCCTCCGTAAACAACCTCCATACCATGTGTCTGTTTCTTGATAAATCCGGCAATTTTTGTTATATATTCTTTATCTGCCGGTATTTTTCCCGGTCCTATGGACCATACAGGCTCGTAGGCAATGATTACTTCAGAGCGGTCCACATCCTTGAGTCCTATTTCCAGCTGTTCTCCCAGCGTCTCCTGCCACTGTTCCTGTTCCTCACTTTTTTCTCCTATACAGTAAAGTACTTTCAGCCCCCTCTTAACCGCAGTCTTTATTTCCTCGTTTAAAATTCGACTGGCAGCTTTTGTGTTTCCGCATCCTGCCCGATTTAAAATTCCATTAATATGATTTCTTTCCTCACAATGGCCGATCAGAACCACTTCACATCCTGCTGCCTTCATAGCAGCTGCAGGACGGTCTGTAGTAAAGGCTCCAAAATTGCCTCCCGGCTCTACATCCTCCCAGAAAACTCCCTGGCATCCTATCTCAATGGGACTGTCCTCTGACCTAGCTTCCAAAGCCTTTAAAAGATGGAGTTCCGGAAAAAACATGGCAAACTCCACTTCTTCTTTCGAATACATCTTCAGGGTATCCTGAGTATTTTTTATAATAAAACTGCCCCAGTCTTTCATCTGGGCAATACTGTTCACGCCTCCCAGCAGAACCGGTATATCAAATCTTTTTAAATTCAGATATATATGTTTCATTTTCTTCCCGCCTCCTCCGTATTGAAAGAAATCATTTCCGGGAGCTCTTCTCCGATCAGTGGTCTGCACCATTCCATAAAGCTTTCAGTTACGCCATTGCCTTCCGCATTAATAAAATCATCAGGCATTTTTTTCTCATACATCATGACTTCATGGATATCTTCCAAAAATATTTCTATTTTATAAGGCTTGGAGGAAACTCTGCGAAAAGCTACCATTTTTCCGGACTCCCCGGACAAAACTGCCCTGCATGCCTCCTGTCCCGCTCTTATCGCTTCTTCAAGATCCACTGCACTTTGCATTCCTATAGATGCTCTGCCTAATAATCCCGGTTTTTCTCCTCTTGCCTTATAACCCAATTTTTGAATTACGAGATTTGACAGATACGTGCTCACATCTCCAAAATATGTTGCACGCTCCGTCTTAAAGACTGGTTTTACCACTGGTTTGCCTTCCCTATCCACCAGTCCCTCGCTTACGACAACCACTATGCCGCTCTTCCTTTTTAAAAGTTTTTCTACATCAGAAATAAATTTTTCCTGGTCAAAAGCACGCTCCGGAAGATAAATCAAATCAGGACCATATCCTTTATCACCAGCCAATGCACTTGCGGCTGTGATCCATCCTGCATTTCTTCCTGATGCTTCCAGCACGGATACGTGAATGGGAAGAGACCTTACATCTGCACAAAGTTCCTGAGTACATGCTGCAATATAACGGGCCGCACTGCCGAATCCGGGACTGTGGTCCGTCACTGCTATATCATTGTCCGTAGTTTTTGGTATCCCTATAACACCTACATCCTGTTTTCTTTTGGAACAAATCTCATGAAGTTTTCCGCAGGTATCCATAGTTCCGTTTCCGCCATTAAACAGTACATACTTAATTTGCTCTGCTTTCAGTATATCTGCCATTTTTTCATAATCTGCCTGCTGAACTGGATCTCTTGACGTACCGATTGCTGTTCCCGGTGTCTGTAAAAGGAGCTCCAGTCTTTCTTCCGGAATTTTTTCCAGCTCAATAAATTTTTTCTTTAAAAAACCTCCCGTCCCACTATCAGCACCGTAAATATGTTCAATTTTTTCTGACTTTTTTGCTTCCTTTATTGCTCCATACAAGGAAGCATTAAGCACTGCTGTAGGTCCGCCTCCATGCACAATCAATAAATTTCCCGCCATAATTCCAGCTTTTCTTTCCCCTTTCTCAAAGATTACAAAATCTTTGCCAACCACTTTGAACCGTAAAACGAATATTCCTCCAAATAACAAATTTTCTTATTTTCACTCTTTAACTTTTATACCTTTCTGCCATCGCTTCTAAAGATACCTGCTCGACAAGAGGTGCCTTTCCATAAGATCCAAATTCTACAATCAGGGTTCCGATCACTTCCTTAACCCCTTTTTCAATTACTTCTACCAGCTGGGCGGTATCCTCATCCGGTATATTCCCGTACATAACGGTATCCATAATAGGCGGAAGAAACATTCTTGGATCGAACTGGTCCTTTTTCTCTTCCAGCAGTTTGTATACACCTCCGACAGAAGGACTGGTCCTCTTCTCCGGATTGCAGTAAAAATATTCCCTCATATTCCGTGTTACAGCCAGCCGGATATCGGTATCCACATTGATTTTCCCAATTCCGCAGGGAATTGCTGCTTTTAGCTCCTCTATCGGTATCCCGTGTGCATTCTGTATATTTCCTCCCAGATCATTGATCTCATCCACAATATATTTCGGGACCGTAGAGGATCCATGGGATACCAGCACTCCAAAAATATGCTCATGCATCATGCACTCTTTAATGGCAGTGGCAATTTCTTTTCTCAGCTTTACATTTTTTCCCTTCGAAGCTCCGTGCATGGTCCCATAGGAGATTGCCAGTGCATCGCAGCCTGTTTTCTTAAAAAATTCCACAGCTTTTAGCGGATTAGTATAAGTAGAGATTTCAGAAAATACATGATCTTCCACTCCTGCCAGAACTCCCAGCTCTCCTTCTACAGAAACACCCCGCGCATGGGCATACTTTACTACTTCTCTGGTAAGTTCCAGATTTTCCTCAAAAGAAAGGGAGGATCCGTCAATCATCACGGAAGTATATCCACCCTCTATGGCAGCCTTGCAGGAATCAAAATTTTTACCGTGATCCAGATGCAATACAACTGGTATAGGTGAATTTTCTGCGAATTTTTTCACAGCAGCCGCAATATTCCTGGCTCCGGCTTTTTTATCCTCCAGGGTGGCATTCTGAAAATCCGTGCGCCCTCCCATAAAAGCATTTGCCAGATCCGCCCCTTGTAATATCGCCGGAGAGCGAAACATTTCATGTACTTCAATGGCTGCTTTTGCCTGAGCTGCTGCATTGACATTAAATGCTCCCTGAGCAAAATGATACTTGTCTACAGTTTCCAGTAATGGTCTTAATGGTATTAAAGGCATATTTGTTCTCCCTCCTTTTGAATCCTATTTCCTTTTACAAAAGTATCTGTCACGTTATATTTCTGATCCAGGATCACTACATCTGCATCTTTTCCTTCTTCCAGACTTCCGATCTGCCTGTCTTCCCCTATAATCTTCGCCGGATTTATGGTCAGAAGCGGAAGAATATCCTCCAGCCCTTTTCCAGTAAATTTTATGAGGTTTTTTAGAGCCTGTCCTGTTGTAAGTGTACTTCCGGCTCTGACACCCGTTGATCTTAATTTCGCATCTCCATTTTCCACTGTTACCTCATTGACACCCAGTTTATATTCTCCGTCAGGAAGGCCTGCTGCCATTATAGAATCCGTAACTGCTGCCACCCGGTCATATCCTTTCACCTTTAAAAGCATTCTTACCGTGCCCGGGTGCAGATGTCTCCCATCGCAGATTGCCTCGCAGTAGATATTGGATTCCAGCACGGCTCCCATGAGCCCCGGCTGGTGCTGATGGAACAATCCCATAGCATTGAACGTATGTGTACAGACCTTTGCCCCCTGTTTGATACACTCCCATGAAGTTTCATAATCTGCCCCCGAATGTCCTATAGCAACTGTAATCCCCATTTTCCGGATCTGAGAGATTGCCTGAGGAATGCCTTCCACTTCCGGTGATACAGTTATATAACGTATGTTTCCTTCCGCTTCCCTCTGGTATCTCTCCAGCAGACTGATATCCGGTTTTCTCAGAAGATGTTCCGGCATCGCTCCTTTATATTTGCTGGACAGGAAAGGACCTTCCAGATGAATCCCGAGCAGATTTGCACAATTTTTGCTTTCTTTTTTGTGGGCAACCGCTTCTTTGATGCAGGATATTGTCTGTTCTTCTGTATCTGTCAGGATGGAACACAGCCATGTAGTCGTTCCCTGCCCTGCAAAGAAATGCCCGATCCGTTGAAAATCTTCCTTGGAAGCAGCATTGACATCTGCGCCGCAGCCTCCGTGGGTATGCAGATCTACAAAACCCGGAACCACATATTTTCCTTGGACGTCATAGATCTTACCTTCCCTGTTTCCTTCACCCGGAGAGAAAAAACCGGCAATTTTACCATCCTCCATACACATATCTTTTCTTTCCATGCGCTTTTTCTCGAGTCTGTAAACAAATCCTCCCGTAATCCAGGTTCTCAATCCTATCCCTCCAGTCCGGCTACAAACTCTGTAATCCTCAGATTAATATCCGGATGCCCTGTCAGCAGGGAAACCGGAAAATCTGAGGAAGCTTCTCCGTATGCAGCTCTTCTGACAACTGCTCTGTGCCAGTTTCTGAAACAGCCAAGCCTTATCTTTCTGGCATTTGAGATTTCATGCATACCGACGGTAACGCAATAGCGGGGCATATCCTCCAATGCTCCGTTGAAGTCCCCTATGGCATTGGCAGTTCTTGTTTCTTTTGTGATCTCAAGAACTCTTGTCTTTTGATTCAAAAATTCTTCTTTTGTGAGACTGGGATCTGCTTCATTGAACGCTACATGACCATTGATCCCGATACCTCCGAAGCAGATATCCACGCCTCCGAGTTTTTCAATCAGCTGTGGAATATACTCCAGATTCTGAGGATCAGGGAATACTCTCTGTTCTTCGGGCATAAGAAGTTCTTCTTTTATTTTTCCGTATACATTCTTCTGCATAAATCCGCGGAAGCTTAACGGGTGATCTGTATCTACCCATTTTTTGTCGTCATCCAAGTATTCATCCATATTGATAAACCATACATTTTTTAGAGAAATTCCATCCTGATTTACCAGATTGACAAAATAAGGATACTGCCCTACAGGACCTACCGGACAAATGAAGACAGTCCGTCTGCCCCGGAAATTATTCTTTTTAATTTCTTCTGCCATCTCCCGGGCCATGGACTGAAACACGGCGTCATTGTCTTCCATAACAATCACCGGAATTTTAGAGCCATTATTCAAAAGTTCCTCTTTACTGTAGTCATAGTATGTATGTTTCATTTGTCTTTCCATCCTTTCTCTAGTTGTTGCTTTGCTATTTGATACTCAAATTATATGATAACTTTATCACCATTTTCAACAAACTTTCGTTGTTTATTCCTCATTTTTGTGTTCTAATTACGCAAACGTTATCCTAACTCAGCTTGCTCTCTTTCGTCATTTCAGTTATAATATAACTAACTATTAACCATTATACTGTGAGGTTTGAATATGACTTTAAAAGAAATTGCCAAAGAAGCCAACGTATCCATCTCTACGGTTTCCCGAGTCATTAATCAAAAAAACACAAAAGCTGCAAGCCCCCAGGTTCAGGAACGTATATGGGAAATCGTAAGAAAAAGCGGCTATACGCCCAACAGCACGGCAAGAGCGCTGAAACTCGGAGCAAACGCTCCTGTACCGGAGACAGTTTCTAAAACCATTGCCTGTTTTTATGCCAGAGGAGATGTTGCAGTCTCTGATCTGTTCTTCTCCCATATCGCAAAAGCTATCGAGCAGGAAGCCTTCAAGAGCAACTTTTTTATGAAACATTCTTTCACAGCCCTAGATATCGCCAACCCCGAAATTGTGGCAAGAATTGTAGCAGTACCGGTAGACGGCGCTGTAATTTTGGGTCGTTATGACAACCAAATGCTCCGTTTTTTCACAGAACATTACAAACATGTTGTCTATGCCGGTTTAAATCCCATGGGAACAAAATACGATCAGGTTGTCTGTGAGGGGCGGGACATTACTTTCAGCGCCGTATCTTATCTGCATGAGCTTGGTCATACAAAAATCGGATATATCGGAGAGCAGAGCAATGAAGTGCGCTATACTGCGTTTAAAGAATCCCTGGAAAAGTTAGGGCTGCCTTTCCTGCAGAAAAATACAGCCAATGTAAAACTTTCCCATGAGGGCGGCTATCAGGGTGCCTATCATCTTATGAACGCAAAATCAGATATCACCGCCATTTTCTGTGCTAATGATAACACTGCCATAGGCGCTATTAAGGCACTGAGAGAACGGGGATACCGGATTCCCGAAGACATCTCCATTATAGGTGTTGATGATATAGAAACCGCACAATACCTTTCGCCCATGCTTACTACCGTACATATTCCCACAGAAGAGATGGGGCGTACAGCAGCAAAAATTTTAATTGACCGGATCAGCGGCGGACATAAACTCCCTATGAAAATAGTGCTTCCTTTCTATATTGCCAAAAGGGACACCTGCGCAAAACCGTCCAGCCACAGAAAATCCTTTACTATCCCAGATTTTCCTGCCTGACTTTCCACAAAAAAAGCCTTATAGAAAACTGTATTTCATTTACAGTCTCTATAAGGCTTTTCCCCAGGGCTATTTCCCCGGCATGAACAATCTTCTCTGTGCACCTTTCACAGACAGAAGACAGATTACTGTAAACACCCCCAGAATTGCTGCCGCACTCCACAGATTCACCCGGAGCAGGTCTTCCTGCATCACATTTCCCAGCGCATGGACAGAGAAAAAAGAAGTGACGCACATCAGCAGAAATGGACAGTAATATGCAAAACTGATCTCTTTTCTCACAGAACGGCACAGAACTTCTCTTGGAATCCCCAGCTTCTCCAGGACCCTGTATCTCTCCTTATCTTCATATACATCATTGCTCACCTTCATAAAAATGATAGTTCCGCATGCCAGCATCAATGTGGCAAACATGAACAGGCACAGGGAATACATGATCCTGATCCAGCTGTCATCCTTTTGTTCAGACTGGGAATACATCACTCCCACAAATTTTCCTCCTTCTTCCTCTGTTTGTGAAAGGGAACCCAGGTATTCTTTGGATGCATCCAGGTTTTCCGGATCCTGGATTCTGTAATTATACAGATAATAATTCATACCTCCAGCTGCTTCTGATTCCAATTTTTCATACAGCCCGTCGCTGACAATATAAATCGTCGCCTGATTCTGCATGTTTCCCAGATAAGGTGTCTTATCCTCTGCAATGACCTGATAAGTCTCCTGGCCTATCTCCACTTCTCTGTCCCAGTCATTGCCTGCCAGACTCAGAAGGATTTCGTGGGAAAGCTGGATCACCTGGCTGTCTTTTAACTCTTTGTACTCAAATTCCAGTCCCGCCCTCTCAGCAGCCTCTTTTACCTGAGAATACGGCGCTGCCATATAAACCCATTCCTGATACGGCGTGTGCAAAAGCTCGGGTGAAAGTACCAGACAGGAAACTTCATTCCAGTATTCCACCTGATTTTCCTGTCCGATCCCCTCCGCAATCTCTTCCCCGTTCAGAGATTCATTGCTGATGACCTGGCAGGAATATACCTGCCCGAAATAATTGATCTTTTCGTATCTCTGTTTCATGGCAATGGAGATAGCCATGACTGTCACGGCACAGATCATCAGTACCGTCACCATGGCATACGTCCTGTAATTTTTCTTAATCCGAAATGCCAGGCTGTTCACCCATAGATTCCGCTCTCTTTTATAGAGATAATTCTTATTCCGGGTAAGTGCCCGAAGAATTGCGGGAATGAAACCAGAATACAGGAGATAAACACCTGCGATCACCAGAACCACTGCAATGAGCGCATGATTCAGCGCATCCAGACCTTCTGTATGCCAGGCGAATCCATATCCTGCCCCCAGGATTCCGATTCCCGTGATAATCCGAAATGCAGTCACCAGCTTTTTCTCCGGTTTGATCTCCTTTTGTCTGGAACCGGAGAGCAGATTCAGTACACTGCTTGTTTTCAGTGTATAGCAGCCTTTCATGGTCATAAATCCGTAAATCACTGCAAAGGTCACAGACGGAACCACCAGTGGTTTCCAGGAAAACGAAAACTGGATATCCACACTGATCTCTGACAGCTTCAGCAGCAGCATCTGAAAAAATTTGGAAAAAACAATTCCGCAGAAAAGTCCTGCCGCCAGAGAAAAACTTCCGATCAGAATAGATTCCAAGGCATACATCCTCCCTATTCTGCCATTGTCCAGTCCCATAAAAATATAAATTCCTATCTCTTTTTTCCTCTGGTTTAAAAATACATTGGTGGCATACCAGATAAAGAAAAATAAAAAAACAAGAAACACCACTGTTGCTGCCTGCATGATCATGTCAATGTAATCTTTGTTAAATTCCAAAAGAACATCCATGGAATCCGCATAGATCACATTTTGAAAATTAAAAAGAACACACACAGAAACCGTAAGGGAGAGGATCAGCATTCCGAATTCTCTCACACTCCTCTTAAAATTTGACAAAGCAAGGCGAAATAAGCTCATTCCTGCTCACCTCCCATAGAAGCCAGCATCTGCATGATCTCCTCATAAAATTCTTTTCTGTTCCCCCTGTGGTTCAGCCTGCACTGGATCTGTCCGTCTCTGAGGAAGTAAACCTGCTTTGCATAGCTCGCAGTATACACATCATGCGTAACCATGAGAATGGTTGCACTGCCCTCCTCGTTTGCCGCTTTCAGACAGCACAGCAAATCCCTGCTGGAGCGGGAATCAAGTGCCCCGGTAGGTTCATCCGCAAAGAGGATCCTGGGGTTTGTGATCAGCGCCCGGGCACTGGCAGCCCTTTGTTTCTGTCCTCCCGAAAGCTGATAAGGATATTTTTTCAGGTGAGCTTCCAGCCCGAAACGGACTGCTTTTTCCTGCACCTTCTGAATAGTCTTTTCCGGAGAAACTCCGTTTAATGTGAGAGGCAGGGCAATATTATCCTGAAGCGTCATATTATCCAGGAGATTGTAATCCTGAAAAATAAATCCGATTTTATCTCTTCTTATCAGGGAAAGTTTTTTATTTTTCATCTTGATCACATTATCCCCTTCCAGCAGGATCTCTCCACGATCCGGTTTATCCAGGGTAGATAGAAGATTCAGCAGTGTCGTCTTTCCAGAACCGCTTGGTCCCATAATTGCAATAAAATCTCCTTCGTAAATATCCATGCTGATATCCTGAAGAACCATGGTCTTATAGCCTTTCCTGCCATAGCTTTTTGAAAGATTTCTGATTTCCAGTATCTTATTCATGTAATGAAACCTCCTTTTAAACCGATGTCTTTTCTCTTACAAGACCATTTTAAACATTCTCCAGGTAAAAATCCTTTCGTCTGTCTAACACTTTTTTCTGTTTTCTAACATTTCTGCAAGGTTTCTTCTCCCCTGTTTTCAGGAGTCTGCTTTTCTCCTGATAAAAGCAGATGTTCCGACAGATCCCGGAATCTCAGTTCAAACCTGGATCCTTTTCCCTCTTCTGAACAGACTTCCATGTTGATATTCAATAGTTCTGCGATCTTTTTTGCAAAATACAGTCCCATTCCCGTAGAGTGATAATCTCCTTTCCGGTGTCTGCTGCCCACATAGCCCTTATCAAAAATATAGGGAAGATCCTCTTTTAAAATCCCGATTCCGTTATCTTCCACGGTCAGGAGTACAGCCCCGCTCTTTTCTTTCTCTGCCCGAAAACAAAGCTTCGGCTTTTTATTTCCATATTTCACTGCATTCCCTGTAAGCTGGTCAAGAAGATATACCAGCCATCTTTTATCACTGTATACCTGGATTCCCCCGCATTCTACAAGGATCTCAAATTTATGGTGCATAAGAAAATAAGACTGATTTCTCACAGATGCTCTGACTGCTTCCTCAAGACTTATCTTCTCATACCTCACATCATTTTCCGGACGCTGCAGCTTACTTCCTGCAAGAACATTCTGAAGCAGGATCTCCAGCCTGGCAATGCAGCTCCCCATACTTTCACGCAGTTCGCGGTTTTCATTTCTGTTGTTCATCAGCTTCAGAGATGCAAGGGGAAGTTTTGCTTCATGCGTCCAGCCGGCTACGTAATCCGCCAGTTCCTCAAGTCTCTCCCTGTCGCAAAGCTGTTCCTGTCTTTTCTCTTCTTCCCATTCTTTCAAATATTCTGAAACATCCTCTCCCAAGAGTCCATACATTTCCCTCAGGGAAATTTCTCTTTCTCCCCTGATCCACTTCTGTACTTTCCTGTATTTTCTCCAATCCAGAATTCCCCAGACTGTCCCAGTGAGAACCAGCAGCAGATTCAGATAAACCATATCCTGAAAATATAAGGCGGAGGCACACAGAAATCCCAGGTAGAAGTTCAGAAAAATCCAAAAACCAAACAGAAACACCCACATTTTTCCTCTCTTCTTGAAATATCCTTTCATTCCAGGTAATATCCCTTTCCTTTCCTCGTCCTGATCACCTCCATTCCTCCGGCGGCAGCACTGATTTTTGCCCTCAGCCTGGAAATCAGCACGGTCAGAGAAGCATCTGTTACAAATTCATCTGTGCTCCAAAGATGCTGCATCAGACTTTCCCGGTCCACCACCTGCCCCTTCCGGTCTGTCAGCATTCCCATAATCTTATTTTCTGATTTTGTCATTTCAATGGTTTTTCCCTGATAAATCAGAGTTCCCTGATTTCTGTCATAAATCAGATCTTCCGCGATATATTCTCTTTCATTCTGGGTATATTCATAAGCCCGCCGCAAAAGTGCCCGGATCTTCACCAGAAGCAGCTCCGGATCAAAAGGCTTTTCCACATAATCGTCCCCGCCGGAAACCATTGCCATAACCTTATCCCCGTTCTGATCCCTGCTAGAAAGGAAAAGCACTGGTATATTGGAAATCTCCCGGATTTTCCTGCACCAGTAAAATCCATCACAGGAAGGCAGGTTGATATCCATCAGCACCAGGTCTGCCTGCCGTTTGTCCCACTCCCGGTCTACCGCAGAGAATTCCTCCAGATATTCCGCCTCAAATCCCCATTTCCTGCATAAACGGCAAATCTCCTGTGCCAGGATGAGATCATCCTCCACAATTAAAATCTTCATTTCTGCTCTCCTCTCTTTCCAGCCTTTGGACATCTCCTCCGACACCGCACTATCATGCCGGACAGATTTCTTTTTCAAAATCTGTATGCTGTTTCTGCTATTTCCATGTATTTATCAGTATTTTATACCTTTTCCCTGTACATGCCCAGATGAAAAGCCAATATTGCAAAAATGTTAGAAATGAATAGATTCTTTTTTCATCTTCACTCTATAAAAAGTAGCAGGGCTGCCGCACTAAGCCATCTGTGCGGCAGCCCCATATAGCATTTATTATTTAAAATAGCTTACTCCGGATTCAAAGATCTTGATATCCTGTTCACCGTAAATATTTACGGCCACTCCGTCTCCTCTTCTTTCAGAGTGCGCCATCTTGCCCAGCACACGTCCGTCCGGGCTGGTGATGCCTTCAATGGCGCAGTAGGAACCATTTACATTCCACTCTTCATCCATGGTGATATTTCCATTGATATCACAGTACTGTGTAGCCACCTGACCGTTTTCAAAGAGTTTCTTCAGCCATTCTTCATTTGCCACGAAACGTCCCTCTCCGTGAGAAGCCGGGTTGGTGTAAACCTTGCCCAACTCTGCCATCTGAAGCCATGGAGATTTGTTCGTCACTACTTTTGTGTAGACCATCTTGGAAATGTGGCGTCCGATGGTATTAAAGGTCAGAGTCGGTGAATTCTCCGTCTGTCCCACGATCTCGCCATAGGGAACCAGTCCCAGTTTGATCAGTGCCTGGAATCCGTTGCAGATACCAAGCGCCAGACCGTCTCTTTCATTTAACAGACGCATAACTGCTTCTTTGATCTTTGCATTCTGGAATGCCGTTGCAAAGAATTTTGCGGAGCCATCTGGTTCATCGCCTGCAGAGAAACCTCCCGGGAACATGATCATCTGCGCCTGGTTGATTGCCTTTTCAAATACCTCAACAGAATCACGGATGTCTTCTGCATCCAGATTCTTGAATACCTTGGTGATCACCTTGGCACCCGCACGCTCAAATGCTTTTGTGCTGTCGTACTCACAGTTGGTACCTGGGAATACAGGAATGAAAACTGTAGGCTGTGCGATCTTATGAGAGCAGATATGCACGTCTTTTGTGTCATACACCCCTTTATCCATGTTCTTTGTAACATCATCGGTATCAGAACCGGAACGTGTCTTAAATACTTTTTCCAGAGGCGCTTTCCAGGTCTCCAGTGCCTCTGCCATAGTGATGGACATATTCTTATATTCCAGAGCTGCACGATCTGTCACTTCACCGATCAAAGTATAAGTAATTGCCAGTTCTCCTACTTTTCCGTCTGCAACTTCACAGATGATGTCGCCGAATCCCGGTGAGAATAAGTCTCTCTCATCTACATTATGCTCAATCTTCACACCCATCTGATTTCCGAATGCCATCTTGGATACAGCGGCGGCAATACCCTGACGGTCCAGCGCATAAGCGGATACGATTCTGCCTGCCTGGATATCTTCGTGAAGTTTTCCATACTGTACTTTTAATGCTTCAAAATCGGGCAGATCGTATTCTGCTTTGGGAGCACGGAACCAAACCAGTTTATTTCCGGCTTTTTTCAGTTCCGGTGTAATAATATCTTTTTGTTTTGCCACATCCACAGCAAAGGAAACCAGTGTGGGCGGAACATCGATTTCATTAAATGTACCGGACATAGAATCCTTTCCTCCGATAGAAGGAAGCCCAAATCCCAGCTGCGCCGCATAAGCACCCAGAAGTGCTGCAAAAGGCTGGCTCCAGCGGTGCGGATCTTCTGTCATTCTTCTGAAATATTCCTGGAAAGTAAAACGGATCTTGCTGTAGTCTCCGCCCGCAGCCACAATTCTTGCCACAGACTCAGTCACTGCATAGACAGCGCCGTGGTAGGGGCTCCAGCTGGACACATAAGGATCAAATCCATAGCTCATCATGGTAACTGTCTCTGTTTTTCCATTTAATACAGGAACTTTTGCCACCATGGTCTGTGTCTCGGTCAGCTGGTACTTTCCGCCGTAAGGCATGAACACACTTCCTGCTCCGATAGAACCGTCGAACATTTCCACGAGTCCTTTCTGAGAGCATTCATTTAAGTCGGATAAAGTATTCAGCCATTTTTCTTTTACATCGCCGATATTCTCCGCACGGTCAAGAGTATTTCCCTCTTTTTGCGGAACTTCTACAAACACATCTGTCTCCTGGTGTGCTCCGTTGGTATCAAGGAACGCTCTGGATAAGTTCACAATGGTCTTTCCTCTCCAGTTCATCACCAGTCTCGGCTCCTCTGTCACTACAGCCACAGGAACTGCTTCCAGGTTTTCTTCCCTTGCAAATCCCAGGAAAGTATCCACATCTTTTGGATCAATGACAACTGCCATACGTTCCTGTGATTCGGAGATCGCGATTTCTGTTCCGTCCAGGCCGGCATATTTTTTCGGAACCTTATCCAGATCGATCTTCAGTCCTGCTGCCAGTTCTCCGATGGCAACAGAAACACCGCCCGCACCGAAGTCATTACATTTCTTGATGATCCTGCTGACTTCTTCTCTTCTGAATAATCTCTGGATTTTTCTCTCAGTAGGAGCATTTCCCTTCTGTACCTCTGCACCGCAGGTCTCAATGGACTCCTCTGTATGCACTTTAGAAGAACCGGTAGCTCCGCCGCAGCCGTCCCTTCCGGTACGTCCGCCCAGCAGAATGATAATATCACCCGGATCAGAGTTTTCACGGATTACCGCACGTCTTGGCGCAGCACCCAGAACTGCTCCGATTTCCATACGTTTTGCCACATAGTTCGGATGGTAGATTTCTTTTACATATCCCGTAGCAAGTCCGATCTGGTTTCCATAGGAAGAATAACCGGAAGCAGCGCCGCGCACCAGCTTTTTCTGAGGCAGTTTGCCTTTCATAGTGTCTTTTACAGATACAGTAGGATCTGCCGCGCCTGTGACACGCATTGCCTGATAAACATAAGTACGTCCTGACAGCGGATCACGGATTGCTCCTCCAAGGCAGGTTGCCGCACCGCCGAAAGGTTCGATCTCTGTCGGATGGTTGTGCGTCTCATTTTTGAAGTTGATCAGCCACTCCTCTTCCTTTCCGTCCACATCTACCGGAACAACAATGGAGCAGGCATTGATCTCATCGGATTCTTCCTGATCCTGAAGTTTGCCCTCAGCTTTTAATTTCTTCATTGCCATTAAAGCAAGGTCCATCAGGCAGACGAATTTATCGTCTCTGTCTTTGTAGATCACCTGACGGTCAGCCAGGTATTTCTCGTAAGTCTTTACCAGAGGTTCTTTGTAGTCCCCTTCTCCGAATTCCACATTTTTTAACTCTGTGGAGAAAGTAGTATGACGGCAGTGATCAGACCAGTAAGTATCCAGTACACGGATTTCTGTCATGGACGGATCACGTTTTTCTTCGTTTTTATAATAATTCTGAATATGCAGGAAATCTTTGAATGTCATGGCAAGGTTCAGGGAATCATACAGTTCCTTTAATGCTGCCTCTCCCATATCTTTGAATCCCTCAAAGATTTTCACATCTGCCGGTTCCTCAAATTTTGTCACCAGAGTCTCCGGTTTTTTTGCCTCTGCCTGTCTGGAATCCACTGGGTTGATGCAATGGTTTTTTATTGCTTCCAGCTCTTCATCTGATACCTTTCCTTCGATCACATAAGTGGTAGCGGAACGGATAATAGGATTTTCATCCTCTTTTAAAAACTGGATACACTGTACCGCAGAATCTGCTCTCTGGTCAAACTGTCCGGGAAGGTATTCCACGGAAAAAACTTTTGCTCCCTCTGCAATCTCAAAAGTTTCTTTAAATAATACATCTACCGGAGGTTCTGAAAATACACAGGTACATGCTTTTTCAAATACCTCATCAGAAATATTTTCCACATCATAACGGATCAGGACGCGCACTCCCGTCACATCTTTGATTCCCAGATAACTGTCAATCTCATGCTTTAATTCATTTGCCTTTACCGCAAAATCCGGTTTTTTCTCAACATAGACACGCTTTACACTGTTCATGTCGGCTCCTTTCTGCCTCTTCTGGCATGGCATTTTCCTGTTCTCTTTCGGCTGGGAAAAGAATATACATTTTTCCCTTGTACATTTTTTAGTTTACCACAGCTTTCTTTATAAGTAAAATTAATATAATTAATATTATTTATTATTTATACTTCTTTATCGTATCCTTCCGCCTTTCTCTTGCATTTTACCGAAAAACCAGAAAAATATACGGTATATTTCCCATTGACACTGTTTTCTATTTCTCTTAATATGAGAATACCCGGGTCAAAACCCCTTCCGACATCTGCTCTGGATTTACAGTCATGAAAGTATGTCGAAACGAAAACCAAAATATGGAAAGGACTTTAAGATGGACATCAGTTTTGAGCTTTACAAAGTATTCTATTATGTAGCCGTCACCCTCAGTTTTTCTGAGGCATCCCGGCACCTTTTTATCTCCCAGTCAGCCGTAAGCCAGTCCATTAAATCTCTGGAACAGAAACTGGGACATCCGCTCTTTGTTCGCAATACAAAAAAGGTTTCCCTGACACCAGAAGGAGAATCTCTTCTGCGTCATGTAGAGCCTGCGGTGAACCTGCTTTATGAAGGAGAAAATCAGATTCGAAATTCACCTTCCTTAAAAGCCCCCCTCCGCATCGGAGCCAGTGACACCATCTGCCGCTATTTTCTGGTACCTTTTTTCAAAAGGTTTCACAGGGAGTTTCCCGACATCCGTATCCGGGTCATCAACGCTACCTCCGGCGGATGTGTCTCCCTTCTTCAGAACAACCGGGTAGATTTTATTGTTGCCAATTATCCCAATCCCGGGCTGACACAGAAAGATTCTTTTTTTGTTATACAGGAATTTCAGGATATTTTTGTCGCGGGAAAAAAGTATTTTAATCTGGAAGGTAAAACACTTTCTCTTTCCCAGCTTACCCGTTATCCTGTTCTCATGCTGGAAAAGGACAGTGCCACAAGCCAGTTTATACACCAGCTTTTTACAAAACACGGTCTGTCCCTTTCTCCTGAAGCAGAGCTTTCCAGCAATGACCTGCTGCTGGACCTGGCGCGGATCGGGCTGGGGATCACTGTGGTCCCGGACTATGTGCTGGAACACCGCAGCAAAGACTTCTACAGTCTCAGAATACGGGAGAACATTCCCAAAAGAAAGCTGATACTTGCCTGCAGCCCCCGGATTTCCTCCTCCCCTGCGGCACAGAAGTTTCTTCACTACTTTCTTTCTGAAGAAACCGGACTGTGATCTGCAGCACAGTATCCGGATTTATATTTGCAAAACCAAAGGAGACCTTATTCATGAAACTGACAGCAAAACATACTATTTACAGCTGCTACATGGGTTATGTAACCCAGGCTGTTGTAAACAATCTTCCGCCACTTTTATTTCTTACTTTCCATAACCAGTTCGGTATTTCTCTGGACCGTATCAGCCTTTTGATCACAGTGAATTTCTTTATTCAGATCCTGGTGGATTTTCTCTCTCCCGGAATCATCAAAAAAACTGGATACCGAAAAGCGGCGCTTTGCTCTTTTCTCGTAACGATCATCGGACTTACGGGATTTTATTATCTTCCCTTTGTCATCAGTCCTTACCTTGGAATACTCATCTGTATGGCATTCAATGCTGTGGGCGGCGGTATCTTAGAAGTCATCGTCAGTCCCATGGTGGAGGCATGTCCGGGTCAAAATAAAGAAGCCCGCATGAGTATGCTCCATTCTTTCTACTGCTGGGGACATATGGGTGTTGTAATTTTATCCACTGTGTTCTTTACCACAGCAGGCATTGGCAACTGGAGGGTACTTCCCGCGCTCTGGGCACTGGTTCCCGCGGGTACTTTCTTCCTTTTTACCAGGGTTCCTATTTACAGTATTCCCGGGGATGATGAAGAGACCAGACCATCGGTCAGTATTTTTCGCCAAAAGTCTTTCTGGATTATCTTTTTCATTATGATCTGTGCCGGAGCTTCCGAACAGGCAGTCAGCCAGTGGTCCTCCATGTTCGCAGAAGATGGCCTGAAAGTTTCCAAAACTGTGGGGGATCTGCTTGGTCCCTGCTCCTTTGCATTTTTCATGGGGTTAAGCCGTCTGCTTTACGGACTGAAAGGGGAAAAGCTGAATATCATCCGCTCCCTAAAGGCGACCAGTCTTCTGTGTGTGGCAGGCTATCTGCTCACCTCCCTGTCCCCCATCCCTCTGCTCTCCCTGGCAGGATGTGCTGTCTGCGGGTTCTCGGTAGGGCTGATGTGGCCCGGTTCCTTCTCCCTGGGAGCCCTGATGTGCAGAGGCGGCGGTACTTTGATGTACGGCATGTTTGCTCTTGCCGGCGATGTAGGCTGTTCTGCCGGTCCGGGGCTGGTAGGAATCATTTCCCAGATATCCGGTAAAATGACCGTGGGTATATTTACCGCCATGGTATTTCCAGTACTGCTGCTGATCCTGGTTTCTGTCTTAAGATCACAGAAACAGCCTTAAAAAACCCCTGGTCAAACTCGGAAAGCTTTCTCGTATTTTCTGAGTTTGACCAGGGGGTTCTGCCTCTGGATCCGGAACGATTTCAGCAGATCTCTTCCATTCCCTCTCTTGTATCGAAATGTGAAAAGTAGTATAGTATAGCAAAAATAAACTTTCAAGATAAAAACAGATTACTGTGACAAATAAAGGAGAATTGTTGGCAAATGGGAAGAAAGCCCACCTCACACAAACTTGTAAAGGAATGTATCTATACCGCTTTAATGCTTTTAATGGAAAAGCAGGATTATGAAAAAATCACGATCACGGACATCACTCGGCGTGCCGGCGTTTCCCGGATGGCATATTATCGTGTTTATCAGTCCAAAGATGATATCATCAAAACCCACATGGCTGACGTATTTGATCAGATAATCGACCAGGCAAAAAAGCAGGAATTCTCCACAGAAGAGGAATTTTTCATCTGTTTTTTCTCAACCGTACAACAAAATACCCCTCTTTTTATCAATGCCCTCAAAGCCAATCTGCTGGAATTTATGTGGCGGAAAATGAAGGAGTACGGAATTGCTCTATTTACCGCATTTTATCAGCCCACTGCTGATGCTGTCTTTCTGAATTACAGGGTCTGTTTTTTTACGGGTGGGTTTCTCCACATTACCAAAGAATGGCTGGAAACAGGAATGAAGGAAAGTGTGGAGACCATGGCCCAGATTTCCTGCTGTATTGCTGAAACAGTCAAAGAAGGTCACTCAAAAGTAAATTTTGTTACAAATTATCCCCAAATGTAACATAAGTGGAATGGCTTATTGACAGTATGAAAAAAGATATATTATATTCTTTGTAAGTAAAAGGGAGTAACTGGCACAGAGGTGTTTGCGGTGTCGTCAGTACGATGAACTCTTCATCCGTACCGCAATGAAACAGTGAGACTTTTATTGCTGCAGACGAAATAAATGCAGCGATAAAGGTCTCTTTTTTTATCCGGCAGGAAATCAGACACGTGGGAGGGTTACTTTATGGACAAAAGAAACTTCATAAAGAACAGTAAAAGCGGTATCAAAAGAATCATTTTCAGCCGTACTTTTATTGTCGTACTTCTTTTGCTTGTACAGGCAGTATTTTTATTTCTGATCTTGGGAATACTGAAAGATTATTTTTTCTATTCCTATTGGGGTACAGTACTGATCAGTGCCGTTACCTGCATTATCATTGCCAACCGCAGGGGAAATCCCAGTTACAAGCTTTCCTGGATGTTCCTGATTCTTCTGCTTCCTGTATTCGGAATTCTGTTCTACATCTTCGTAGAAACCCAGAGAGTTCCGAAAATTATTAATAAAATGCTGGATATGCGGCGGCTGTATATTACAGAATATGGCTCTCAGGATCTTGAAGTTTTCCACAGTCTGGAAAGATCCAGCCCTGAAACAGCCAATCTCTCCCGCTATTTATATAAGGAAACCCATTTTCCCGTATATCAAAATACGCAGATCCGATACTTTTCATCCGGCGAAGCTTTTTTTCCTGAACTGGTAAAATGTCTGGAAAGTGCTGAATCCTTTATTTTTATGGAATATTTTTCTTTTGCAGAAGGAAAAATGTGGAATACTATATTGGATATTCTGAAACGCAAAGTAAAAGAGGGGGTAGAAGTCCGCTTTCTGTATGATGGAACATGTTCCTTTAAAATGCCCTACAATTACAGCAAACAGCTGGAATCCTGGGGAATCAAATGTCATGTTTTTAATCAGATACGTCCTGTACTGTCAACGGTACAGAATAACCGGGACCATCGGAAAATCACTGTAGTAGACGGCCGCATTGCCTGTACCGGAGGCATTAATCTGGAAGACGCCTACATCAATGCAGAAGTCCGGTACGGATACTGGAAAGATACCGCTGTCATCCTTCGGGGCGATGCCGTAAAGAGTTTTACCTTTATGTTTCTGCAGTCCTGGAACCTTTATAAAAAAGTTCACGTGAAAAGTTACGAAAAATATTTTCCCAGGTCTTGACAATGAGATGGTCACTGCTCTGACTTATGCCGCAAGGCGGGGCATAGATGTAAAAATTATCATGCCCGGCATTCCCGATAAACCTTACGCTTTTGCAGTTGCCAAAACTTTCTATCCCCAGCTTCTGGAAGCCGGTGTAGAAATTTATCAATTTATTCCCGGATTTTTGCATGCAAAAAGCTTTGTGTCGGATGATGAGAAAGCTGTGGTCGGCACCATCAATCTCGATTACCGCAGCCTTTATCTTCACTTTGAGTGCGCTGTCTTTTTCTGTGAGATGGATACCGTTCTGGACGTAGAACAGGATTTTCAGAACACCCTGGCCCAGTGCAGAAAAATAACTCTGGAAACCTGCAGAAATGAAAAAATCACCACAAAAGTCTATGGACGTGTTCTGCGGCTTATCGCTCCGCTTATGTAATACGTTTTTATCAGAGGAGGAATTATTGTGGCAGATATATTCCGAGCTGAGCTCTCTTTAGATCCCTTTGCAGAGTTTTACACAGATGCGCTTGTGCCATAAAAAATGGCTGTCAAAAAATCTCCCATTTTTCATAAACTGACCAATGCATTCTGGTGTACGGCTCAGTATGATACAGGTATAGACAAAGGTTTTCTGACGAATGGAGGAATTGTGTTATGAAAAAACAAACTGATCTGAGAATTCAACGTCTGCCTTTAAAAAGAATTTTCTTTTTCCTGCTTCTTCTCTATATAGGGGCACTCATAATTCCCTATGTTCCACATAAAAAAGTTTCTGATTCTTATAAAGAAAATTTTGCAGGCAGATCTTTTTATAACAATGGGAAAGGTACTGAACGTACCGCTTATATTGACGACAATATGGAGGCGCTGAAATACCGTCTCCGCATGATCGAAGAGGCAGAAGAAGAAATCATCCTTTCCACCTTTGATTTTCATGCAGATCAGGCTGGAAAAGATATTCTTTCGTCTCTCCAAAATGCCGCTGACAAAGGTGTATCTGTCAAAATCATTGTGGACGGCATCAGCGGTCTTATGGACATGAAATGGAATCCCTGGTTTCATGCCCTTGCTTCTCATGAAAATGTCAAAATTAAAATTTACAACCCTGTCCATCTGCTGAAGCCCTGGAAAATACAGGCACGGCTCCATGACAAATACTTGATCATCGATGAAAAAATGTATCTGCTTGGAGGAAGAAATACAACAAATCTGTTTCTTGGAAACTATTCTTCTTCTAAAAACATCGACCGGGAACTTTTTGTATATGAAACAGAATCTTCCGGAAAAACTTCCATTCATCAGCTTCTCGATTATTTCAGTCATGTCTGGAATCATCCTGCGAGCCAGGATTTCTCCTGCTGCAGCTCCTGGAAGAAGGCTGAAGAAAAAAGTGCAGCACTGAAGATCCACTACGAGCAGCTGAAAAATACATATCCGGAATGTTACCAGGACTGGAACTGGGAATCCTGCACCATGCACACCAACCGGATTTCCCTTCTCTGTAATCCCATTTGTCCCTCCAACAAAGAACCCTGGATGTGGTACTCTCTCCATCAGCTTATGATGCAGGGAGAGCAGATAACCTTATATACACCTTATATCATCTGTGGAAAAGAAATGTACGAAGATCTGTCCGCGCTGAAAGAAAAAGGGATTCGTCTGGAGATCATCACCAATGACGTTTCAAGCGGAGCAAATCCTTGGGGATGTACAGATTATCTGAATCAGAAAGAAAATATCTGGGAAACAGGCGCCAAAGTTTATGAATTTATGGGGAAGCATTCCAGCCATACCAAAGCAGTTCTCATAGACAGCCGCATGAGCATCGTAGGTTCCTATAATCTTGATATGAGAAGTACCTATCAGGATACTGAACTAATGCTTGCTGTAGACTCTCCTGAATTAAATTCCATAATCAGGGAAGAAGCGGAAAAAGATAAAACCTGCAGCAGAACCATGGAAGAAAACGGTTCCTACTTCTATGGGGAAAATTATATTCCACGAGAGATCAGCCTTGGAAAACATATTTTCTATGCTGTTCTCCGAATCCTTACCATACCTCTGCGCAGGTTTTTATAAGATTTATAAAACCGGAATGGGAACTCCCCTGGAAGAAAAGAAAAGATAATTATTTTCTGATACGGAACGCCTATAAATATTTTTCACAGCGCCGTGAAAGATTCCTGGATACAGGCTTTTCTTCAGTTCTGTCCCAGTTTTTCAACGGTCTCTCCCAGCCAGAAAAGCAGGAAATGCACCAGTAGAAAAATTATTGTTTTCCCACTGGCATATTCCAGCAAAAAGCCGGTTATACTCCAGCCTTCTCCGTGAATACCTTCATACACCATCACACTTGCAGGAAGCACCAGCGTCACCAGGAAGGAACAGAAAAACGCTGTTCCTATCCTGCCCCTCCTGCTGCCTGCCTCTGTCCTTCTCTGTACTTCTCCTCCGATCAGATATACAATGACCGCCCAGAGCACCAGCCAGATCACTGCAAGAGATAGCAGCAAAAACAGCACCAGGGGAAATGCCAGAAGCAAAAAACTCCCCACTGCCAGACATCCGAAATAAATCCAGAATGGCAGCAGTGTCCTGATCCACATTCTGATTTTCATCTTCTCGCTCCTCATATTTCCATCCAGAATTTCTTCCATTCTACACTAAAAGAAGAAAAACAAAAACCGATTCCGGCACTTTGACCGGATCCGCATCTGCTCAGTTCATACAAAAGAATCCTTTTAAAAAGAAAAAGCCGGAACCGAAAAAAGAAACATCTCCCTCTCCTGTTCTGGCTTTTTCTTTCCGCTTTTCAGCTTCCAGGTACTTTTTTCACAGCACCTCTAGACTTCCGCAATGGCTTCCACTTCACACAGCACATTCTTCGGCAGTGTCTTCACAGCAACGCAGGAGCGCGCCGGCTTTCCTGTGAAATACTTTCCATATACTTCATTAAACGCGCCGAAATCATTCATATCTGCCAGGAAGCAGGTGGTCTTTACTGTCTTTTCATAGCTGCTTCCCGCTGCTTTTAAAACTTCGCCCAGATTTTTCATCACCTGTTCTGCCTGCTCCTCAATAGTCTTTGCCTCAATCTCTCCGGTAGCCGGATTGATGGGAATCTGGCCGGATGTGAATACCAGCCCGTTTACTTCCATTGCCTGGGAATAAGGACCGATAGCTGACGGAGCTTTTTCTGTACTGATCATTTTCATAATGTAATTCCTCCATTTTTACTTTTTATCCATTATATCATTTCTTTCATTTTCTTCAAGAAAGGATTTTTCTTCCCAAAACCGTCGGATGACTTCTCCTGCCTGCTTCACCGTGCAGACCTGGTATCCGCTCCACTCCGGAGGAAACAGATTTTTATATGCACTCTGCAGAAATCTTTCATCTAAAAGCAGTACCACTCCCCTGTCTTCCTTTGTCCTGATCACTCGTCCTGCCGCTTGAAGCACTTTATTCATACCCGGGTAGCGGTAAGCATATTCAAATCCTACACGCCCCTTCTTGTCATAATACTCTTTTAGTATCTCCCGCTCACAGCCCACCTGGGGAAGCCCGGTGCCCACCACAGCAGCTCCGATAAGCCTTTTCCCTGCCAGGTCGATTCCTTCCGAAAAAATACCTCCCATGACGCAGAATCCGATCAGGATTCCCCCATGCTCTTCCTCAAATCTTTCCAGAAATTCCTCCCGGTCCTGTTCTGACATGCCGGACTGCTGGTACAGGCATTCTGCCTTCTTTCCTGATTCTTTCAGAAGCTCTTCAAACTCCCGGCAGACATCCTCCATCATCCGGTAAGATGGGAAAAACACCAGATAGTTCCCGTCTTTTCCCATCACCATTGCCAGAAGGTACTGTGCCATACGCTGATATTCAGAAGCATCTCTTCTGGTATATCTGCTGCTTACATCCGCTCCCACCAGCAGCTTTAAATTTTCCTTTGGAAACGGAGAGGACGCACAGATAGCATAATCATCCTCCCTTGTGCTGAATAGAGAACGGTAATATCCAAGAGGAAGAAAAGTGCCGGAAAAAAATACTGCTGCTCTCCCTTTGTTCAGGCATTCCTGAAGATTTTTCTTGGGATTGACACAGTACAGAGTCAAGAGGAAACGTCCTTCCTCTCCGTAATGAGTGTAGATCACATAATTCTCGTCACACAGATCATACATATTCAGAAAATGACGGATTTCAAAGGAAAAATCCAAGACAGCCTTCTGTACCTTTTCCTCATGTTCCTTTTCCAGAAAATCCTCCATCTCACTTAACAGATTCATCAGCTGCAGAGAAAGTCCGCCGATATTTTCCAGAACCTGGTACTCTTCACATTCTCTTTTATATTCCAGCATCAGCTTGTTGCACCTGTTCAGCTGTTTATATAGTCTGGCGCTGTGCCCCTTCACCAGCCGGCCTGTTTCCAGAAAATCCTCCTTGCACAAAACCGCACTGTACATTTTTCTGCCGCGGTCCACCAGATTATGGGCTTCATCAATGAGAAAAATATAATCCCCCTTCACCCCATCCCCAAAAAAGCGTTTTAAATGCACACGGGGATCAAAAGCATAGTTATAATCGCAGATCACTGCATCCGTCCAGGTAGCGATATCCAGACACATCTCATAGGGACAGACCTGATATTTCTGCGCCTGTTCCAGAAGAGTTTCTCTCACATAGGTATCCTGTTCATTCAGGATCTGAAAAACTGCGTCATTGACCCGGTCAAAATGCCCTTTGGCATAAGGACATTTCTCAGGATTACAGTCTGTCTCCTGACAAAGACACAACTTTTCCTTGGCTGTAATGCTCAGTGTCTTGTAGGACAATCCCCTTTCTTTTAAAATTTCAAAGGCTTCCTCCGCCACAGTCCTGGTAATGGTCTTTGCAGTGAGATAGAAGATCTTGTCCCCTTTCCCCTCTCCCACTGCCCGGATGGCCGGAAAGAGGGCTGCCATGGTCTTGCCGATCCCGGTAGGAGCCTGGATAAAAAGCTGCTTCCCGGCAGAAATCGTATGATAAACACCGCTGACCAGTTCTCTCTGCCCTTCCCGGTAGGGAAAAGGAAATTCCAGTTCTTTCATGGATTCTCGTCTTAAAATCCTGCGCTGATAAAGAAATTTTGCCCACTTATAATATTCCATTATAAGGTCCTGAAACCATTTTTCCAGCCGGGAAAGTTTAAACATTTCTGTAAATCTTTTGATTTCCTCTGTCTCCATATTGCAGTAAGTCATCTGGACTTCTATATACTCAAGCCCTTTGTCTTTTCCGTAAAACCAGGCGTAACACATAGCCTGTGCCTTATGGACCCCTATCGGTTCTTCCAGTTTATTCAGATCCATGTAAATTCCTTTGATCTCGTCAACAGCAGTTCTGTCTGCCTCCTCAATGATTCCGTCTGCCCGTCCCTCCACACGGATAACAAAATCATCAAACTCTTCCTCATGGCATAGAGTCACCTCTGCCCGGTAGGAAGCCGGCATATGCTTCTGGATCTTCCTGTGTATCTTGCTGCCTTTTAACATTGCCTCCCTGTCCGCCGTACTGCTCCTTCTGTTGTCCAGGTCTCCGCTGCGCATGATAAATTCTACAAGACTGCGGACAGAAATTTTGATCACTTCTTTTTTCTCTGTATCCATGTCTGTTATTCTAACATATTTCCGGATAATAAGAAAAGTCCCCGTTTTTTTTACGGAGACTTCTCTGTCTTTTTTGATTTAATTACGCAACTGCATATTTGTTCAGAAATTTATCAAATCCTTCATCCTGTCCGTTGCATCTGACGGTCAGAACTCTTGTCAAATCCATGCTTAATACTCCTAATATTGATTTTGCGTCAATAACCACTCTGTTGTAAAAAATGTCAATATCGAAGTCGCATTTGCTGGCCGCATTAACAAACTCTTTTACATCTTCCGTTGCAGTTAACTTAATCTGGCGCTCTACCATAACAATCAATCCTTTCTATGAGCAAGATCAGATAGAAAATTTTATTCTGCAGTTTCTCCTGCATCGATGCTATTATGGCACTGGTACTACCATTTGTCAACTTTTACCATCAAAAGACATTTTCCAAAAAAATATATTTTTTGTTGTAACCAGATAACTTTTTTTTATTTCTTTTCATTTTTTCATTTATATTTAACATGGATTTTATACAAAAAGGAGCAGTCGGCTTCTCATTTTATACGCGCCAGCTGCTCCTTATTTTAATTTTTGGTATATCTGCCAATTTTTCTAGACTTCCGGAATATATTTTCCTGCTCCTGACAGATAAGTATTCAGTACCCCGGCAAACATTCCCGAGTCAACAGCCGCAGCCATGTCCGGATCAACAGGCATCTTTCCGATGACAGGAACCTGTATTTCATCTGCAGCGGCCTGAACTTTGCTCTCTCCGAAAACATAAATCTCTTTTCCGCAGTCAGGACATTTCACATAGCTGTAATTTTCCACCAGACCCAGAACAGGCACATTCATCATCTTTGCCATATTATAGGCTTTCTTGACGATCATCTGTACCAGATCCTGCGGAGAGGATACAATGACAATCCCGTCAATGGGCAGAGACTGGAATACAGTCAGAGGCACATCACCGGTTCCCGGAGGCATATCTACAAAGAGATAATCCAGTTCTCCCCAGACAACCTCGGTCCAGAACTGTTTAACCATATTAGCGAGGATAGGACCTCTCCAGATAACCGGAGCATCCTCCTGGGGAAGCAGAAGATTTACAGACATGACCTTGATATCATTGCCTGTCACCATAGGGTAGATTCCCTTGTCATCTGCCACTGCCGCACCCTTTAATCCATACATCCTGGGTATGGAAGGTCCGGTGATATCCGCGTCCATGATACCCACCTTATAACCATTAAAGGCCATCTCGTTTGCCAGGGAAGCGGTCACAAAAGACTTTCCTACTCCGCCTTTTCCGCTGACTACACCGATCACTTTGGTAATCTTTGAATGCGCGTTCAGCTGCTCCTTAGGAATCCCGCCTCCTTTTGCATGGCTGCATCCTGCGCAGCTTTCCTTGTCGCAGCTTTTGCTGTCACACTGTTTTTTTTCTTCACTCATAACTTCTATCCCTTTCCGCCTGATACCGCACTTTTACTTCATAAAACGGTCAATGGCTTTATTTAATTCTTCCAGAGCTTCATGGTCTCCGCTCTCTACCGCGTCCACGATACAGTGCTCTATGTGATCCTGAAGAATTACTTTTCCTGTATTATTGATGGCTGCTTTTACGGCTGACAGCTGTATCAGCACTTCGCTGCAGTCACGTCCCTCCTCCACCATGCGGCGGATGGACTCCAGGTGCCCGATTGCACGGGAAAGACGGTTGAGAACAGCTTTGGTATGAGTGTGTGTATGAGTATGTCCGTGAGAATGCGTTACCACGGTTCCATCTTCCAATACATGACTGTGAACCTCATTTTTCGATTCCATTCTGCATTCCTCCTTTCGTGCACTTCTTTCATTATAACAAACCTGTCAAAAAAAGCAATCTCCATGCCTCTTAAAATTCAGAAAAAGTATACCTCTGATGAATGGCCGCGGTCATAACATCAAACACTATGCTTCCGTCTTCTTTCTCTGTCCTCTCTATTTTCAGGCTGGATTCATTTTTGAATTTTTCCCTTACAAAAGCTTCCAGGTCTGCATCTTCCGGAAGCTCTATTTCTTCGATGAAGATATCGCGCATCTGGTTTCCCGGGCACAGATTAAACATTTCCCGTATTACTTCATATTCCTTCACAGTCTCACCTCCTGCCATTATTCTACCACAGATTCCACTTTTTTCTTCCTTTTTCCCCTTTTTTAGAAAAAGTTTTAAAAAGAAATTGCCAAGCATGAAATTCTATCGTATTATGATAGTTATCATATCTGCCTGCCATGGCAGAAAAGACAAATGACTGATAAAATCAGTATACAGGGAGGAAGCAAGCATATGCAGCTTTTAAAAGAAAGAATTTTAAAAGACGGAATCGTAAAACCGGGAAATGTCTTAAAGGTGGACAGTTTCTTAAACCATCAGATGGACATCCCTCTGATCAATGAAATCGGGAAAGAATTTAAGCGTATCTACGGGGACACCCCTATTACTAAAATTCTTACTATAGAGGCATCCGGCATCGGTATCGCCTGTATTGCCGCTCAGTATTTCAACGTACCTGTGGTCTTCGCAAAAAAAGCCCAGAGTATCAACCTTGACGGAGAAATGTACTGCACCAAAGTAGAGTCCTTTACTCACAAAAAAGTTTATGATGTAATTCTGTCAAAAAAATTTTTACATGCGGATGACCATGTTCTTATTATTGACGACTTCCTTGCAAATGGCTGCGCTCTTATGGGACTCATTGAGATTGTGAAAAGTTCCGGTGCAACTCTGGAAGGCGCCGGAATCGTTATTGAAAAAGGGTTCCAGAGAGGCGGAGATACACTCCGTGAACAGGGAATCCGTGTAGAGTCTCTTGCCATAATTGATTCTATGACAGATGAATCCCTTACCTTCCGTGAATGATAATCAGACTTCTCCTCTTACTGGTATGGGCTATTTTATTAAAACTGGCTCTTTATTCTATACCAATTGTGTATTATCATAACACCAGCCTGAAAACATACCCTTTATAAGAGGAGGAGACTTTTTATGAAAAACAATACGAAAAAATGGATCCTGACAGCACTCTTTGCAGCTCTGTCCTGTGCCGCTACTATGTCTGTGCGTATTCCTACCCCCGGAACCGGCGGTTATATTCATCCCGGAGATGCCATTGTCATCCTTTCCGGCATTATCTTAGGACCTGTCTGGGGCTTTCTTGCCGGCGGCATTGGTTCCTGTATGTCAGACCTGCTGGGCGGCTATCTGGTCTATGTCCCCATTACTTTTCTGATCAAAGGTCTGGTCGCTTTGGGTTCAGGAATGCTCTACCGCAGGATTTCTCATCCCGGCTGTTCCAACAGGCGGATCTGCACCGCTGTAGCAGCGGGAGGAATCCTTGATATTATATTTGTTGCCGGCGGCTATTTCCTGTTCGAATTTATACTCTACGGAGCAGGAGCTGCAGCCAGTGTTCCTGCCAATATTATCCAGGGAGCCAGCGGACTGGTCCTTTCTCTGCTGCTGTACCCTGTCCTGGCATGTGTGCCTGATGTAAAAAAAATGCTGGCCGCCAATCATTAAATTGGCGCCGGCATTTTTTCACGCATTTGTAATATTTCATTCTCTTATTTTTTGTTGTCTGGATGTCCCCCCGCCATATTTTCTACTTTTTTATTGTCCAGAAAAGAAGCTCTCATAACAGCATCTGATCCAAACTTCTTTCTGATCTCATCCACAGCATGATCCAGTTTTTCCATTTTTTCATAATCTGTGTGATCAAACAGACTCATCTGTCTGCCTTTCTCCTCCCTTGAAACTCTGCTGGTACAGACTCCCAGCAGCCGTATGGGTGTTCCATCCCAAAGTTCGTCAAACAGCCGGCAGACTTCCCGGTATATCTCTCCTGTAATATTGGTAGGGGCAGCCATGACCTTTTGGTGAGATACGGTTTTCAATTGAAAATTTTTGATAGACACGGATAGCACTTCAGCTCTCTGCCCATCCTTCCTCAGTCTGGAAGCAACCGTTTCACACAGAGACAGCAGCACCATTTTCGCTGTATCTTCGTCCGTTACGTCAAAGGCTATGGTAGTACTGTTTCCATATGCTTTATTTCCCTCCGGCACAGGTTCCACCAGAGATGAGTCCAGGCCGTTGGCAAATTTCCAGATAACTTCCCCATGTTTTTTTAAATGATGCTTTAAAATCTCCACATCTGTCTGTGCCAGATCTCCTATGGTGTAAATACCCAGCTTCTTCAGCTCTTTTTCCGTGGATTTTCCCACAAAGAGCATCTGTGATACTGGAAGAGGCCACATTTTGTCCCGGATCTCATCTGGAAACAGAGTGTGCACTCTGTCCGGTTTTTCAAAATCCGATGCCGTCTTTGCCAGATATTTGTTGCTGGAAATCCCGATATTCACAGTAAATCCCAGCTCCCTGCTTATACGGTTTTTCAGTTTATGGGCAAATGCACAGTAATCTCCTACCAGCTTTTCCATACCGCTCATGTCCATGAATGCCTCATCAATACTATACTGTTCTACATCCGGCGTATACTCCTTTAACAGATCTATAAACCTTTTTGAATACTGTTTATACATGCTGTGATGCGCCGGTATGACAGTAAGCCCCGGACACTTTTTCAGCGCATCTGTAAGGGGCTCCCCTGTTTTTACTCCATATGCCTTGGCAGGGATGGATTTTGCCAGAATAATACCTCTTCGTTTCGATTTATCTCCGCCTACCGCACAGGGAATCTCCCTTAAATCCACGGTCCCTCCCTGTTTTCTCAGACGGTAGACTGCTTCCCAGGACAAAAAAGCACTGTTCACATCAATGTGAAAAATAACGTTTCTCACAGATATCACTCCTTTGTATTTTATCCGGCGATCTCCCTTAATGCCTGGACTGCCTGCTCTGCCTCTTCCATTTCGTTATACCAGGAAAAAGAAAATCTTACAGTCCCCTGCCGCTCTGTTCCGAGAAAACTGTGCATCAGAGGTGCGCAGTGAATCCCTCCTCTTACAGCAATGCCGTAAAATTCAGCCAGCTCATCACATATCACAGCAGAATCATAATCCCGGACATTCAGCGACACCACTGCCGCTCTCTCGGGCTCCTCTATATTCCCATACAGACGTATTCCCGGAATCCTGGCTGCCTCCCGGCAGAAATAACGGCAGAGTTCCTGCTCCTTTTTCCTGATTCTGTCAATTCCCGTCTCTTTCAGAAAAGAAAACGCCGCATGCAGTCCGGCAATTCCGTGTCCGTTCAGGGTTCCTGCCTCCAGCATCTGAGCTCCCTGTCCCGGCTGTTCCTTATCAAAAGAATGCATCCCGCTTCCTCCTGTCTTAAAAGCCGGAATCCTTATATTTTCTCCCAGACAGATCCCTCCTGTACCCTGAGGTCCCATTAACCCTTTGTGGCCCGTAAAACAGAGTACATCTATCTTCATTTTCTTCATATCAATGGGGAAGCTTCCTGCCGTCTGTGCCCCATCCAGAACAAATAACACCCCATTTTTTCTGCAGGTTTCCGCCGCTGTCCGGATATCATTGAAATCCCCTGTCACATTAGAGGCATGCGTGCAGATTACTGCCTTTGTATTTTTTCTGAACATATTTTCCAGCTTGCTCATGTCAGGTTTTCCATTGTCTCCGCACTTTAAAATGCTAAGTTCCGCCCCTTCTTTCTCTTTCCTGTAAAGAGGGCGCAGCACCGAATTATGGTCCATTTGTGTGCAGATTACATGATCTCCTTTTTGAATCAGCCCGGAAACTGCTATATTCAATGCCTCTGTTGCATTAGAAGTAAAAGCCACACTGACGGGCGAAGGTGCTCCGAAAAACTCTGCCGCAAGCTCCCTGGTCTCATAGATCACTCTTGAAGCCTCCAGGGCTGCCGGATAAGCTCCTCTCCCGCTGCTTCCCATGTTCTCCATTGCTTCCCAGACCGCCTTTTTTACACAGTCCGGCTTGCACAGGGTTGTGGCCGCATTGTCAAGATAGATCATCTACAGAATCCCCCGTCCCGCGTACAGATATTTTTCTTTTTTCTCCTCCACTTTTCCGATCACTGCAGCCTTTGTGGCAAGTCCTGCCTCTCTTAATCCTCTCAGGATTTCTTCTGCGCAGGATTCTTCCACGCTTACCAGCAGCCCTCCGGATGTCTGAGGGTCAAAAAGCAAATCCTCCATGTCCTCTGTTACGGAGGCATCCAGGACTGCTTCCTCCTTCTGATATTTTTTATTCCTGTAAGTCCCTTCCGGCACAAGTCCCATAGAAGCATATTCAAGGGCTCCCGGAAGAATCTCCAGACGCCCGGTATCAAAGGCAAGAGTCACCTCACCGCCCTTTGCCATCTCCAATCCATGTCCCATAAGGGAAAATCCGGTAACATCTGTACAAGCGTGCACCGGATATCCGGCAAACACTTCCTTCGCCGTCTTATTCAGACAGACCATATTGGCCACAGCTGCTGCTTTCTCCTCTTCCGAAGCCATCTCGGCCTTTACTGCGGTATTTAAAATTCCCACTCCCAGAGGTTTTGTAAGGATCAGCACATCTCCCGGCTTTGCCCCTGCGTTGGTCCAGACCCTCTTCGGATTCACAAATCCCATAACGCTCATGCCGTATTTGGGCTCCTCGTCATTGATAGAATGTCCTCCTGCCAGCACAGCGCCTGCCTCCTGGACCTTGGCAGCGCCTCCGGCAAGAATCTCACCCAGTACTTCACTTCCCAGACAGTTGGGATATGCCACAATATTCAGTGCCAGTTTGGGCTCTCCTCCCATGGCATAGATATCACTCAGTGCATTTGCAGCTGCGATCTGGCCGAAGATATAAGGGTCATCTACCATAGGCGGAAAAAAATCCAGGGTCTGTATCACGGCCAGCTCTTCCGAAACACGATAAACTGCCGCATCGTCAGAAGTTTCCGTTCCTACCAGAAGATCCTCACACGGAAATTTCGGCAGCTTTCCCAACACTTCTGACAAAACTCCCGGTGCCAGTTTGGCAGCACATCCTGCGCTTTTGGAATATTGAGTCAGTTTTATTGTTTCCATTTTTCTCCTTTCACACTGCATAAGATCCGCAGAAAACTCTTTTTCAGTATCTGTAGTCTTTATTCAGTCCAGATTGATCTGTACCTCCACCGGACAGTGGTCAGATCCAAAAATCTCTGTATGGATATCTGCTGAGACCAGCTTGTCCTCCAGCCTTTTTGAGACACAGAAATAATCAATGCGCCATCCTGCATTCTTCTCTCTTGCCTTAAAACGATAGGACCACCAGGAATAAATCCCTGTCTTATCCGGATAGAAATAACGGAAAGTATCTGTAAATCCTGCTTCTAAAAATTCCGTAAATTTTCCTCTTTCTTCATCGGTAAATCCTGCGTTTCTCCTGTTGGTCTTTGGATTTTTCAGATCGATCTCCGTGTGCGCTACATTGAGATCTCCGCACATGATCACAGGTTTCTTCTTATCCAGCTCTGCCAGATAGCTGCGAAAATCATCTTCCCATTTCATACGGTAGTCAAGCCTTGCCAGCTCATTCTGGGAATTGGGCGTATAGACTGTGACCAGATAGTAATTTTCGTATTCCAGGGTGATCACTCTGCCTTCCTGATCGTGCTCTTCTATGCCGATTCCGTAAGTGACATGCAAAGGTTCTTTCTTTGTAAATACGGCAGTTCCGGAATAACCTTTTTTCACTGCGTAATTCCAGTAACAAAAATATCCTTCCGGAGCAAAATCAATCTGTCCCTCCTGGAGTTTCGTCTCCTGCAGGCAGAAAAAGTCAGCATCTGCTTCTCTGAAATATTCTTCAAATCCTTTCTGCACACAAGCCCTCAGACCATTTACATTCCAAGAAATAAATTTCATAAAATTCTCCTTTTCTATTGTCTATTTGCACATCATTTATCTCATTATACACTATTTTTTCTCCCCTGCGAAGGGAAAAAGTTTCCCAAAACGTCTTTACGAACCGCGGAAAGGAAGTATATAATAAAAGCTGCGAACAATTTTCAGCATATTGATGTAAAGAAAAGGAGAACTACAATGGGTGGAATTTTTGGAGTAACTTCTAAGTCCAGTTGTACCCTGGACCTGTTTTTTGGAACTGACTACCATTCCCACTTGGGAACAAGAAGGGGAGGAATGGCTGTCTATGGAACCGACGGGTTTCACCGTTCTATTCACAATATTGAAAACACACCGTTCCGTACCAAATTTGACGGCGATCTGGATGAACTGGAAGGAACTTCCGGTATTGGCTGTATTTCAGACAATGAACCACAGCCTCTGCTGGTGCAGTCCCATCTGGGCAGCTTTGCAGTAACTACTGTGGGGAAGATCAACAACATGGACGAGCTGGTGGATCTTTCTTATAAAAACGGCTGCACTCACTTCCTGGAAATGAGCGGCGGAAGCATTAATCCTACTGAAATGGTTGCTTCTCTCATCAATCAGCAGTCAAATATTGTAGACGGTATCCGTTACGCACAGGAACTGATCGACGGCTCTCTGACACTTCTGGTTCTGACCCCGCAGGGTATCTACGCTGCCCGCGACCGCATGGGACGTACTCCGGTAGTCATCGGAAAGAAAAACGGTGCGCACTGTGCTTCTTTTGAAAGCTTTGCCTACCTGAACCTGGGCTACGAAACCCTTCGGGAACTGGGTCCCGGAGAGATCGTCTTCCTGACACCGGAAAGTGTCGAGACGGTATCCCAGCCTTTAAACGAAATGAAGATCTGTTCTTTCTTATGGGTATACTACGGCTATCCTACCTCCACTTACGAAGGCGTGAATGTGGAAAATATGCGCTATGAGTGCGGTAAAAAACTTGCTCAGAGAGATTCCCTGAGAGAACATGTAAATCCGGACCTGGTTGCAGGAGTCCCGGATTCCGGTATCGCACATGCCATCGGATACGCCAATGAATCAGGAATTCCTTTTTCCCGCCCATTTATCAAATACACTCCAACCTGGCCCCGTTCTTTCATGCCCACCAGACAGGAGCAAAGAAACCTGATCGCCAGAATGAAACTGATCCCTGTGGAGGCACTGATCAAAAACCGGAGCCTGCTGCTTATTGATGACTCCATTGTCCGGGGAACCCAGCTTCGCGAAACCACGGAATTCCTATATAACAGCGGTGCCAAAGAAGTTCACATCCGCCCGGCATGCCCGCCGCTTTTATTTGGCTGCCCATTCCTGAACTTTTCACGCTCCAAGTCAGAGATGGATCTGATCACAAGGAGAATTATCGCAAAACGGGAGGGCGAAAATGTAAGCGATGAAGTTCTTGCCGATTACGCAAATCCGGATTCTCAGAACTACAAAGAAATGCTGGAGGAAATCGGAAAACAGCTGAACTTCACAACCCTTCACTTCCATCGTCTGGACGATCTGCTGGCGTCTATCAACATTGAGCCATGCAAGGTATGTACCTACTGCTTTAACGGTAAAAAATAGAAAAAAAGATGAGGATGCCGCCCAATCATCAGATTCGATGATTGGGCGGCATCCTCTTTTTTTAACTAATAATTCTCTTTCTGATAAAATCTTCCGATCAGCGTATCTGTCTTCACCACATTGACAAATGCCTTTGGATCTGCCTCCATAACTCTTCGTATCAGTACCTTTGCCTCCACAGTAGACACTACAGAATAGATCATTTTTCTCCGTTCATTGGAATACATGCCTGTGGCTGCAAATTCTGTGGCGCTGTGGTTGGTCACTTCATAAATCGCCTGATACACTGCCTCAGGATTCTCTGTTACTACAAACAAAGTTACTTTTTTATAAGCCTGATACAGCAGATGTATCGTCTGGGTAGAGGTATACTGGAAGATGATAGAATACAATGCCTTGTCCCAGCCAAACAGATAGCCTGCAGCCAGCAGGACTGCAGCATTTCCCATAAGGATATAATTCCATACATCCTTATTCTTTTTCTCAGCAAAATAAATAGCAATGAAATCCGTTCCTCCTGTGGAGGTTCCTCCTATGAGCGCGATGCTGATCGCCGCCCCGTTGATCAAACCTCCAAACACACTGATCAGCAGCGTGTCTTGTGTAATCGGCATGGACGGGACAATATCTGTGAGTATACTGGTCAGCACAATAAGTATACTGGTATTCAGTGTAAACTTCTTCCCAATTGCCTTAAAACTGATAATTGCCGGAATAGCATTCAGGGCAAGGCTGATGGGAGAGAAGGGCACTGTCACATCAAAATATCTGTCACAGACTGTCT
>CALWHD010000047.1 GCA_944380235.1 uncultured Blautia sp.
ACCTTTGTGCAGTCCTTTCCGGAGAAAGCGCCGCCGCCGTGACGGGCATATCCGCCGTAGGTATCTACAATGATCTTACGTCCTGTCAGACCGCTGTCTCCGTGAGGCCCGCCAATTACAAAACGGCCGGTAGGATTGATGAAAAACTTCGTATCCGCATCCACCATTTCTGCCGGAAGAATAGGATCAAAGACATATTTCTTAATATCTTCGTGGATCTGTTCCTGTGTCACTTCCGGGTCGTGCTGTGTAGAAAGCACTACTGCGTCCAGACGTACCGGTCTGTCATCTTCATCATACTCTACCGTTACCTGAGTCTTTCCGTCCGGTCTTAAATAAGTAAGAGTTCCGTCTTTTCTCACCTTTGTCAGCTGGCGCGCCAGCTTATGTGCAAGGGCAATGGGATAAGGCATATACTCTTCTGTCTCGTCTGTAGCAAAACCGAACATCATGCCCTGATCTCCTGCACCAATGGCATCCAGTTCTTCTTCTGACATTTTATGCTCTTTTGCCTCCAGGGCCTTGTCCACACCCAGAGCAATGTCTGCAGACTGCTCGTCAATCGTTGTGATAACACCACAGGTATCTGCATCAAATCCGTACTTTGCTCTGGTGTACCCAATCTCACGGACAGTGTCTCTTACAATCTTTGGAATATCCACATATGCCTTGGTGGTAATCTCACCCATTACCAATACCATACCTGTGGTAGTGGCTGTCTCACAGGCTACACGGCTCATAGGGTCTTTTTCCATAAGCGCGTCTAAAATAGCGTCAGAGATGGCATCGCACATTTTATCCGGATGGCCTTCTGTTACAGATTCTGATGTAAATAATCTTTTTTCCATAATATCTTCCTTTCTTCTGCATTTTTATATATTAGAAAAATCCTCCGGACTTTCCTGACATATAAAAAGGTCCGCCTTTTAAGCGGACCCATATCGTTCTTTTTCATGAATCCTCTTATTGTTCGATCATTCGCTCAGGCTGGCACCTTCCGCACTGCGGGGTTGCCGTGACTTCACAGTTCCTATGTAACTCCATCACTCTGAATAAGAGAAACTATCATCATTTGCAGTTGTCAGATAATACAATACAGCTTTTTCCTTCATTCGTCAAGCATATTTTGGATAAATTTCATCCAACTCTCAGCTGGAACTTTCTCAGTTCCTTCTCGTTTGTCACTTTTTCAATTTCAGCTCCAAGGCTTCTTAATTTTTCCTCAAAGCGCTCATATCCTCTCTGGATATATACAATATCATCAATAACAGTAATTCCCTCAGAGGCCAGTCCGGCGATAACCAGAGCTGCGCCTGCACGCAGATCAGGAGCACTTACTCGCGCACCTGTTAATTTATCCACTCCATTAATAATGGCTGTGTTGCCTTCTACCTTGATATTTGCACCCATTCGTGCCAGCTCATCCACATATTTGAACCGATTCTCAAAGATACTTTCTGTCACAATGCTTGTACCTTCTGCCAGAGCCAGTGCCACAGCAAACTGCGGCTGCATATCTGTGGGATAACCAGGATACGGCATAGTCTTTACATTCGTACGTGTGAGGCGTTTATTTGCAACCACACGCACTGCATCGTCAAATTCTTCCACCTGGCATCCGATTTCTTCCAATTTCGCAGTGGTAGCCTCCAGATGTTTCGGTATTACATTTTTCACCAGCACATCTCCTCCGGTAGCTGCAGCAGCACACATAAAAGTGCCTGCCTCGATCTGATCCGGAATGATGGAATAGTTTGTCCCGTGAAGCTTTTCCACACCTTTGATGCGGATTACATCTGTACCCGCTCCCTTGATATTGGCTCCCATACTGTTCAAAAAGTTTGCCACGTCTACCACATGCGGTTCCTTTGCAGCGTTTTCAATAGTGGTGCTGCCGTTTGCCATTGCCGCAGCCATCATAATATTAATGGTTGCACCCACGGATACCATATCCATGAAAATGTGTTTTCCTGTTAATTGCTCGGCCTTTGCCACAACAGCCCCGTGGATAATATCCACAGACGCCCCCAAAGCCCTGAATCCCTTTAAATGAAGATCAATGGGACGGCTTCCGATATTGCAGCCTCCCGGAAGGGGGACTTCTGCATTTCTGTATTTTCCAAGAAGAGCTCCCAGCAGATAATAGGACGCCCGGATCTTTTTGATATATTCATATTCAACGCTGATGCTTCCTATAGTGGAACCCACGATTCTTACCTCCGTAGGTCCGATCCGGTCTACAGTTGCACCGATCTCTTTGATTGCTTCCAGAAGGACATTGATATCTCTCACATCCGGAAGATTCTCAATGTGCACTGCTTCATCTGTCATGATCGCTGCCGCCAGAATCGCAAGCGCCGCATTTTTTGCGCCTCCGATCTCAACCTCACCAACCAACGGATTGCCGCCTTTGATAACATATTGTTCCATATTCACACCTCTTATTTTTTATTCATCACAGAAAAAAGTCCTGCAAAAGTCTTCTCTCTGCTGCACCTGTCCCCTCTGCGGTTCTGGTGCCCTGCCCCCTTGCGGGGTTCCCGTCTATACTGTGTATCTTATATTTACAGGCAGCCCCTCCCTTGCGGCTCTGCCCCGGACATTTCTTTTCATGACAACAGGCGGCCCGCACAGGATGCCGTCCGCTGCTCTGATATTTTTCTTCATGGTTTGAATATTATATTATAACAGATATTACAATTTGTAAATAAAAATCCACATTTTATGTTTTTGCCCCTAGAAATACCCGTATTATTATCAATTATCTCTCTAATACCTGCAAAATTTTCTGTAAAGTTTCCTCAGCTCCGGTATTTTTCTCATCAACAGTAATATCTGCATACTGTTCATACAAAGGCACTCTTTCCTCATATAAATCTTTCAGTGTCTGCCCGTCCTTTAAGACTACTCCCCGTCCCCGGAGATTTCCCAGCCTCTTTTTCAGAATATTGTATTCCAGTTTCAGATAAATCACCGTACCAATCTGTTTCAGATGTTCCATTGCCTCTTTACAGTAAACCACACTCCCTCCTGTGGCGATCACTGCCCCTTCTGCCTCAATGGAGGCGTTGACGCTGTTCTCGATTTGCAGAAATCCTTCCTGCCCCTCCTGGGCTATGATTTCCTTTAGTAAACGTTTTTCTCTTTTCTGTATCAGCAAGTCCGCATCTACAAATTCATATCCCAGCACTTTTGCCAGAATCACACCCACTGTGCTCTTACCCACTCCGGGCATCCCGATCAGTACAATATTTTTTTTCATTTTTTCTGCTTCTTCTTTCTTTTCTTTTGAATGCTGTATCCAAACTTTCCCAGCTTCTTTCCCAGTCCGTAGTATTCTCCGTGGGAATACACAATAGGACGGGTCAGGGCAAGATCGAATTTTCCCTTTTCGTCCATATATTCTTTATCCACATGGACGCCCAGGACTTCTGCCGTGAAAACTGTATGGCTTCCCCACTCCCTGGTTTCCACCACTCTGCACTCGATATTTACCGGAGACTCCCCTATTAGCGGAGCCCCTACATGGGAGGCCTTCTGGCGGGTCAGCTTCAGTTCCTGAAATTTATCCACATCTCTGCCTGACCTGACTCCGCAGTAATCCGTCGCAAAAGCCAGTTTTTCTGTAGTCAGATTGATCACAAACTCTCCTGTCTCCCGGATCATTTTGTACGAATACCTCTCCGGGCGCACAGATATGGACACCATGGGAGGATTGGTGCACACCGTTCCTGCCCACGCCACTGTAATAATATTATCATGCCCTTCTTCATCTGCCACGCTGACTATGACTGCCGGCAGCGGATACAGCATATTTCCGGGCTTCCATTCCATTTTCGACATTTCCTGTAATCTCCTGTTTTTATCCGTTATTCTGCTGTAAAGTCCCTATGAACGCAGGAATCAGCTGTTTCTTCCTGGATACTACTCCTGGAAGAAAATATCCGTGATTTTCTTCTTTTACATTAAAGGATTCTTCCACGAGCCTTCCGCTTCCGTCTCCCCAGCAGATAATCTCTGAAGACTCGTCCAGAATATTGGTCAGCATGAAGAACACCATGGAAATTCCGTTCTTTCCGCATTCATGCTTCATAAAGGGAATCAGCCTTTTCTTCAGAGCTTCCAGCTCCTCTGCGTTCATGGAGCTGATCTGACCTACTCCAAAGTTTACCTTGTCGGAAGTGAAGCGCTTAAAGTCCTGATAGAAGATAACTTCTGTGGTCTTTCCTTCTAAATTGCTTCCTGCGGAGAACATCTCCTTTGCAAACTCTTCAATATGGATCCCAGCGATCTGAGCAAGGGCGCCTGCCGCCATTTTATCTGCCGGGGTACAGGTAGGAGAACGAAACATCAGCGTATCAGACAGAATGGCCGCACACAAGAGACCTGCTATGGAAGGCTTGATATCCAGTGCTTTTTCCACATACATCTGATAAAGAATCGTTGCCGTACATCCTACCGGCTGATTTCGGAACATAATGGGCTGAAGGGTTTCCAGGGAACCAATTCTGTGATGGTCCACGATCTCCAGGATCTCTGCTGCCTCAATATTGTCAACAGCCTGGGTCTTTTCATTGTGGTCCACCAGGATCAGCTGCTTCTTCTTCATTCCCAGAAGGTTTCTTCTGGACACCGTACCAATGTATTTCCCGTGTTTATTTACTACCGGAAATGCCCTGTGACGGTTCTTTACCATAGTATCCCTGATGTTGTCAGTAAAATCATCGGTCTGGAATGTCAGAAGATTATCTTTTTTCATTATATGCTTTACAGGAATACTCTGATTGATCAGCCTTGCCACTGTAAAGGTATCCAGAGGAGACTGAATCACCACACATTCATTTTTTTCCGCTGCTTCTTTGATATCAGCTTCTATTTCTGCATGGTTGCACACTACAATACAGCTTACATTCTGCCGGATGGCACACAGATGGTCTTCATGACGGTCTCCCAGGATTGCAAGGTCATCTTTCTCCAGGATCTCTCCCAGCTTATCCGGATGGGCTGCCCCTATTACGACCTTTCCTTTTACAAAATACCCGTGTGCGTTTCCTGTGACCACTTTCCCTTCCACTGTATTGGCAATACTCCGGTATTGTGTCCTGGCATTGGAAAGAAAATAATTGTCGTGGGCATCCATATACGACTTTGCAATATCTCCTGTCGTAATCAGTCCTTCCAGCTGCCCGTCCTCCTTCGTAATAGGAAGTGTAACCGCGCTGCTCTTTTTCATGATCGCCCAGGCGTCCTTGATGGAAATACTGTTTGGCACTCCCGGAGTTTCTCTGATCTCCATATCTTTCACCTGAGTTCCTACATCAGAAAGATATCCCGGAGCCTCTACCCCGAACCGCTTCAGGACATACTCCGTTTCTTCATTGATCTGTCCTGCCCTTTTTGCCACATATTTTGCTCCATTCCCATTATTAATCCGATTCTTAATGTCTGCGTAAGCGATTGCAGAGCAGATAGAATCTGTATCCGGATTTTTATGACCGATTACATAAATCTTCTCCTGTTTTGCCATCTTCTTTTCCTTTCCCGACAGGTCTTCTGCGGCACTGCCGCCGGCCGGCGCGGCATATTCTTCTGTCCTGCCGTTTCTTTTTTTATAGTAACATACTTCTAATTTTATGGCAATTATGTTATAATTTCCGCATATTGTGAATGGAGGTACTGCTCATGTCAGAAGAAATGAAAAAACAAGAATCTATGGAAGATTATATGAAAGAAATCGACGCATCCTTTTCCAATTTCCGCGACGATGATATGCTGGTCTGGGACAAACTGGAACAGATGAAAGAAGAGAAAACTGCATTTGAAGTCACCGTGGAAGGTATTGTAAAGGGCGGTGTCATTGCCTATGTAGAAGGGATCCGTGCTTTTATCCCGGTCTCCAAACTTGCGTTAAATTACGTAGAAAATCCTGAAGACTATCTGAAAAAGACGATCACAGTAAGAGTCCTTGAGGTGGACGAGCAGGAAAACCGTCTGGTCCTTTCCGCAAGAGAACTGCTGAAAGAACAGGCAGACGCCGAAAAACGCGGCAGGATCGACAGCATCAAAGTCGGAAGCATTATGGAGGGAACTGTGGAGTCTCTGCAGACCTACGGAGCCTTTATCGACCTGGGCGAAGGTATTTCCGGTCTGGTGCACATCTCTCAGATTTCCCAGAAAAGAATCAAATCCCCCAAAGCGGTCCTCTCTGTAGGCGATCCCGTAAAAGCAAAAGTCATCAAAAATGAAGATGGGAAAATCAGTCTGAGCATCAAAGCCCTGGAAGAAAATACCGAGGAGAAAGAAGAAGAAATCCACTATGAACTTCCGGAAAGCGAAGAAATCTCAACCTCTCTTGGTTCTTTATTTAAGAATCTGAAGATTAACGGTTAAAAGAACAGGGGAGATAAGTGATGAAGAAACTGCTGAACAGAATTTTCATTGAAGGATTAAGCGGCATGGCCTATGGTCTGTTTGCTACTTTAATTATCGGAACTATTATCCAGCAGATCGGCAATCTCATAGGCGGTGATCTGGGAACATTGATCTATCAGTTTGGAAAATTTGCGGCTGCAATGACCAGCGCAGGCATCGGTGTTGGCGTTGCATGCCGTTTTAAGGAAAGCTCCCTTGTAGTCCTCTCTGCAGCAACAGCCGGCATGGTAGGCGGATTTGCTGAAAAGATCACATCAGGTACGGTCTTCACAGAAGAGGGTGCCCTGATCCTTTCCGGTCCCGGAGAACCTCTTGGGGCATTTCTGGCGGCTTATATCGCCATTGAACTTTCCCGTCTGATTGCAGGAAAGACCAAGCTGGACATTATTCTTGCTCCCATGCTGGGTATCTTCGGAGGCTCGGCTGTTGGAATCCTGGTAGGGCCTCCCATCAGCCGCCTGATGACCAGGCTGGGGGACATGATCAACTGGGGGACAGAACAGCAGCCCTTCCTTATGGGGATCGTGGTGTCTGTCCTCATGGGAATGATCCTTACCCTGCCTATCAGCTCCGCTGCACTTGGAGTAATCTTAAATCTCTCCGGCCTTGCAGCCGGCGCAGCGACCATTGGCTGCTGCTGCAACATGGTAGGATTTGCTGTTGCAAGCTTTAAGGAAAACGGCGTTTCAGGACTTATCGCCCAGGGAATCGGGACTTCCATGCTTCAGGTACCGAACATTATGCGCCATCCCTTGATCTGGCTTCCTGCCATTATTTCCAGTGCCATACTGGGTCCGGTGGGAACCATGGTAATGAAGATGACCAGCAATGCCACCGGTTCCGGCATGGGGACTGCAGGATTTGTAGGTCAGATCATGACCTGGCAGACGATGGTACCCGGAGAAGATCCCATGGTAGTGCTCATTAAGATCGCAGTTATGCATTTCCTGCTTCCCGGTCTGCTTTCCCTTGTGATCGCCAACGGGCTGAGAAAAATCCACTGGATCAAACCAGGCGACATGAAACTGGACATGTAATCCTTCCCGCAGGGGACAGATTAGGAAAGATTCTATACAGAGCTGAAAATCAGAAAATGATCTCAGCTCTGTTTTTTTATTAAAAGATCCCATCCGACTGTACTCTCACTTCCTTGTTTTCTGACTGTTGCACTCTGATTATTTTTGACATCAAAATACTTTTATGCTATACTATAAAAAAGTATTTTTCCTGTAAATACCTGTTATTGTTTACTGCCGCAAGTCCGACACGGCCAATTCACAAGCCTGTATTTCAGGGCTTTTTTTCATCTGAAAGTGACTGTGTGCAAAATATACAGGAAGAACTGCAGAATGGTAAAGGAGGTTATGATATTGAAATGGGCAGTGCTTTAAACATTCAAAACTATGAAGATGTCGACAGCTGGGAAACCCTGATGTTTCTTTATAACGCCGCCCTGAAGGAAATCAGTACTAAAATCGATATTTTAAATGACGAATTTCAGCACATACATCGCTACAACCCGATTGAACATATAAAATCCAGGATCAAGACACCAGAAAGCATTGTAAAGAAACTGAAAAAGAACGGATATGAATCCAACGTAACCAACATGGTGAAACATGTCAATGATATTGCAGGTATCCGTATTACTTGTTCTTTCACTTCAGACATCTATCGCATTGCTGATATGATTGCGAATCAAAGCGATCTGAAAGTCATTTCCCGGAAGGATTACATCAAAAAACCAAAAGACAGCGGCTATCAGAGTTATCACATGCTGGTAAGTGTACCTGTATTCCTCTCTGACGGTGTGGTGGACACACGGGTAGAAATTCAGATAAGGACTGTTGCCCAGGATTTCTGGGCAAGCCTGGAACATAAAATCTACTACAAATTTGAGGGAAACGCGCCAGAGTACATCCGCAGGGAACTCCAGGAATGTGCAAAAATTGTTTCACAGCTGGATGAACGAATGCTGTCGCTGAACGAAACGATTCAAAAGTTTCATGTTAACCCCTGTGACAGCGCTTCATAAAATATTGTTTACCCGGACTGCTGCAGGCAGATCAATGCAGCAGTCCTTTTTGCAGTTATTTCCTGCTGAGGATGTTTTGCTGACAATTTTTCTTGCTCCCGGTTCCTCAAAAGTGTATGATAGTAACAGATTATGAATGATAAGGAGTAACTGCCATGACCATTGCCAGTCAGGAAATGATAAGAGACAACAACCGGCGTCTGGTGCTGGAATATATTGTAAACCATCCCTCTGTCTCCAGGGCAGATCTGGCGAAACATCTTTCTCTCACAAAAGCCACTATTTCCAATATTGTCCAGGAGCTTTTAGATCAGAATCTGATTCGCGAGATCGGAAGCGCCAGGACTTCTATGGGCAGAAAACCCATTCTCCTGGAATTTTGTAAAAAATGCGGTACTGTACTGGCTATTGATGTGCGTCCCAGCCAGATCAGTACCCTTGTCTCTGATTTGAAAGGAGAGGACTGCCATGTAAAAGAATATCCGTTCTCCCAAAGAGACTGCCTTCTGGAACGTCTTACGGAAATCCTATCAGAAAACCTGAAGGAACCTGGTGCTTCCCCCTACGGTATCGTAGGTGTCTCTATAGGAATTTACGGTGTGGTACAGAACAACCGGATTATCTTTACTCCTTACTATCCTTTGCCGCAGGAAAACCTGGGAGAACTGCTGGAACAGAAATTTAAAATTCCGGTTATCGTGGAAAATGAATCGAATCTTTCTGTTCTGGGTGAATCGGCTTTTCATTACCAGTACGAAAATATGATTCATCTGAATATTCATGACGGAATCGGAATGGGAATTCTCATTGGAGAACAGCTCTACAAGGGAAAAGACGGCTATGCCGGGGAATTCGGTCATACTATTCTTTTTCCCGACGGAAAGCCGTGCCCCTGTGGGAATCGCGGCTGTTTTGAGCAGTATGCCTCAGAAAAAGCCATTCTGGAAGAATATGCTCTGCGCAGGCAAAAGGAAGCCATGACAGTAGATGAATTTCTCAGAGACTATCAGGAAAAAATTCCGGAAGCTGTGGAAATGATGGAGCTTTTTGTGAAATATATGTCTATCGGGATCAACAATCTGATCAATACATTTAACACAGACCTGATTGTCCTCAACAGCTGTTTTTCCAACTATATCCCTGATATTATCCAGAGAATCGTGGATTATCTGGCACGCCATCAGAACAGAGACTGCCGGATCCTGCCCTCCGCTCTGCAGGACATCTCCTGTCTCATGGGAGGCATCCGCGTCTGTGCGGAAAATTTCCTGGATATCCGCCATCTCAAGCTCCAAAATCCTGATTCATAAAAGATTTGAATTTCGTTCATGATTTCTTCACATCTTCAACACGATTTGCACATATTTATGGAATATACTTAAACCATAAAAATAATACAGTTATTTTTATATTTTCTTTTTCATATTGTCGGCCGAAAGGTCGACTCTCCTTCCTTTAATTTAGTATAAATTTGAACGAAAAAGC
>CALWHD010000048.1 GCA_944380235.1 uncultured Blautia sp.
AGTCCCCGTTCCGCACATTCCAGAATCAGCCTCGAACCGCAGATAAGTCCAAGTCCCTTTCTGCGATAGTCCTTGTGGGTATCAATCTCGACTTCGATACCTTCGGAAAAATAGGCATAAGAGGAAGCTCCCGCTACAGGAATGCTGTCCTTTGTCACCACGACACCGATACCATTTTCCCGGTAATCCTCATAATCTGTATATTGTCCCACCCAGTCTCTGCACCAGCCATGGTTTATGGCATAATCATAAACCTCTTCCTCAATCATCTGAATCTCATATCCTTCTGGAATGGATCCTGCAATCTGCTCCAGTTTTTTATAATCCCAAACCCCCCACTCTTTCTTCGTGGCATAGCGGGTGAACCGTTCTGCGTTGCTTTGGAATGTCTGCTCAATACACCGTTCCCACTCCTGATTCTCTGGTATCATAATCAGTGACTCCTTTTCCCGTGCCTGAAAAAGGAACTCCGCAATATCCTTCCTTGCCTCTCCACGTAAAAAACAAAAATCACCAAGCATAGCGGCCGCTGTTTTAGGATTCTCTCTGTCGTCTGCGTAAATGCAGCCCATGGTTCCTTCCAGACAGGACCACACAAGAGTATCTCTGCTCTCTTCGAAAAGCCATCCGACACTTTGTACATCCGACACTTTATGCATCACAGCCTTGCGCAGGATTTTCTTTGTCCTGTCCAGCGGAAAGGGAACTTCCTCCTTATGAAAGTATTCGATATCCTGAATCTGAGCAGTTTGCTCTTTATTTTCCCTGCCTGCCGGAACCACTACAAAATCTCCGATTTCCAGGCTTTCATCGTCTGTAACATAATAGTAAGTATTCCCCAGTTCTGTAAATGAAACACTGCAGTAAATATATTCACCTTCCCTTTTTCTTCCCACTTCATAGACTGCGGGACTGAACATTTCCATATCTTCGTAATACCGGACAAATTCTCTTATGTACTCAGAAATCCCATCCCAGATTTTTGGAAGACCCAGACGGTCAAAAATTCCGGTGAGAACTTTCCGGTCTCCGTCTTCATATTCAATAGTAATTTTATATTCCCGCTTTTCTCCTTTTTTCGGATGTTTTCCTCCCTCACTGATTTCAAATCTGCCTGCATAGTCAAGAGCGGTCAGCTTATCCAGCATTTCTCCTATAATTTCTTCTACATGAAATTCTCTGGTAACACGACTTCCTGCTTCCAGATAAGAAGAGAGCCGGATCATTTCTGTCTTCCGATCAATTACAATTTCTTCTCTGTGATTCCAGAATACATACTTTACATTAGGCAGTCCCAGATTCTGTTTTCCCATTTGGCTGCATCTGCTGTACTCAGCCCGCAGCCGGTTAATTCTTTTTTTCATTCTCATAAATCCGGCCCCCTTTCTCAGATAAGATTTCACCTGCGGCGGGCACAGACCAGCAGCATCATAGGACGACGCATCTCATCCTTCATGCCCGGGATGTCCATCATTTCCTGAGGCGGCTTTGGCTCCGTGACACCTTCCTTATCATACGGATTCTCTTTCATGTTGCAGTCTCCTTTTTTCTTACTCTGTATGACCGCCGCTCTATTCCGGTTACAATGCAGCCCTTCACTCAACAAAAGAGTGGCTCATAATATAAAACTCTTCCTGGCTTGGCAGATGCTTTTTTTCTATTTTTTCTAATGTATCGTCATATTTCTGTGCCTCTTCTGCATTCACTGCCATCACCGGACTTTCATAATAGAACCACTTTCTTCCGTCCAGCACATTGGGCACTAATTCTTTTACCAGCATCGCTGCCGGGTATTTTCCGTTTTCCATACAGATATTATACTTTTTGCAGCTTTTAAATCCACAGGAAACATAATTTGCAGGACTTCCGAATATCACCACCACATCGTAGCCAAGTGTTGCCGCCTGCTCAAAAGAATATTCTATCAGCTTCTTTCCGTATCCCTTTCTCTGAAATTCAGGCGCAATACTTACCGGGCCAAAAGTTAAAATTTCTTTTTCCTCTCCGCTTTCATCTACAAGCCTTGCTTTTGTATACATGATATTTCCGATCACGCGGCCATCAAGCTCTATCACGAAATCCAGCTCTGGTATAAAATCCTTGTGTCCGCGCATGATATGAACCAGATAGTGTTCCGTACAGCCTGGAGTATAAACATTATAAAAGGCTTTCCTTGTGACTTCTTCTACTATCTTATAGTCTTTTTTCTTTCATTCCGTATTTTAATCATACCAATCTCCATTTCCATTTTTATCTGCTGCTAAAATATAAGATTTCCGTGTAACGGAACTTCTTTCCATAAAAATTTCTCCAAAGTTTTTTGCAAATTTTCTTTGGTGTCCTGATTATATCATAAATTCCTCCTACGGTCATGCTCTTTATACTGATAATATTTTATTTTATGAATTTTCTGAACAAAAAAAGCGGCACGACATCTCTGCCATACCGCAATTCCTTCTGTCCTCAGACTTAGTATCCTTCCGATGTTCTGCTATTTTTCTTCATATAATTCAATTTCTGAAATGCAGGTATCCTCCCATCGGGTACCTTTGTACACTGATTTCAAAGTAATAGAAACACTGTCTCCATTTATTGGCGTCTCAAAGGACAGACAGAATTTCTTCTTTTCATCGGTAAATTCCACATCCTTCTGCACATCGCCTATTTGAAGCGTCAGCTCATGGGGACGTGCATTGTATCCCCACATTTCATCACTTCTCCAGTTGCCCAGATAAAGAACTATATACCGGATTTTATGCGAGCCGTCCAGATTGATTTTCAGGCTTTTCCCTTCACCAAGTCCGCTTTCTCCCTCCTGCCAGGAGGATCCAATATCACCGTCCGCAGCCTGTTCCGGACCGTAATCATAATTTTCAGAAAGCATCTCTGAATCTCCTGTCACTCCTGCAGGTGTCAGTTTATTATACTGTGACAAATCTACGCTGTCCGCGTCTTCCAGCTTAAAATTATGATCTTCCCCGTTTGTCTGGTCCTCTGTCTGCTCTGTACTCCCATCTGTCTGTGTCTCTTCCTGTGAAACAGTATTCAGATTATTATAGTAATCTCTTTCTTCCTCTTCCATATCCCTGATACGCAGATAACCCAGATAAAGACCAATGCACAAGCATACCGCAAGAAAAATACAGCTTACTGCCGCAGCATACCTTTTTGTTCTTCTTTCCTCTGGAGGGATATAGGATTCCTTTTCGTCAGCCTCTTCCTCCTCAAACTCATCGTCCTCTTCGTCCAGTTCCTCTTCCGTATCTTCTGACGCAGATAACCCTTCCCTGCTTTCCCCTTCAGAAACAGCAGGATCATCCTGATTCTCCTTCCCCTCATAAAGAACCGGATAATTCTCAGAGCTGCCTTCCTTTCCGTTTACAGAAGAATCTTCAAGACTCTCTTCTTCCTCATAAAGAGCAGGATGCTCAGAAACTCCTTCCTCCCCGACAGTAATAAGGTCTTCCAAATCATCTTCCTGACTGTCGGCAGCAGATGCTGCCTCCCGCTCATGGATTGTTTCCGGAAAGATCTCTGTCTCTTCCTGATCCGCTTCATCCTCCCCTGTCTCTATGACAATTTCATTCTCTATCCCGCCAGAAAATTTTTCAGATATTTCGTCAGGCTCCTCTTCTTCTGTTTCCCACACTTCTTCTGTCATAACCCCTTCTTCTGTCTTCTCTTTCAAGCTCTGACTGTCTTCTGTGAAGGTTTCAGAATTCTCTTCCTCCGCTTCTACTTCCGTCTCCGCAGAGAATATTTCCAGGGAGTTCATATCAGAATTTTCCTCTGATTCTCCCGCTATCTCCTCTTCTTCCCTCATGATTCTGGCAAGTTCTTCGTCTGACTTATAATAGACCCAGACATCTTCCTCGTCCATATACTTTTCAAAAACGGCTTTCCCGCACCGGGGACAGTACAGATCAACATCTGATAATTCTTTTCCGCATCTTTCGCACTTCATAGATTTTCCTTTCCCGGCCTGCCTGGTTGCCTGTTATTTCCAGTAATCCCGCTCATTATCAATCATATAGAGCAGGGCATTGCAGATGCATGCCGCAATATTGCTTCCGCCTTTTCTTCCCTTTGCTACAATATAAGGTATCTCTGTATCCATGATCATTTCTTTTGATTGTACCACATTTACAAAGCCTACTGGAACCCCTATTATGCAATGTGGGGAAATTTTCTTTTCTTTTATCAGCTCATAAAGTCTGACCAATGCTGTGGGCGCGTTGCCGATGGCAAAGATGAAAGGTTTTCCCATAGCTGCGGCTTTGTCCATACTGGCTGCTGCTCTGGTACTTCCCTGTTTTTTAGCTGCAGCGGCAACATCCTCATCAGACATAAAACAGTACACTTCTCCTCCGTATTTTGCAAGTGCTTTCTTATTGATCCCTGCCTTCGCCATCTGTGTATCCGTCACAATACATGCTCCTCTTTTTATAGCTTCCAGAGCTTTTTCCACTGCTCCTTCCGAAAAGCACAGATTATCTGCATAATCAAAATCAGCACTGGTGTGGATGCATCTTTTTACGATCAATTCCGTACCCGGAATCAGCTTTTTTTCTCCCAGTTCTTCTGTAATAATCTCAAAGCTTCTTGTTTCTATATCTCTTGGCATAACATTTTCCAGTTGTGTTCTCATCCTTCGTTCCGCCTTTCTTAAACCCTATGAATCTGTCTCTTTTTGAGACAGTTTTTTAAATACTGTGTCTTTCTGTAATTTTATGCTCCGGCTTCCAGGATTTTGTAAATTTTTTCCATATCCAGATGTTCTCTCAGTCCCTGTGCCAGTAAGTCGTACTGGGTTTCTTTAAACTGTGTAAAATCCACACTGTTCATCTCTGACACATCGATTCCTTTTTTGGCACCGATTGCCTCAACGATTTTCTTCGCAACTTCTTCCTTGTCAAAAATCCCGTGAACATAAGAACCATAGACATTGTCCCGGTACGCTCCATCCAGCCTTGCAGTCCCTGTTACCTGATCCGAAATCTTCACCAAAGACTCCGCTCCATCTGAAAGGCTGGTAGTTCCCATATGAATTTCATAACCTTCCAGCTCTGTGCCGGAAAGCAAAGAAAGGGGGCCTTTGATCTCCCGAAAAGTACCTGTCACCCTTGTTCTTGTCTTGTTTTCTTTAAAGACCGTGTCCATGGGAAGAAGTCCCATGCCTTTGATTTCTCCCCCTGCTTCCACTCCTTCCGGATCAGAAAGAGTCTGGCCCAGCATCTGATAACCTCCGCAGACGCCAAAAATGATTTTTCCCTGGTCTGCCTGTTTCAAAATAGCAGCTTCCAGTCCGTTCTGTCTCATCCACAATAAATCTTCCATGGTGTTTTTTGTCCCCGGAAGAATAATCATGTCCGGATTTTTCAGCTCCTGCACATTTTTCACATAACGGAGGGAGACTCCAGGTATCACTTCCAGGGCATTAAAATCTGTAAAATTGGATATCCTTGGTATGCGTATCACCGCAATATCAATGAGATCTGCTTCTCGATTTCCGGAAAAACGTTCTGTAAGGCTATCCTCGTCCTCTACCTGAATGTTCAGATAAGGAGCAACACCTACCACTGGAATACCGCTCTTTTCTTCCAGCATTTTTACCCCCGGGTCAAGAATCGTCTTATCTCCCCGGAATTTATTGATGATCATGCCCTTTACCATATTTTTTTCATCGTCTTCCAGAAGGGAAATGGTTCCCAGAAGCTGTGCAAAGACACCTCCCCGGTCTATATCTCCTACCAGGAGTACCGGAGCATTAGCCATTTTTGCCATTCCCATATTTACAATATCTTCTTCTTTTAAATTAATTTCTGCCGGGCTTCCTGCTCCTTCAATCACAATAATATCATATTCGGATGCCAGTGTATCGTAAGCTTTCTTCACCTGGGGAACCAGTTCTTTTTTGTACCGGAAATAGTCCCTGGCGCTCATAGTTCCCAATACCTCGCCATTCACAATAACCTGGCTTCCCACATCATTGGTGGGTTTTAACAGAATGGGATTCATAAGCACGGAAGGCTTGATTCCTGCAGCTTCCGCCTGCATCACCTGGGCTCTGCCCATCTCCAGTCCTTCCTCCGTAATAAAAGAATTCAGTGCCATATTTTGAGATTTAAAAGGTGCCACCCTATATCCGTCCTGTTTGAAAATCCTGCAAAGCCCGGCCGCGATAAGGCTTTTTCCCGCATTGGACATGGTTCCCTGTATCATAATTGCTTTTGCCATTACCGTCTTTCCTCTCTTTCTTGTAAAATTGTAAAGAATACGGAAAGCAGCCGCTGGTTTTCTTCCCTTGTCCGTACTGCGATCCGGTAGTATCCCCTGGTTAATCCTTCATAATTACTGCAGTCCCGGATATAAATTCCCCGGGCAAGGCAGTCTTCCCCCAGATTTTCCGGTCCTTTAAAAAAGATATAATTTGCTCTGGAATCGTAGAGTTTTAAAGGCATCTTCTTTAAATTCCAAAGAAGGAACTCCCGCTCTTCCTGAAGCTTTTTTATGGAAATTTTCACATATTCCTTTTCCTTTAGCGCTGCAATGCCTGCTTCCTGCGCAATCACAGACACATTCCATGGCTGCATCACACTGTCCATAGCTTCCAGAGTATCCGAAGATGCGCAAAGCCCATATCCCAGCCGTATTCCTGCCATGGCATACTTCTTGGTAAACGCTTTGATCAAAAACAAGTTGGGATAATCCTTAAGGAAGGGCTTCATGGTATACATTTGCGGCTGATCTACAAAATCATTAAAACATTCATCCAGAACCAGAAATACACCGCAGTCCCTGCATTTTTCAGCGATTTTTTTTACATAGGAAATTTCTGACAGCGTTCCGGTGGGATTGTTTGGATTACAGAAAAACATCATATCCAGCTCTTGGGTTATGGCTTCCAGCACGCCTTCTTCCGGCGCAAAATTCATATCTTCTTCCAGATAATAATATTTAATTTCACAGCCGACACTTTCCAATGCCTGCTCATATTCTGCAAAGCCAGGTGCCAGAAGGAGAGCTTTCTTTGGCTTTTTTGCAAGGACAAGCCCAAAGATCAGATCAGCGGCACCATTTCCGCAGATAATCTGTTCCGCCGGAATCTGCTCTTCTTCTTCCAGCGCCCGGCGAAGTTTTTCACAGGTCACATCGGGATAATGACAGACAATCTCCAAAGCATCGGCAGCCGCTTTCTTAACTCCCTCAGGTGTTCCATAAGGATTGCAGTTCGAGGAAAAATCCAGCACTCCGGGATGGCGGTATACATCTCCGCCGTGGGTATGTATTTTCTTCATATTTTTCTCCTTAACCTATCAGGCATAAAATTCCTGTGCGAACTGCTGCAAAAAGCAGCGCCCCCAAAGCCGCACTGACATATAAAAGTCTGTTGGCGCGGCGGATATCCTCTGCCTCAATTTTTCTCAGACTATCGCCAATAGTAGGTTTTTCATACAGTTTTCCAAAATAATAGGCATTGCCTGCCAGCTGAATATCCAGGGCTCCTGCCATCACTGCCTCTGTCTGAGCAGAGTTGGGGCTTGCATGATTATAGCGGTCACGGAGATAAATTTTTTTTCCGTTTTTTCCATCCATCCCCAGAAGGTACGCTCCTGCAATCATCAGCCAGGCAGAAATTCTTGCCGGAATATAATTCACCACATCATCAAGCTTTGCCGCATATCTTCCGAAATGAAGATATTTATCATTCTTATATCCCACCATAGAGTCCATCGTGTTGACGCCTTTGTAAAAAAACATCAGCACCGGACCTCCGATCGCCATATAAAACAACGGTGCGATGATTCCGTCTGAAGTATTTTCCGCCACAGTTTCCACCGCAGCTTTGGTCACGCCTTCCGCGGTTAAGCTCTGTGTATCTCTTCCTACGATCATCGATACCGCATATCTTGCACCTTCAAGATCCCCCTTTTTCAATTCCTCATAAACCCTCATACTCTCATCTTTTAAAGACTTTGTGGCAGGCATCTGGTAACAGAAAAAAGTCTCCAGCACAATTCCCAGTATAGTATGAATATGATATCCTGCGTACAGGATCAGGAAAGGAAGCAGAGCCGAACCGGTACAGATGAGGATCACTAAAATCATTCCCGCATGCTGCTCCCCCTTTGGAGTTGTAGGAAATCTGCTGCGAAGTTTTTTTTCGAAAAAAGAAATCCCATTCCCGATGATCCTTACCGGGTGGTAAAGCCATCTGGGATCTCCTGCTATTAAATCTATAAGAAAGCCCAAAACCAGGGCCAGTGCTGTCCATTTTATCATGGTTTTATCCTTTCCTCCATGAACTGATCTTCCTCTTCTCTTTCCAGAGTTCCTCTGTAAGATAAAGTTCATAGTATTCTCCATTTTTTATCTGCCAGCAGAAATAATCTTGTTCCGGCAGTGCATATCTGCTCATAATACTCATAATCGTACCGCCGTGTACCACGGCAGCCGCCTGGCTGCACTGATGCTTTACAGCATCCTGAACACAGTCTTCAAATCCTCTGCAGCACCTGCTGCGAAATATTTCCATACTTTCTCCTCCCGGAAAAGGAAGGGTTCCGTTGCTGTCGATCCACGCCTGATAAACTGGTTCTTCTGACAGCTCCTGATAATTTCTATTTTCAAAAATCCCAAAATCACATTCCCTGAACAACGCAATTTCCCTTTGCTCTCTACGAGGATAGAGAATCTCAGCCGTCTGCCGGCATCTTATCATGGGGCTTACATAAATCCTGGAAGCTTCCGGATATCTTTTTTCTCTTAACAGCCGCATCCCTTCTTCACACAAGGGTTCGTCTGTCCTGCCTCCAATATATCTTCCCAGGGTGTTTCCGTGAGTTTTTCCATGTCGTATCAGAGTAAGTTTAAGCATCTTTGATCACCGTCCCGATTCCGCATATAACACGGACTACCAGTTCGCTTTCTGATGCAATCTTTGTACAGAGCCGCCCGGTCAGCTCTCTGTATTTCCGGTCAAAAGCTTCCATAGGAACCACCCCGTATCCCAGTTCATTCGTAATAAGAATCAAATGGGGATTTTCCCTTAAAAGCTTTGTTTCCAGCTCTTCAAAATCCCAGTCTTCCTGCAGTCCCCTTTTCACCCACTCATGAAAATGTGTCATACAGACACAATGAAAAATGGTATCAAAATCAGCTTCGGCTCCGTCTGTAATGTCCTTTTCTCTGATACCAAAATGTTCTTTCACATATTCTTTTTTTCCCTGAAACGCTCCTCCGATAATGAGCTTCATCTTTTCTTCCTCCTGTAAGTTCGGCCGGCACCTGCACCTGCCTGATTTTTTCAGACAAGGCGCAAGATCATTTCGCCTATCACTGCGCAAAAGCAAATTACCAGTTCGCTGATCTGCATATGAAACCCTGCCAGATCTCCGGTGATGCCGCCGAATTCTCTCATGGACATTTTATAATAATACAGATATTCCATCCCTACCCCTGCCAGAATGCACACTCCTATCACTGGCTGAATAATAATCATCAAAATAGAACTGATCACTGCATAGCATACGCAGGTGACGCGCACCGTTTTCTTCTGAGCTCCATCGGAAAACGTGGCTGCAAGCCCTGTATTTTTTGCCATAGGAAATGCAGCGATGGAAAAACCGCCCAGCGCTCTTGAAAGCACAAATCCTATACAGACCAGCGGAAGCCCTTTGGGAGTCAGTTCACTATAAACACCCAGGTAAAGGAGAAAATAAACCACTGCTGTGATAATTGCAAAAGCGCCGGCATGAGAATCTTTTAAAATCTCCAGCTTTTTCTCTCTGGGCTGATAAGAGTGAAGAGCATCTGAAGTATCCAAAAGTCCGTCCAAATGAATTCCGCCTGTAACAAAAACCGGTATCAATACCATTACTGCTGCATAAAAAAGCCTGCTGTCCGCCACATAAATTCCAAAACTCCCCCAAATCCAGGTAAGTGCGCCTATGATCACGCCTATGAGAGGAAAAAAGCACATAATATAACGCATATTTTCCTTTGTCCAGTCACTCTTAGGCATAGGAATCTTGGAATACATGGAAAACGCAATTTTAAAACTGTTCCAAAATCGTTCCATTTTTTCATTCCTTTTCACATTTTATCATAGAGCTGCTTTTATGGTGTATCGGGATTCCATAGACCACTTCCGTCACATTGCCGGCAAGAAGCGCCAGTTTCTGGTTGATTTCACCAAGCACTTTCTGATATTGCCTGGTTTCCTCATCGTACTCTATACCATCCGAAAAGATCTCATTTGTCACGATCACCAGCTCCTGTGCCTGGTCAGAAAGATTTCTGATTCCCTCTAATATGGCATCCGCCGTGCGTTCCGCCCCTGCTCCATTTTCCTGAAACATTTCATTTGCCGCAAGATTGGACATACATTCCAAAAGCACACAGGAGCCTTTGGGAACCTTTACATTTCTCAATCCTGTGTAACACTCTATTGTTGTAAATTTCTTTTCAGCCCTCATACAGCGATGTCTTTCAATCCGCCTGTGGCTCTCTTCATCAAAGGGAAACATGGTCGCGATATAGATCCGCTCTTTTTCGCCAAATCCTGTGATCAGGCTTTCCGCATAAGCGGATTTTCCGCTGCCGCTTCCCCCTGTAATTAATGTAATCATAATTTTCCTGTCCCTACGTTCCGCCTTTAGTCTAACGGCTGATAAGCCTCCATTCCAAAGTTTCCGAAATCGCTCATACCGTGATAAACAGCCAGACCTGTGTCAAGAAGAGGAAAGAGGTTTAAAGCTCCCGTTCCTTCTCCAAGACACATATCGCAGTGCAGAGGCGCTTCTTTTCCAAGGGCTTCCAGAAGGAGATTTCCTGCCGGTTCTTTGGATACATGGGAAGCAAGCATATAATCTTTTGCCTGGGGACATATTGCCGCTGCCGCAAGCGCTCCTGTGGCAGAGATCACACCATCGATCACCACTGGAATATGACATGCCGCTCCGCCAAGGAAAAGACCTGCAATAGCCGCAATGTCAAATCCGCCTACTTTCGCCAGCACATCAACCGGGTCATTTTTATCCGGCTGGTTCAGCTGAACTGCCTTCTTTATGGCATTGATTTTCCGGTTAAGTCCTTCGGAAGAAAGCCCTGCTCCCCGTCCAGTCATCCTCTCAACAGGCAGCTCTAAAAGGACGGATGCTACAGCGCTGCTGGTAGTAGTATTTCCGATTCCCATCTCACCAGTAGCAATGGCTTCATAGCCTTTTTCCTTCATCATTTCCGCCACTTCAATCCCTGTTTCAATGGCGCGTAGCGCCTCTTCTCTTGTCATTGCAGGACCTTTAGTCATGTTTTTGGTTCCATAAGCGATTTTTCTGTTAAAAATACTTACGTCTGCAGCAACCCCCACATCCACAGGAAAAATATCACATCTTACGCTCCTGCACATAATGCTGGAAGCAGCTTTTGTTTGTAAAAAATTCTCTGCTACTAAGGCTGTGATCTCCTGTCCGGTTTGAGTCACACCTTCTTCCACAACACCGTTGTCTGCACACATGGGAATCAGCACCCTTTTCTTTACACTGACCTGTGGATTTCCCGTGATTCCTGCAATCTGCACTACCATATCTTCCAATTTTCCAAGACTGTGCAGCGGATGGGCAATACTGTCCCATTTTTTCCGGCTGTAATCCATTGCCCGTTCATCCAGCGGACTGATTTTTTCTACTGCTTCCTGTAACTTCATCACCGTATTTCCTCCCTTTATTGTTTTTTTACATATTCCCTGCATTTTTCCACAAATGCTTCTGCCAGCCTGGGATTTCCGTAATAATAAAAATGGGGAAATCCCGCAACCATCGTATCTGTACAGTGTATACAGTCCCATCCCCGTTTGCTTTCCGGTTTCCGGGCGTAAAAATCGCTGCCGCAGTCTGTAGAATCAAAATAATGAAATTCATGGGCAGGACAGTTTCCGATCTCCTGACCGAAAACAGTTCCCTCTTTTTTGCTGACTTCAATATAGCCAAAACGTGAAAGCCGTGGTGTCCGGTAGGCTTTGCCTCTGATGATCCCCACGCCTTCACAGCTTTCCCTCTCCATATTTTCAAAGGTTTCGTGAAGGTACATAAAACCTCCGCATTCTGCCATCACAGGCATGCCGCTTTGGATTTTTTCGCAGATTGCCTTTCTCATTTCCCAATTGTCTTCCAGTGCCTTTCCAAACAATTCCGGGTATCCGCCATAGAGCAGCATGCCGCTTAAATCTTCCGGCAGCGCCTTATGATGAAGAGGAGAAAAAGGAACGATCTCTGCTCCTAATTCTTTTAGAAGATTTAGATTGTCTTCATAGATAAAACAAAAGGCCTCATCCATTGCCACACCGATCTTCACCTGTTTCTTTAAACTGATCTGTGCCTTCCCCATCTTCACGAAAAGCTCCGTCTCCTCTATTTCAGGAGCTTCTTCGGCAATCTTCAAAAGCTGGTCCAGATCCAGAGTTTCTTCCAGAATCCCGGCAAACCTATTGAGCTTCTCCTGAAAATCCTTTACCTCATCCGGCAGGATCAATCCCAAATGGCGGCTTTCTACAGCACATTCTTCCGCCTTTGGCACATATCCCAATACCGCGATATCCAAATGGTCTTCAATCAGCTTTTTTACTCTTGGATAAAGCATGGAAGAAAGCTGGTTTAAGATTACCCCGCGAATCCCGCTGTCCTTTTGAAATTCAACAAATCCCTTGATATAGGGGACTATAGACACACTCATTCCTTTGCAGTTTACAATGAGCACCGCCGGCGTATCTGTCTCTTTTGCCAGTTCATACGCACTTGCACGGACAGTTGTTCCTCCCACACCATCATAGTATCCCATAACGCCTTCCATGACCGCAATATCACAGTCCTGGGCGTTTTTTCTCAGCAGATAGCGCACGGTTTCCCGGTCGGTAAAAAAGGTATCCAGGTTTCTTGATTTCGTTCCGATAACCTTTGTATGAAACATAGGATCAATGTAATCAGGACCGCATTTAAAGGATGCTGCCTTAAGTCTTCTGTTCTTCAGCGCCTGCAGGATACCGCAGGTGATCATGGTCTTTCCGCTGCCGCTTGCGCCTGCTGTCAAAAGAAAGCGAGGTATCTTCATGTCTCTTTCTCCTTTTGTTTTAAGATTCTCCTGTCCCTGTACAGGAAATTATATAAATAGGATTCTCTCCCATCATCATATGATAAGGCCCTGCTGTCTTCGCACGGCTGACAGTAAGCTGCACGATCTCTGTATCTGTCACCGGAAATTCTTTTAAACAGCGTAAAGCTTCTGACATACTCTCCAGTGCAATGCAGTTGATCACCACACGCGCCCGGGGATTTTTCCTGAACAGGCAGTCCAGAATCTCTTTCATATTTCCTGAAGATCCTCCGATAAAAGCATGCGTCGGTGCTTCCAGTTCTTTCAGCGCCTCCGGCGCAGTTCCCTCTACCACTTCCAGATTATCTGTCCCGAAATATCTTTTATTTTTTTCTAACAGTCGTACTGCCAGTTCTTTTTTTTCAATAGCATAGACTCTGCCTTTCCATGCACGAAGAGCCATCTCTATCGATACAGAACCGGTCCCTGCCCCTATATCCCAGCATACAGAATCTGTCTGCAGGCGAAGCTTTGCCAAAGATACCGTTCTTACTTCTTCCTTTGTCATGGGAACTTTATCCCGTATAAATTTTTCATCTGGGACTCCATGAGTGGCCGGGAAAGTCTCTGCATTTTCATTGACTGCACATACCACACTAAGCAGCGATGTTTCATATTCCGCAAAGTCCCGGGCAGTCCCGCTGCTGATCTTTTCATCCGTATAGGACAGATTTTCTCCCACATAGAGTTTTACTTCTCCCATACCGTATTCCAGCAGTTTTCTTGAAAGCTGTGATACACCGTCCCTAGTTCCGAGAATAGCAAAAACTTTTTTGTTCTGTTTTATCGCAGCAGTAAGGTTTTCTGTTTTGCCATGGGTACTGACAAGGACCGCATCATCCCAGGACAGCCCGATCCGGCTCATGAAATATACCGGTGAAGAAATTCCGCATACGAGACGTACTCTGCCTTTTAAAACCTGTGTAAGCTTCTTGGCGCCGCTGTAAAATCCTACATCTCCAGAGAGTACCACAGCCACTTTCTCATACTCCGGATGAGCCTGTATGTAAGCCGCGATCTTCTGGCTGTTATACTCCGCCCATGTGTCCTGTCCTTTCTTTGCGCAGGCTTCCACCATACGTTTTGCACCAATGATCAGATCCGCATGTTCCAAAATTTTCTCTGCTTCCAGGGTTCTGCTTTCTCTGTTTCCCATGCCGATTCCCACCAGAAAAATCTCAGGCTCTCCCTGCAGGGAGAGCTTCCTGCACAAAAGCCTCTTTGCCTCTTTTACAGAAATCCCGTCCTCCTTTGCCGGACGGCCGATCACTACAAGTTTGCATCCACAGTCCTTTGCTGCCTGTACTTTTTCCAGAAATCCTCCGGTATTTCCCGACATTTTTGTCACCAGATATCTGCAGTCATACTGCTTAATCATCGCCCTGTTTAATTCCACAGAGAACGGTCCCTGCATGCAAATCAGATTTCTGCCTTCAAACCCAAGCTCTGCGCACTGCTCTACTGCCTGCGGTACAGAAAGAATCCGCAGGAAAACTCTCCTTTGGTAATCAGAAATTGCGGTGTACTTTGCCGCTTCCTTACTCCCTGTGGTGACCAGAATATTTCCCTCTGTTTCTTCAAGAAAAGCTGCCGCCTCCTCCGTGGTATCCGTATAGATACAGTCGGAGACTTCTCCGCTCCCCTCGTTTCCTCGCAAAACACGTACATAAGAAATACCGTTTTTTTCACAGGCATTTTTTATATTTTCTGTCACCTGAACGGCATAAGGGTGAGTTGCATCCAGGACAAGTTCTGCACCATGCTCCTTAAAAAATTCCTGCATCTGCTGTTCATCCAGCCGTATATGTGATACCTGAAGAAACTCACTTTTTGGAAGAAGTTCCTCTCCATATTCAGTAGCCACGCAGACCCATGCAGGTACCTGTCTTTTATCCAAAAATTCTGCGAGTTCTCTGCCCTCTGTAGTTCCCGCAAATAAGATCACTTTACACATTTTTATAGCCTCTGGGAGTTACCATCTTTCCTCCGATCTCTTTTGTCTGGGAATTTCCCACAAATACCGTAGTAAACATATCCACTTTTGTTTCTCTTAATTCCTTCAGACTCATGACTCTCATGGATTCTCCGTCTCTTCCTATATTGCTCACGATCCCGCAGACTGTCTCCGGCGCTTTGTAATGCATCATCAAATCACAGGCTCTCTGGAGATAATCATGGCGCTTTTTGCTGGAAGGATTATACAGACAGATTACGAAATCCGCCTGAGAAGCCCCTAAAAGACGAGCCTCGATTTTTTCCCAGGGTGTCAAAAGATCACTTAAACTGATCAGGCAGAAATCATGGATCAGGGGAGCTCCAAGAACAGCCGCCCCGCCTGTTGCAGCAGTAACTCCAGGCAGAATCACAAGCTCTGTATCCGGATAGTTTGCCCCTACTTCATACATCAGTCCTGCCATTCCGTAAACTCCGGCATCGCCGCTGCATATCATAGAAACATTTTTTTCCTTTTCCGCCTCCTCAAAAGCAAGGATACAGCGCTCCACCTCCTTTTTCATGGGTGTAGTAAGAAATTCCTTTCCTGGAAAATGATCTCTCACCAAATCCACATAAACCGTATATCCGATAATTACATCACTGTTTTTCAGGGCTTCTGCCGCCTCAATCGTCATCTTTTCATAAGCACCCGGTCCAATGCCCACAACATATAATTTACTCAAAATTTTACACTCCATTTCTTCATGGCAAGAGCGGCAGTAACACCGTCCTCTGCGTATTTTCTTCTGATCAGCCTTCCTTTTCCCTCCCGGCTGCTTCCTAAAAGAGCAGCACGTTCACATACATTATCTACACCGGTCACACCTTCCACGAATTCGGAATGAGCGAAGGTGCCTTCTGTTTCCTCCAGTTCTTTTGCCGTATAGGTGATAAAAGGGAGATTTCTCTCTTTACAGTATTCAAGGATTCCTTCTTCCTCTTTTTTCAGATCAATGCTTGCCACCTGCTCCATTGCCACAGAGGGCACCAGAAGTTCATCGCAGGCTTTGCGGATCACACGCTCCACCGTTTCCTTAGGAGTTCCTTTTTTGCAGCCTACGCCAGTGGTGACTACTCTCGGTATGAGATACAAAGTGTGTACGAAAGGATGCTCCATATATCCACTGGTCACATAGATTCCCAGTTCCGGTCTTTCCTCTTCATTTTCTGAAAGCTTCAGTTCATCCGGGATCTCTCCCAACCACGGAAAATCACTGGCAAATCCCACTTCTTTCCCTGCAAGTAAAGCTGCAGAAACTTCTTTTGCCAATTCCATATCAGAAATGTAACATCCGTTCTTCTTTGCAAATACATCCACAGCAAACTTTTCATTCAAGTCTGTTGCAGTTGTCACCACAGCCTGCCCATGAATGATCTCGCTGATTTCTTCTGCCAGTTCATTTGCCCCGCCGATATGCCCAGAGAGCAGCGAAATAGCAAATTTCCCCTGTTCGTCCACTACTACCACCGCCGGATCCGATTTCTTACTTTTTACAAAAGGCGCGATACTTCTTACTGCAATTCCGCATGCTCCCACAAAAACAATTGCGTCACTGTCGGCAAATCTTCTGCCTGTCCATTCTTTTATTGATTCATCTACAGGCTTTGCAAAATCCTTCACATTTCTGAAATCTCTGGAATCTTCATCCAGCTGAGACTCATCCATAACCTTTTTTGTATATTTACTTTTCGTATAAGAATTCACTTCATAGGCCCGTTCCTTTAATACCCAGTACATCATTTCACTCAGACGGTACCCTGCCTGACTGAAACTTATAATTGCAATCTTCATCTTCTGCCTCCTAGTATAATAATGGTGTAGTCAATAATGACTACGGGTTAATAGTTACAAAG
>CALWHD010000049.1 GCA_944380235.1 uncultured Blautia sp.
TCCAATTCTGCCTTTGCATCTGCCAGCTGGGCTTCTCCGTCTGCAATCTGCTGTTCATAGGAAGCAATCTGGCTGTTGCCGCTGTCCACTTCCGCCTGTGCAGATTCCAGTTGGATGCATGCCGCCGCGATTTCTTCCCGCCCTGATGCAATCTGCGCCTCAGCCTGAGAAATCTGTTCCCATCCACTGTCCAGCTGCTCTCTGGCCTGGGCAAGCTGAGCTTCCGCTTCCTCTTTTGCGGCCTGTAGCTGAGCCTCACCGTCTGCGATCTGTGCCTCAAACTCCTGGATCTGGGTTCTTCCTTCCTCAAGTGCCTGTTCCTGAGATGCAAGTGCTTCCTCCTGCTGTCTTATGGATGAAAGTCCTTCTTCTATCTGCGTCAGACTGTCTGATACTCCTTTTGCCTGCTCATACTGAACCTGCAGCTGCTGAACTGCCTGAAGGGTTTCCTCATAGCCCGGACTTCCTTCTTCTCCAAGAGATTCCTGCAGGGCTTCCATCTGAGCTTCCAGTTCCGGCAGCGCCGCCTGAGCTTCCTTCGCCTGACTCTGAAGGTTCTGCAGGTTTTCTTTCTCCGACTGAATCTGTGCTTTTCCTTCTTCAAGTGCTGCCGCAGACTGTTCCAGCTCCGCCTTCTTGCTTTCCAGCTCTTTTCTGGACTGTTCCAGCTGGTCCTCCTGCGCCTGCAGTTCCTGCACGCCCGCCGCATAATCCGCTTCTCCCTGCTCCAGCTCTGCCTTTTTGCTGTTCAGCTCCTCCTCTGCCTGATTCAGCTGGTCTTCCTGTGCCTGCAGCTCTGCCCAGCCTGCATCCACCTGTGCCTGGCCGTCCGATGCCTGCTGCTTTGCACTTTCCATCTGGCTTCTGGCATCCGCAAGTTCCTGCTCACTCTGACTTATCTGCTTCTCTCCGTCTGCAATTTTTTGTTTACCGTCCTCCAGCTGCTTTTCGCCGTCTGCAAGTTCTGCCCAGCCGTCATCCAGCTCTTTTCTGGCATCTGCAAGTTCCTGCTCTGCCTCTGCTTTTCCCTCCTCCAGTTCTTTTCTGGCATCCGCGATCTCCTGGTCTGCTTCTGTTCTGATCTGGTCATAGCGCCATTGACTCTGCTTCTCGGCCACAGTATCCTCCAAACGATCCTGTACCTCTGCCACCAGTGCCTTATATTCATCAGAATAGCATTCATAGTTCTCCGTGCCTTCTGCCTGGATATTCATCTGCGTATACACATCCATAGAAAATGCTTCCGGCATGATCACTGCAAAACCCGTCACCTGCCCGTTTCCTATGGAGGCACTTCCTCTGGTCAGAGAAAGATATATAGGACTGTCTCCGATTCCCGTCACCTCATAAGTATCCTGCTTCAGGGTATCTTTGATGTCTTCACCGTCCTCCGCGTAAAATGTCACCTGATCTCCCACGGTACATCCGAGGATTTCTGCCAGGGCGGTATCCAGAAAAATTTCATTCTCCTTTTCAGGGAGCCTTCCTTCTTCGGGTATGCACTGTGCCATACTGCCCTCTGACATCAGATGCACCACATACTGCTCTCCCTCCGCGTCACAGAGCAGATCTGCTCCATAAGCAAGCTCTGCTTCCTTCACACCTTCCGTATCCAGAACAGCCTGAAGATCCTCCTCCTGAAGACCCATAGTACTCATAATCTGAAGATCAAACACATTTGTCTCTTTTAAATATTTGTCTGTCGTACTGAGCATATCCGGCATGGACGCCCTCACACCTGAAAAAAAAGAAACCCCCAGCGCCGACATAAGGAACAGGGAAAGGAACCTGGGAAATGTCCGCCTGATCTCCTGCCGTATATCTTTATGTAATGCTTTTTTCCTCACCTCATCACCGATTCCTTTCTGCAAGTTTCATGTTTCTTCTACATAAAATTTTAATTCCTTTTTTAGCTTTTGTCGATACTGGAAAGTATAAAATTATTATTACCTGACTCTTTCTCCTGTGAGCATCTCATCCAGAGCATGGTAATCTCTGCTGCCTCCATGAAAAATATGAATATAATTCCCATCGCTGCTCCTGTCTGTGAACGCCGGGAACAAAAAACCCCATTCCGGTTTTGCCGGCTCATATTCCCCTGACAGCGGACACAGCGTACAGATCAGATATTCATATGTTTCCTCTGATTCTCCTAAACGCTCTTTGTCCGCAGCCTTTACCGGAACATCATACCGGTCATGGAATACCAGAATCCCATAAGGTGAATCACTTTTATAATGTTCCATGACAAGATCATAAAAACTGTCCATCAGCGCATCATTTTTCAGCCCGCATTCTTTCATTGCATTTAAAAGCTGCCATACACTTCCCGGACCTTGGGCAGCTTCTGAACACTTATATTTCTTCAGCTGCACATTTGTCTCTGAAAAAGGAACCGTTTTTGCGATCTCCAGATTTCGTCCTTTTTCTGCCGGAGAAAGTTTCAGAAAATTAATATTAAAGCTCCCGTCAAAATCTCCGTCCCCATCCACATAGCAGCCTGCAATCCTGGTAAAAGACGTCCTTGCCGGTGTCATTCTTCTTGTAAGTTCCATCATATCCTCTCTGTTAATTCTATACTTCACATTATTCTCCTTTACCTACTTGTTTTTACATTTCATGCCCTGATTACAGTCTTCTATACATCCTTATTTTTTTTCCGCGGCATCCGGATTTTCCAGATTGCCGCGGATTTTACCCAGGATCTTAATGAGCAGCTTCCTTTCTTCTTCCTGAATCCCATGACAGATTTTCTCATCCAGCTCTTCAAATACTTTCTGCACTTCCCATGCTTTTTCTTCTCCATATCTTGTAATACAGATCAGATGGGATCTTCTGCACCCAGGATTTGCTTCTCTCTTTAAAAATCCTGCCCGCTCCATCCTGTCCAAAGTTCTCGACATAGTAGTTACATCTACCATACACCTGTCCGCCAGCTCCCGCTGTGTCATTTTTCCTTCTTTCAGCAGGCAGCGGAGGATCCTGGGCTGTCCCTCTCCCACGGTCAGCCCCAGTTCCATGAACCGTGGTCTTAAAATTTTCTTTCGATCCAGATCCAGGGCATGAAGGTTCTCACGAATCTCACTTTTCTCCATCTCTATCACTCCAATTCAAACTGTCCTGTGTACAACTGATAATACCGCCCCTTCTGCTCCAGAAGTTCTTCGTGGCTTCCTCTCTCAATGATCTCACCTTTTTCCAGTACCATGATCGCCTTTGCATTGCGCACAGTAGAAAGACGATGGGCAATGACAAACACGGTCCTTCCTTCCATGATCGCATCCATTCCTTTCTCGATCAGCCGCTCTGTCCGGGTATCAACGGAGCTTGTAGCCTCATCCAGAATGAGGACCGGCGGTTTCGCCACAGCTGCTCTCGCAATGGCAAGCAGCTGTCTTTGTCCCTGGGACAGGTTGCTTCCGTCGCTGTACAGCATGGTATCGTAGCCATTCGGAAGCCTGCGGATAAAAGAATCCGCATTGGCGATCCGCGCGGCTTCCCTTACCTCTTCGTCTGTTGCATTCAGTTTTCCGTAGCGGATATTATCCGCAATGGTTCCTGTAAACAGATGCGTATCCTGGATTACCATGGAAAGAGATCTGCGAAGGTCATCCTTTTTCATATCTTTAATGTCAATCCCGTCATAGGTAATAGATCCTGACTGAATTTCATAAAAACGGTTGATCAGGTTGATGATCGTAGTTTTCCCTGCACCGGTAGAACCCACAAAGGCAATTTTTTGTCCCGGCTTCGCATAAAGGGAAATGCCGTTTAAAATCTTTTTCTCAGGCACATAGCCGAACACTACATCGTGAAATCTCACATCGCCTTTTAAAGGCACAAGAGAAAAGCCTCCGTCTTCCTCCGGCACTTTCCAGGCAAAACTTCCTGTACTCTCTTCACAGGCTTCTAATCTTCCTTCTCTTTCCCGCACGTTGCACAGCGTAACCTTTCCTTCATCTATCTCCGGCTCTTCGTTCATCATGTCAAAGATTCTTTCAGCGCCGGAAAGGGCAGATAGAAGGAAGTTCACCTGCTGAGTAAACTGATTTAAAGGCATGGCGCTCTGACGTACATATACCAGATAAGATGCAAGGCTTCCCATATCC
>CALWHD010000050.1 GCA_944380235.1 uncultured Blautia sp.
TCTGATCTTCAGATTCAGGGCATTTTTTTTAATACTTGTTCTTTTCGGATGCATGCGTGGCGGAATTGGCAGACGCGCAGGCTTTATGTGCCTGTGGTAGCAATATCGTGTGGGTTCAAGTCCCATCTCCTGCATCTTTTTTGTTTGTCATTTGAAAACGGATAGGATAAAAAGAGATCCCCCTCAGGCGACTTTCGTCGGAGCCAGAGGGGGATCTCTTTTTATCACTGTTCTGCCGCAAAGCAAAAAACGATGTAGAATTTTTTTATTCATGTACTTCCAGCTGGGGCATTTCCTGCCCCCGAAGGAGGATTCTGGGGCCGCCGGTGTGGCGGATATAGTCTTCGGTAATGATGACTTCGCCGATGCTGTCATCTTTTGGTATCTCATACATGATATCCAGCATGTATTCCTCCAGGATCGCACGCAGTGCCCTCGCTCCTGTGTGCTTATCCAGCGCCATATCGGCAATGGCTTCCAGGGCACCTTCTTCAAATTCCAGCTTTACTTCGTCCAGGGCCAGCAGTTTCTGGTACTGTTTTAAAATCGCATTCTTGGGCTCTTTCAATATATCCACCAGCATATCTCTTGTAAGTCCGCTAAGCGTAAAGATAATGGGAAGTCTTCCTAAAAATTCCGGTATCATTCCAAACTTCCTCAAATCATCCACTGTGACTTTCTCCAGAATTTTATTATCATGATCATATTTATCTTTGAGATCTGCGTTAAAACCAATGGAAGCAGATTTATTCAGCCTCTCTTTGATGATTCCCTCCAGATCCGGGAAGGCACCGCCGCAGATAAACAGGATATTTCTGGTGTTCACTGTAGTAAGGGGCACCATGGCATTTTTGCTGTTGGCTCCCACAGGGACTTCGATCTCACTTCCCTCCAAAAGCTTCAGCATTCCCTGCTGCACTGCTTCTCCGCTGACATCTCTCTGGTTGGTATTTTTCTTCTTGGCGATTTTATCAATCTCGTCGATAAAGATAATGCCGTGCTCTGCCTTCTCCACATCATTGTCGGCAGCGGCAAGGAGTTTGCTTACCACACTCTCAATATCATCCCCAATATATCCCGCCTCTGTAAGAGATGTGGCATCCGCAATGGCAAGAGGTACATCCAGAAGTCTCGCCAGAGTCTTTACCATATAAGTCTTACCGGAACCAGTAGGTCCGATCATCAGCATATTTGATTTCTCAATTTCCACTTCGTCCGCGCAATCCGCAAACACACGCTTGTAGTGGTTGTATACAGCCACGGACATAACTTTCTTGGCATAATCCTGACCGATCACATACTCGTCCAGGCTGGCTTTGATCTTATGAGGAGCAGGGATGCTCTTGATATCAAATACTTTCTGTGCAGCCTTTTCCCTGGGCTGTTTTTTCTTCACCTGCTGATTTTTCGGAATCTGATTCTGCAGAGAGCTGAGGTCGATCATGCTGATATTAGGCATATTTTTCATGAGGTCATCGTAATTGATATTGCTGTTGTTCATAGTATCGAAACTTCTCTGCATGCAGTCGGTACAGATATGAATGTGATTAGGCAGGTCGATCATTTTTCCCGCTTTGCTCTCCGGGCGCCTGCACATAAAGCATATCTTTTCATATTCATCTTTTTTCGGATTTTCTTTATTTTCATCAGGGGTCTCTAATAACTCTTTATCGTCTGACATATCTCTTTTATGCTTCCTTCCTTTTCCTATAATTTCTCATAATCTACTTGTGGGTATATTATCACAAAAGACCTGGGGCGACAAGTAAACTTTTTATAAATCCTGCGTATAAATGCCAAAACGTCAAAATCGCCGCGGCCAGACGATTTTTGCATCTGCTGCGGCGATTTATCTATCGTTTCGGCAAAATATTCTATTTACTCCGGCTCCACATAACGTATTATTCCTGTCCGCTCTGTGATGACATAGTCGGAGAATCTTTCTTTGCCCCCAGTGTTACACTGACGGTCTGCTCTTTATATTCTCCGTTATCTGTACGGTAAAGTACAATATCAACAGTTTCTCCTGCCTTATAGTACTCCAGACGTCCGGTCAGATCCTCTTTTGTCTGTACGCTGGTTCCATCAATCTTTGTGATCACATCGCCCTTCTTGATCCCAGCCTGGTCTGCAGGTCCGTCTTCCTCTACATCGTATACAAAGACACCTACAGGAATGTTGTACATCTCATTGACTGTGCTGGTGGAATCCATACAGGTCACACCAAGGTAAGATGCCTGATTCTCATCCTCCACTTTTTCTCTGGTCTCCTGGCTCATCAGCTGGTCCAGGATAGGTTCTGCCTGGGAGATCGGAATAGCAAATCCCATGCCTTCCACTTCGTCAGAGGCAATCTTCGCAGAATTGATGCCTACCAGTTCTCCCTTCATATTCAGAAGAGCTCCTCCGCTGTTGCCCGGGTTGATAGCTGCGTCCGTCTGGATGAAAGTACCATTGGCACTGTCTGAGCTCACCTGTTTGTTTAATGCGCTTACATAACCGCTGGTTACAGACTGTCCATATCCCAGTGCATTTCCGATCGCTACTACCTGATCGCCCATAGCAAGGGAATCCGAATCTCCGATGGTTGCCACTTTAATCTGGCTTAAAATATCTTCCGGAATATCGGAAAGTTTTACAGAAACTACTGCAAGGTCATTGCCTGTATCACTTCCTTTGACCTGAGCCTCCACATAAGTCCCGTCCTTCAGCGAAGAATCACTGCTGCTCGTACTGGTCTGCTCAACTGTGCTGTCAGAAGAGGTAGCCGCTGTTCCATCCTGGTTTGTAAAGCAGACTGTAATGGAGTCAGTATTTGCAACCACATGAGCGTTTGTCGCTATCAGAAGCTCGGTATCATTCTGTCCCACAATAATTCCCGATCCACTGCTCTCTCCCTGGTACTGCTGTGTGCCATACCCGAAATAATTAGGAATCTCCTGAATACTGATTCCTGTAATGGAAACGATAGAGGGCATTGCATTTTCTGCAACCTGGGCAACGGTGTACCCTGAACTACTCCCTGCATTTGTGTTCTGCACGTCAGAACTGTCTGCAGCAACCTGCGTGCTCTCTATCTTTGTAGTTTGCTGAGGCAAAAGCTGGCTGCCTGCATAGCTGACTCCCAGGAAAACTGCTCCCGCGATCACACCGAAGGCAATCGCGCCGCCTGCCAGCGCTGCTGCTTTCTTTCCCATACTGTTTTTTCTTCCGGAATCCCTTTTGACTTTCTTTTCTTCTTTTTCTGCCTTCTCCGGTTCCGGTGAAACAGTAGGACTGGTAAAGTGGTAGGAATTATAGCCTTCCTTTTTCTCCTCATTTCTATAAGAATGTGCATACACAGGGTTTTCCGGTGTAGGCGCACTTCCCGGTTCCTGGAGCTCCTGAGTTTCCTGAGATTCCCTGCTGCTTCCGGTGTCTTCCATACTGTCTCTTAATACAAACCCTGTTTCTTTCTGTTCCTCCTGGCTGCTGTTTCTATTTTTATCTTCATACTCCCCGGATCCATTCTCCATAGGATTCATGCCTTTCCATTCTTCACTCATATCTATGCTTCCTTTCATAAAATTATTTCTTTATCTTTTATGCTTACAGTCTATCAAGGAATTGTGTTGAAATTGTGTTCAAAAATGCAAGAAAAAGTGAACACCTACTTTTTCTTATGCCCGGAATTAAACTCCCAATAAGATGGATTCATCGTAAACCGCTTTATAAAAAAACGGGGAAGTTTTTTATAAGATTTCCCAGCCCTGTATCCAAGGAACTTAAATCCGCTGCTCATAAGGAGTGAAGGAATCAGCCAGGGCTTTCTTTTTTTTATAAGGTATCCGGCTGTGCTTTTTACCAGACGTATCCCTTCGCTCTCTGAAGGAATGCCTCCGAAGATTTCCGGATGATCTGCCTGGGAAACCGCCAGGTCGAAGTTTCTCTTAAACTGCTGAATACAGCTGTAATTATGGGAGTGGATCACTTTTGCCTCCGCCTGGTAAACTACACTGTAACCAGCTTTTATCATGTTTCCCGCCATGATCATATCTTCATTAAAAATTGTGCGGGAAATAAATCCCCCCAGCCTGTCATATACACTTTTCCGATAAGCCGCACATACATTAGAGCAAAAAAAAGTCTTAATGCCCATTCTTTCTATATCCTTACTGGTCTTTATACAACTTTTTTCCGGATAATTAAAAGATCTGGTATACCGTTCTATAAATCTGCAGTCCTGATCCGGAAGCTGGCGGGCATAAGCTGCCGCTGTCTTTGGCGACTCAAAAGCCTTTACAAGCATTTCCACCACCCGGTTATCTGCCGGCACTGCATCATGGGTAAAACAGAGAAAAAGATCTGTATCTGTCATAGCTGCAGCCTCTTTTCTGGTTCTTCCATGGTCGAATTCTCCTCTGGAAATGTGATGAACCTCCACATTGTCCATACCTTTGACCAATTCCTCCTTCCAGAAATTTTTTTCAGTATTCATAACTATGATCTTCTCAATGGGATAGGTCTGCTCTTTTAGTTTTGTCATCAGCCGCCCAAATTTCTCTCCAGGTTTATAGGTGGGTATGATCACTGTAACTGTCATATTTCTGTCTCCTCCTCAAAAACGCAGGACAGGGAACCTGCCCAGAGCCTTTCCTGTTTCTTGCTCCCTGCAGATTCCCTGCTGTCTTAATAATATTCCTCATCAGAATATTCTGTTTCCTCATATCCGCTGCCGGAATCATAATCTTCACTGTCATAAGAGCTTTCATCGGAAGAACTATATCCATAGTCCCCGCTGCTGTCATAGCTTTCGTCCGTACTGTAATCTCCGCTGCTGCCGTAGCTGTTCTCTGAATCATAACTGTAATCTCCGGTCTCATCGGTGCTGTATTCACTGCTGTCATAAGAGTTCTCATCGGAAGTTCCTGCGGTGGTTTCATCGTATCCAGTACCTATTTCCCGGTCCGTGATCAGATACCGCCTCTCCTGAGCAATGTTGTCCGTGCCAAAACCTGTTCTCTCCAGGATCCAGTCACTTCTCTTTAATACTGTACCGGAAGGCTGGTATCCTGTTTCCCCAAAGAGGAACTCATGGAGATAACTGACATTGGTCTCCAGTGTAGTAGGAATGAGACAATCCAGATCTGTCACCGGCACGGTATTTTCTTTTCCCATGATATAGTCTACAGGGAATCCTGTATTTTCAGTAAGTCTATAGCTTAAAATATTTTTCCCAAGGCTGATCAGCTCTGACTTTGAGAAGTTTGTAGTAATCATGGGAAAGACTTCATCCATAATGTCAAGAAGCGTATTCAGTCCTGCACTTTTTGCCTTTTCCGCCATCAGGCTCAGCACAAGCCTCTGTCTCTCCGTACGTCCCATATCCGCAGAGGCTGTCTGCCGGATACGGCAGTATGCCGTTGCCTGTACACCGTTCAGGTGGTAAGTGTCCAAAATCTGAGACTCGTCAGCAGGCGCAGGGTCCGGTTTTTCAATAGGCGTATAGTCTTTTCCTGTCTGTTCTGAGGTCTCTACACAATAATTATTCATATGCTCGATTTCTTCATAGGAAAGGGGAATATCCAGTCCTCCCAAACAGTCAATGACAGTTGCCATGGCACTGAAATCCACAGACACATAATTCTCTATATCCAGGTCCATATTTGTATTAATAATATTCATGGCGTACCCGGGACCACCTAACAAATAAGCAGAATTAAACTTATTATAGATTCCATTTCCTTCAGAATCTTCATTCACCCGAAGATAGGTATCACGGTAAATGGACACCAGACGGATCTCTTTGCTGTCATTGTTAATACTGGCAATAATGGCTGTATCGCTGTTTCCGTATCCGCCGTCTTCTGCTCTTTTGTCCACACCAAAAAGAGCAATGTTTGTATATCCGTGGAGGACCTGATTGTCTGAAACGCCTTCATTTACCTGCACTTCCACATCCTCACCGCTCTGACTCTTGAAATCCAGCTTATCCAGCTTTTTATTGATCTGTGTGTAGATAAAAAGCGCTCCCACCAGGATTAAAAGGACCAGCATCTCAAACACAAACAGGACTTTTCTTCCCGTTCCTCTTTTTTTCTTACTCTTTCTAGACATCTTCTTTCCCCTTTATCTAATATGCATTTTTATTGATAAAACCCTTAAACACTGTCAGAAACAGGATTTTAATATCCAACCCCAGCGTCCAGTTTTCAATATAATATAGATCGTACTCTATACGTTTCTTGATAGATGTATTTCCTCTGTAGCCGTTGATCTGCGCCCAGCCAGTAAGTCCGGGGCGCACCTGGTGCTTGATCATATACCTTGGCACCTCTTCCTTGAACTTTTCAACAAAGAAAGGTCTCTCCGGTCTGGGTCCCACCAGACTCATCTCTCCCTTTAAAATATTGAAAAGCTGTGGAAGTTCATCGATACTGGTCTTTCTCATAAATTTTCCGAAACTGGTCACCCGCGGGTCGTTTTTTACTGTCCATCTGGTCTTCTCTTTCTCCGGGGGCTGTACTTCCATAGAACGGAATTTATACATCATAAAAGGCTTATTATGAAGTCCTACACGCTCCTGCTTATAGATCAGCGGTCCCGGAGAGGTAAGCTTGATCATACATACAGAAAACAGCATTACCGGCGAAAAAATAATCATAGCGCAGATAGAACCCACAATGTCCATGGCTCTCTTTAAAACCGCATAATAAGTGTTTGTCAGCGGCACATACCGGATATTGATCACCGGCAGCCCCTGAAGATCTTCTGTATAAGGCTTTGTAGGTATGATCTGGTTATAATCCGGAATAAATTTCGTATGCACTCCTGACTTCTCACAGAGATTCACGATTTCCTCCAGGCGATAATATTCATTTAGCCCCAAGGTAATGGCAATCTCATCCAAACGGTTCTCCGGAAGGATCACCATCAGGTTTGCAATCCTTCCCAGCACCTTTACACCCCGGTACTGAGTCCCCGCTTCTATGTTGTCATCCAAAATTCCCCGCACCTTATATCCCCACTGAGGATTTGCAAGGATCCTGTCAATATATTCTTCTGCCGCACGGCTGTACCCCACCAGCAGGATATGCTTCAGATTATAGCCCCTGCTTCTCATCCTTCTCAAAAAATACCGGATGAGATTTCTTACTAAAGTTTCCAGAACAATATTAATGATATAAAAAAGCAGCAGTACATGCCGTGAAAAGTCGATCATCTTGATCAGGTAGAGAACACCAAGCCAAATGGCAATCCCCACAGTATTTGCCTTTATAATATTCCAAAGTTCCAGCCTTCTTCCCTGGACTCGTTTGGGTGTATATAAGTTAAATACAGAATACAGAACCAGATAAACCGGAACTGCCAAGATCATCGCCCCCAGATAGATCCTCATCGGCAGCACGCCTATATTTTCCTGGACCATGGAAAGAATGCGAAACTTTATTGCCAATGCCAGCAGATAGGATACTAGTATGACCAGGGCATCTATTACAACATGAAGGCGGTTAAAATGCTTCTGATTTTCTTTAATCAAAGTCTTGTCACCTTCTGTCCCTATTATCTTTAGCTTAATAATTTCTTAATACTATATCATAAAAATTGTAAAAAATCAATATAAGAACCTGACGTATTCCCAGAAAAAGGCAGGTACCGGAATGCGCTATCTCAAATCCCGGCTCCTGCCTTTACTGTTTCACTTCTCACTTGTTTTTATTCTCAGTAATTACATAAGTGGGTACAATCTTCTGCACCTCTTCTTTAATATGCGGATCATCCTCCCTGCTCAGCTTATCCAGTTTTTCCAGCTGGCGGCGGAATTCTTCCTCATCAAATTCAATGGGCTTTCCGATGTGGATCCTCTTATTGTCCGTATCCTGCAGCCCTTCCTCACTCATCAGCAATTCTTCATATAGCTTTTCTCCGGGGCGCAGCCCTGTAAATTCAATCTTGATATCATCTCCCACTTTATAGCCTGACAGTTTGATCAGATTCTCCGCCAGATCCAGGATCTTTACAGGTTCTCCCATATCCAGGACAAAAATCTCTCCGCCCTTTGCGTATGCCCCTGCCTGGAGTACCAGAGATACTGCCTCAGGAATCGTCATAAAATACCGGATAATATCCGGATGGGTCACAGTGACCGGACCGCCCTCCGCAATCTGCTTTTTAAACAGCGGAATGACGCTTCCGTTGCTTCCCAGCACATTTCCGAAACGGACTGCCACAAAGTTTGTCTTGGAATGACGGGCAAACATCTGCACGATCATTTCACACATACGCTTGGAAGCTCCCATAATATTGGTAGGATTTACCGCCTTGTCTGTAGAAATCAGTACGAATTTTTCCACACCGTATCTGTCCGCAGCCTCGGCAGTTTTATAAGTACCGAACACATTGTTTTTAATAGCTTCGTTAGGACTGTCCTCCATCAGCGGCACATGCTTGTGAGCTGCTGCATGATATACAATATTAGGACGGTATTTTTCAAAAATATTGTTCATCCGGTGTGTATTCCGCACAGAGGCAATAAGCACATCCAGAGCAAGATTCGGATACTTTCTCTTCAGTTCCTGCTGAATGTCATAGGCATTGTTTTCATAAATATCAATGATTACCAGACGTTTGGGATTATGAGCAGCGATCTGCCGGCACAGCTCGCTTCCGATAGAGCCTCCTCCGCCGGTGACCATTACCGTTTTTCCCTGCACATAGCCCATGATCTCATCCAGATTTACTTTGATAGGCGCTCTTCCCAGCAGATCCTCGATTTCCACTTCACGAAGTTTTGAAAGGCTTACATCACCATTGATGATCTGGTACGTTCCCGGAACAATACGGATCTTGCAGCCTGTCTCTTTACATATATTAAGAATTTTCTTTGTCTCCGCATCTCCTACCGAAGGCATTGCCACAATAATTTCCTCTATCCGGTACTCCTCTACTTTATCAGCGATGCTGTTTCTGTCTCCCACAATGGGAACCCCCCGCAGATACTTACCAACCTTTGCCTGATTATCATCAATGATGCATTTTACTTTCAGATTCAGATAACGGCTCTCTTCTGTCTCTTTTAAAATAGCGCTTCCTGCCGCCCCCGCTCCTATCAGCATCACATTGATCCTCTTCTGTCCGTTAGCTGAAAAGTCTGTCATCTTTTCCCCGATGATCTTCATGATCTGATATGCAAATCTGACGCAGCTGACGCCTACGATCATGGCAAAATAATAAATAAGGTAGGAAGATCGGGGCAGTGTCAGGTGAAGCGCAGAAGCACATATTACCTGGATCAGCGAAGCCGCTGAACATCCCAGGATGATGTTGATCAGCTCATTAATGCTGGCGTGTCTCCACACACTTCTGTAAAGCTTTGCAAACACAAAGACGATAATGGTGATAATAGTATTTGGAATCGTATAATGAAGCACCTGTTCCATATCTGACACAGGAATACTGTTGAAACTGAACTCATACCGGACAAACAGCCCCAAAAAGGATGCGATCTGTACGGTCAGAATATCCAGCAATACCAGAAGCACTACCCGGTTGTTGATTGAATTTAAATTAAATTTCATCTTCATTTCTCATTTATCTCCCGTTTTTTCTTCGTCCTTACTCTTCTATGATGTTAGTTTCTTTACAATATTTTTGTATAACTCCAACTGTATTTTAAAACAGATCCCCGGAGGGATGCCTCTGACTTTTTTGTCCCGGTTTTGTTTCGAAATCTCAATACCGTTTTTCAGCCCTTTTATATATTCTCCCCCGTATCCCTTTGCAGTAAAAAACAGGGCTTTTATCAAAAATCCCAGACAAAGCAGAGGAACATTCCAGATCAGCTGCAAAATAGGCATATTCTTATACGCAAGGTACACGTTGTTTCTGGAAGAATACCTGACTTTGAACAGATTATACCTGGAGCCGCTGGTACCGCTTCCTACATGATAAACCCTGGCACCAGGGCAAAACCAGTTTTCATATCCCCGGAGCATCGCCCGGTAGCAGATGTCCATATCCTCCAGATATGCAAAGTGCACTTCATCAAACAGACCGATTTTGTCCAAAATTTTTCTGCTGTAAATGGCAGCGCCTGCACAGGAAGAAAAAATTTTTTTCTCTTCCCAGTACTCCCTCTCCGGTTTTCCCTTTCCCTCTGCAAATGCCCAGCCAAGGGCACAGTAAAAATTTCCTCCGTCATCCATACGCGTCTTATCATGCATCTGTATCATCTTTGCCTGAACGGAAAAAATCTCCGGTTTTCTTTTGACTGCTTTTACCAGATTCTCCACAAACTCCGGTTCTGTCTCCGTATCATTATTTAACAAAAGCACATACGGAGTTTTGGAAGCCCGGATCCCGGTATTGACAGCGCCGCAGAATCCGGTGTTTTCTTTTAAGGCGATCATCTGCACTTCCGGATAGTTTTCCTGTATATATTCCCTGCTGCCATCCTGGGAACCATTATCTACCAGAATAGTCTGAAAATCCTGGTACGTCTGCCTGCGCAGGGAATCCAGACACACCTTAAGATAATGTTTCCCATTATAGTTTGGTATAATTACTGAAACTTCACACATTTTGTTTTCCTCAGTCTTTCGGCCGCAGGGAATAATTCCATTTAGTCAGAGAAAGATTTTTATTGTAGTAAGGATCTCCTGCTTTTAAAAGTTTCTCCCATCTGCAGCGCATAAATTCGATCTCAGACTGAAATCTTCTGACCTTTTCTTTGCTGTCTTCCGTACCCCGGCTTTTGGATTCATAGTGATATAACTCTGCATAAGGGTTGTATACTACCAGGTAATTTTTCTCCCGGACTCTCAGACAAAAATCCACATCATTAAACGCCACAGCCAGCTGCTCCTCGAATCCCTGTACTTCCTGGAAAACACTTCTTTTCACCATCATACATGCCGCAGTCACCGCGCTCAGATCCTGTATGAGAGCTGCCTTGTGCATATATCCGGTACGCCCCTGAGGCAGATTGACAAACATATGCCCTGCGATCCCGCCGATACCGATAACTGTGCCTGCATGCTGGATAGTTTTGTCCCCGTAATACAGCCTCGCCCCTGCCACAGCGGTGCCTGGTCTCTGGCAAATACCCAGGAGTTCTTCGATCCAGTCCTGTGTAATTACTTCCGTGTCATTATTTAAAAATAAAAGGTAGTCTCCTTTTGCTTTCTTTGCAGCAAAATTGTTGATGGCTGAATAGTTAAATTCTCTTTTCCATTTCAAAAGGCGCACTGCCGGGTCTTCGGAAATCTCTTTATAGTAGGAAAAAATATCCTCTGTCTCACTGTTGTTTTCTACAATAAGAATTTCATAATTTTTATAGGTAGATTTTTCTTTAATGGATCGGATACATTTTTCCAGATCCTCTTTTGCGTCCTTATTGGGAATTATGATGGATACCAGAGGTTCCCCCTGCACCGCATATTTTACCCGGTAAAATCCGTAATCCTTTGTATGGCTTACCTTCCCTTGTAATCCCCGCCTTTTTAAATTTCCCTCGATGGCACGCCTGCCTGCCTCAAAGGCATACAGCTTACTCTGAGGGTTGTCTGCCGTAGAAGCTTCGTGTGTCCTCCAATGATAGAGGATCTCCGGAATATGATATATTTTTTTTGCCGCTTCTGTACATCGGAAAATAAAATCATAATCCTGAGCTCCATCAAATTCCTTTCTCATACCTCCTACTTTTTTAAGGAGATCTCTCTTCACTACAAAAAAATGACAGATATAATTATTGGACCTCAGGAGATCTTCATTAAAATCCGGTTTCAGATGGGGCTGAAAATGCTCCAGCCTCTCTCCCCTCACCTTGTCTTCATCGGTATAGATCACCTCTGTCTCCGGTTCCTTTTCCAGGGCCTTTGCCACTTCGTACAAAGCGTTTGGCGCCAGAAGATCATCATGATCCAAAAGCCCCACATAATCTCCTGTTGCCATGGCAAAAGCTTCATTTGTATTTTCTGAAATTCCCCTGTTCTCCTTCAGCTTTTTCCACACAATCCTGGAATCCATAGCAGAACAGGACTTCAGAACATATTCCATGGAAGCGTCCTGAGGACTTGCGTTTGCAATGCAAAGCTCCCAATTTTCATAAGTCTGATCCTGAAGAGACTGGATCAGCTGCCGCAAAAAAACTTCCGGTGTCTTATACGCCGGAACAGCTATACTGATCTTTGGACCAGAATTCCATTTTGTCTTTCTTTGCTTTTCCAGTTCCTCCTCTGTGGGAACATATTGTTCATACCAGGGTCCGTAAGGGACTTCTTCCGGTTCAAACCGCTCATGAAGCCTGATCCAGAATTCTTTTATGCCGTAATGCTTCATGTAACGCCAACCTTTTTGTATTGTATAAGGAGAGAGTTTTGTCAGCATCCTCTTCCACTCTAATTTTCCTTTCGGCATTCTGCACACCTGCCTTTGTTTCGTTCATTCGTTTATTCTAACACATTTTTTATTTAAAGAAAACCATGAATATGGTATACTAGTACCGGTTCATGAAAATTTTTAAGGAGGTCCTTTATTTGAAAAAGTTTATAAATGCGAGAAAATTATTTTGTTTTCTGTTTATTTTCCTTCTGACCACAGTATCTTCCCTGCCTGTAGCGGCAGCGGAACTGCCTGCTTCTTTCCCGGAAGCCCCTGAAATCACCAATGAGACAGGTGTACTTCTGGAACTGGAATCCGGTCAGATACTCTTTGACAAAGGTATGGATGAAATCCGCTATCCGGCAAGCACCACCAAGGTCATGACAACTCTTCTGATCCTGGAAAATGTGAAGGACTTAAATCAGACTGTTACCTTTACAGACGTGATCCTTCCTGATCTTGCACCGGGCAATTCCACCATCAATGCCCAGGTAGGAGAAACCCTTACGGTAGAACAGTGCCTGTATGCTATCATGCTGGCCTCTGCCAATGAAGTCTGTACCCAAATGGCAATACAGGTAGCAGGTTCCGTAGATAGCTTCGTTGCAATGATGAACCAGCGTGCAGACCAATTGGGGTGTAAAAATACCCATTTTGTAAATGCCAATGGCCTGCCGGACCCGAATCACTACACCACTGCCCATGACCTTGCCCTGATCCTTGCTGAAGCCGTAAAAAATGAAAATTTCTGCAAGATAGCAGGAACTGCCAATTACACCATTCCTGCCACCAATAAAACTCCGTATGAAAGAAATTTAGAAAACCATAATTCACTGCTGACAGACGGAGATTACCACTATGATGGCGCTATTGCCGGAAAGACCGGACACACAGAGGCTGCAAAAAATACCCTTGTAACTGCTGCTACAAGAGATGATATGACTCTTATCTGTGTAGTGATGCGCTCTGACGGCGACGCCCGCTTTACTGATACCATAACTCTTTTCGATTATGGATTTAATAATTTTAAGAAATATCCCCTTTACTGGGAAAGTACAGAAACACCTTCCGGTTATGTTGTTCTTCCTTCCGGCATTGACACAGGAAACCTTCAGACCGCAGACTCTGTTTCTAACGGAACCGCCACACGTACTTATTCCTATCAGGGCGTGACCCTGCAGTCCATAACCGTGCCGTTTCCTATGGAAACAGAAACACGGACTACCTCTGATATGTCCCTCATTCCTCAGGGTACCTGGCAGAAACCTCTAGCACCTGCTTATCTGCTTCCTGTAATGATTCTGCTCCTGGCAGCGGAGACAGCCGGCTGCATTGCCCTGATCATACGAAATATCATTGAGGGAAAACACAGAAAAACAAAGCAGGCTTAATCCCTGCAAAGTATTCCCCAAACTCCACCGGCACACAGTCAAAAAGGCTGGCTGCTTTATGAAACCATTCAGAAAATTTCCTGACAGACATTTCATAAGGCAGACAGCCCTTTTATTATTTCTAAAAAACAAACCTACTCGGAGACTGCTTTTAGACCAGCCTGCTACTTTGCACAGTCATACAGTGCCAAGATCTCCTGCTCCAGACTCTTCCAATCTCTCACTCTTGCGGTTTCCAGTCCACCTTCATAGAGAGTCTCTCTTAGTTTTTCATCTGTGCTGATTCTTTCAATAGCCTCGATTCCTTTCTCTATTTCTCCGCAAGGATAAAGGAGACAGTTCTTTCCATCCACCAGATATTCCTTATTTCCGTCATTAGGCACTACCACTGCAAAGCCGCCTGTAGCCATCATTTCCAGCGGCGGATAAGAGAAACTCTCCAGAAAACTGGTTTTCAGCAGGATATGGCACTGGCGATATACGTCAGCCACTTCCTGGAATGGAATTTTGTGAAGGAATTTATCCACTTTATACCAGTCTTTTGGTTCCGCATTGTAAGACATATACCAGATCTCATACTTACTTCTGTCCAGTTGGTTGGTGATCCGGAAACTTTCGTCCACGTTCTTATAGTAAACACCGCAGTCTCCCTCAATGAGGATTCTGATCTTTCCTGAGAAATCTCTTTTTACAGGTTTATAATTCTCTGTATGGATTCCATTAGGCATATATCTGGATTCTTTTTCATAATCCTCTTTCAGCCATTCTTCACACCATTTGGAGATCGTCACGAACTGAATATCCACAATGGGAGAATACTTCTGATTTGCCTCAATACGCAGAGGATCATTTGGCTCATAAAAATTCGTCTCAAAGTTCTGCACCAGATAATATCTCTGTCCGATATTCGTATACGCCTCCAGAAACTTCACTGTGGACCACATGGTTGCAATGGCCTTGTCAAAATGCCCTCTGAAAATGGTCTCACGGCTTGGCAGCACAGGGAATTTGATTCCCTGAAATTCACACCATCTCCTGGCGTCAAAGTCATCGTTGATGATCGTCACGTCATAACCATGCTCTCTCAGCACCTTACAGTGTTCAAAGGCCACCATAATCCCTCCGCTGATGTTCAAAGCAGGGAGAATCATAGCAATGTTCTCATTATACATACTCTTAATAAATTTCATGAATTTAAAGCCTGTGTACAGAGTTACACAGTGTACTTTACAGTATTCATAAGCTGCCATACCAATGGCGTCTCTTTTTTCTTTGTGGAGCACCAGCTTTTCCAGTTCCTCATACCAGTCCTGACAAGTACTGCAGAGAATTCCAGTCCTTCCGTTTTCCACCATTTTTTCAAAGGCTCCCATATTGCTTGCCACAGTGGGCACTCTTACAAGAGCGGCTTCTACCCATTTATTCTCTGATTTGGCCTCGTTAAAGATACTGTCTTCCAGAGGAGCAAGGTTGATATCAATGGATGCGATCAGTTCCGGCAGTTTCTGCCATTCTACAAAGGGATGGGCAATGACCCTGTCCTGAAACGCCTCAAACTCTTTGGGGATATCCAGGATCCCCACAATATGAAGCTCCACATTTTCATATTTTTCCATCAGCTTTGCCACCGCAGGCTTAATGAGGATAAAATCATCGTTATGTGTAATGCTTCCGCTGAAATAGCCAAGTTTTACTTTGGAAGAACCTTCTTTCTCAGCACTGCATTTTTTATATGCTTCCTCCGAAAGCTGAAGCATCACTTCAGAAGCAGTATTCCGGTTAATAAATACTTTAGGCGCATAGTTGGAAAGTTCCTGAGCCAGCCTTTCTGTAGTAGTTACTACAGCATCGCACATTTTCAGCACTTTCTGCATATTGCGGACACCTTCATCATATCCCTGGCGTTCTTCTTTTGTCATAGTGTCCAGGTATTTTATCGTATCCGTATATTTCGTATCAATTACCAGATCATCAATGTCATAGATCACCGTCTTATTCAGCTCTTTCGCCAGGCGGATGAACTCTCCCAGTTTCTCTGTATAGGGAGCGCGGAAAATCACAAATACTCTGTAATTGCGCACCTGGTCCAGATCCAGGTGAAGATAGAAATTCTCGTCACAGTCAATATTGTTTGCCCTCAGCTGCTCCATCTGATGCTGAACACGATAGCGGGGCGGATGGGGCAGAGCGGTATAATCCACACCATTGATAAACAGTACGTCTTTATATATCTTTCCTACATACTGCATCTGCATCTCTGCTTCTATCTTCCGTACCTTTGCTGTATGGAGATAGCTGACCGTTTTTTTTGCAACCCCTGTAATTCCTTCTTCCTTGAATGCTTTTAACGTTTTTCTTCCAAGGGAACTTATTGCTTCCATGAAGTACCTCCTACACAATCCTTAATTTCTTCCACAGCCTGTGATAATACTGCTCTTTCTGAAAACTTTCTTTCCAGGTTGATTTAAAAGTTTCTGCCTGTGCCGCTGTTTTGGGCGGCACCAGACATTTTCCTGTAAAACGCATCTGGGCAAAGCAGGTCCAAACATTATTTTTTCCTGCCTTCTGCCCTCTCAGGCAAAAATCAATATCCTCATAGCCCGGACATGCATTCCGGAATCCCTCATTATCCTTCCAGCTGTTTCTGGAGAAGATCATACATGCTGCAGCTGCAGCGGTAGTCTCTCTCGCATGGCATAAAAGCCCTTCATAGCCGATATCAGCCCTGGTATCATGAGCGCACAAAAGCTCAAGTCCGTCCCTGGTATCTTCTCCCAGAGATATTCCCGCATAAGCAATGGTATCATCATGATAATATATCTTGGGTCCAACCGCGCAGACATCCTGACGCTGGGCAAACATCAGCATTTCTTCTATCCAGTTCTCTGTCAGAGGGCGGCAGTTTCCGTCCAGAAGGATCAGATATTCTCCGTGGGCTGCCTTTACGGCTCTGTTCCATTTATCTGCGGCAGAAGTACCTGGTTCTGCTTTCACAGAAACATGGCGGATATTACCGCTTCCCAAGTCCAGAAGTCTATCTGAAAAATAAACAAACTCCAGATTTTCATAGGAAGTACATTTTCTGATATTATTAACTGCTTCCACGATCTTTTCTTTCTCTGCATTGTGAAGGATAACAGAGACCAGAGGAGTTTCTCTCAATTCATAGGTGATTCTGTAAATAGTCTGAAACGGCAGATTGCTTGCAGCCTTTCCTGCTTCTCCTGTGCGCTCCAGCTGCTGGTCAATCGCACGGATGGCAGAATCCACAGCATAGATCTTCCCTTCCAGATTCTGAGAAACAGAATTTTCATGTACTCTCCAATAGTAAAGAACCTTCGGAATATGTACAATGGCATCTGTTTTCTCTGTAAGGCGCAGAACCATATCATGGTCCTGGCTGCCGTCACATTCTTTTCTGTAAAACTTCTCTTCGCCCTCCAGAAGTTTCCTGCTGAAAACGGTAAAATGGCAGATATAATTATGAGATCTTAAGTCATCTTTTCCAAATCCGGGTTTGAGATTAAACATAAGGGGGTTCGAAATATCAGGGATATTCCCGGAAAATTTCACTTCATCTGTATAGATAAATTCCGCTCCCTGTTCCTCCACAGCCCGCATTACTTCGTATAAAGCAGACGGATGAAGGACGTCATCGTGGTCCAGCAGTCCGAAATAGTCTCCTGTGGCAAGCTTAATACATTCATTGGTATTTTCCGAAATTCCTCTGTTTTCTTCCAGTACATGGTAACGGATCCTCCCATCCCTCTGTGCCCGCTCTCTACAGATTTCTCCCACATAGGCATGTTCTTCGTCGCTTCCGTCTGCAAGGCACAGTTCCCAGTTTGCGTAAGTCTGCTTCTCCAGAGATTCCAGCAGTTCTGTAAGAAACTCTCTGGGAGTATTGTACAGAGGAGTAATAATACTGAACTTCACCGGATTCTCAAACTCCCTTTGTCTCTGGCGTTCCAGTTCTTCCTCTCCCACCAGATGTACACTTCTGATGGTCTCCAGGTCTGGAACTCTATGATATTTTTTGTTGTCCACTCGCTTAAAAAAGGACTCCACACCGAACTCCCGGCAGACCTGCAGTCCGTTTTTTACTTTCTGAATGACTCCGCTCATTTTCTTTTCCTTTCCTATCTTTCCTATCAGCTATTTGAATAATTTATACAGAAATCTCATAAATAAGATCACATAAAGGGCAAAGATAAAAAACACAGCACAAGTTTCAAAATCAAAACGGTCTGTGATAGTCTTCATGACCAGAGTGCCGCTTTCAATTTCCTTTACTTCATTCTCTGCCACTACCACCGGATTTTCCTCACGTGTGGTATTTTCATAATAAAATCCGATTCCATCCGAGTTGTCCTCGCCAAAAATCTGATTGCTGTACAATCGGATTTCGTATCTTTTCCCCTCAGAGTTTTGCACTCTGTCAAAGCGAAAATCATGGAATTTGTTATTTTCTATATCTTCCCCTTCTTCGCTTCCTGTAGCCACAATCTCCCCTGTCTCCATGTCTTTCAGTTCATAGGTGATGATTGTATCTGCCCCTCCTGCTGTTCCATGAACAGAACACTTGATTCTTACACCGTCCAGATGTTTCTCCTGACTGGTGAATTCCTGCCTTGCACCTAAATCCGTCAGGATTCCTGTATTCTGATAGGTGTCCGGATTAACCTCAAAATCATAAATATCATGTGTCTTGGCGATATGTCCATATACAAATGATACTGCGGCAAGAATTAAAATACCAATAATAATCTTAACTGTTTTCTTCATAATATCCTCACTGTCCTTATGAGTTACGGTACATATTTCCGATTTGAAT
>CALWHD010000051.1 GCA_944380235.1 uncultured Blautia sp.
CCCGTTTTTCGTTCTCCTTATCCTGCAATTCCTGCAGTTCTTTCTGGTACTGTTCCCGCTCTCTGTCATACATCTCTCTGAGTTCCAGATATTCTTCCTTAGACAGCACCTCATCCATATACTGTTCATAAGCTTTCTTCCGATACTGGACAGTTCTTTCCATCTTTGCAGTCAGCCTGGTAATTTCATTCTCCGTCTCAGGTCTTTTCTCCTTCATCTGCCATTCAAGTTCTTCCAACTCTTTCTTTGTCCGTGAAATCTGCTGATTTACCGCAAAGGCCACCAGTTCATCCAGCTTTTCAAAAGAAATAAAATTCAATTCGCAATAATGCTGCCCCATCTTCTGATGAAAACCGCACTCATAACCGTCATATCCATTATGGGAAGCCAGATATCTTTTCCTCATAACTGTTTTACATTTTCCACAGAAAAGCAGTCCTGCATATTTGTGAGGTTCCTTATTCTTATCGAAATAAGGAACCCTGTGTTCTTTTCTTATTTGCTGAACCTGTGCAAAATCTTCCTTTGAAATAATCGCTTCATGTGCGTTTTCTATCAGTTCCAGTTCTTCTACTGGAATCTTCTTCCGATAATTTAATTTGTAAGATGGCTTATCAAATTTTCTTACAACAACCGCACCGGTATATACCGGATTATTCAGAATCCCCCGGACAGTTGACGGCGTCCACAATCCTTTTCCCACAGTCCACGCATATCCACTCTGTAATACTTCTTTTTTATACTTCGCCGGACAAGGGATCTGCTCTTCATTCAGAGTACGGCTGATCACCGTACCGCCGCTGCCGTTCAGATACATACTGTAAATTCTCCGGACAATCCCCGCAGCCCATCGATCCACCTCCAGATGGTTATGGACTGTTTTACTCTTCACGTAGCCAAAAGGCGGCTCCTTCGGTGTGTATTCCCCCATCGTCCTTTTGGCCCGTATGGTTGTACGGATCTTTTTAGAAGTATCTCGAAGATACATGTCATTCAGCAGTATCTTGATCTCCAGCAGTTCATCATATGTGCTGATATCTGAGTCATAGTGATCCAGGATCGAGACCACCCGGATTTTCTTTTCCGGAAAATACTTTCCCAGATAATAATTCGTGTCAATATGCTCTCTTCCAAGACGAGATACATCTTTCAGGATCACCATATTAATCACACCCAATTCAATATCCGCCAGCATCCTCCGAAATTCCGTCCTGTCAAAATTACTGCCGGAAGCTCCGTCATCCGCATATACTTTTACTTTCTCCACATTCTCCTGACCAGCGATATAATCCTCTGCTATCAGAATCTGTGAACGGATACTGTTGCTGCATTCGCTCTCTTTATCCCGCTCTTCAATAGAAAGGCGGCAATAAATTCCTGCCTTATACATAATTTCCCTCTTTTCTTTGGTCTTGTATAGTCATTGTCTTTCATTGTCTTTATCTTACAATACAAACCAGAGAAAATCAACTGCTGATTCGCCGCTCTGCCAGGTTGCGGATACATTGTAAAAAGGTTTTATCTCCGCCAAAATGCACCCGGATCTGATAGCCGCTGTGTTCATACTTTACCGTTTCCCGCTGCATTGCAGATCCATCCATACTGCTTTGAATATCTGAAATCGCCGGGATTTGCTCCGCAGTAATTGGTAACGTACTCATACTATATGCCTCCTTCAGCATACAGACCTCTGTACATCCTATGCCGGCAGGGTTGTACAAAAGTTCTGTCTGCGCCAAATTCAGCTTTCGAAAGCCTGATTTGATTCTACCTTTCTGCGAAGCGAAACTCATTGAATGAAAATTGAGGTCAGATTGACTGCTTCCTACATCCTTTTAAAGGTTGAAGAAATATATTGTGTAGAACATATGTTTGTGCTATGATATAAGAAATTCAGCACCAAACTGATAATAAAATGATACGAAAAGGTGGAATTTTAATTGGATCGATGTGATTTTTGTTCCATACTGACTTGCCTTAAAAACCATATCAGCGAAAGCAATCAGATGAGCCAGCCGGAATTTCTATATGAAATATTTGCAGATTTTATGTACAGTCAGGAATTAGAAGATTTCTCACTGGACAATGGGCTGGTGTGCCGCTGGATGACAGGACAGGCAAAAATCAGTCCTAAAATATCCTCATATTATGCAAGACCGAGCAGACAGGAACTGCTTGCAAAAACAATAGAACAGAATCTTCTGCCGCTGATGGCTGACGGCAGCAAAGCCATTCAGGATATATACACCCTGTTTATACAGGACGATACAATATCCGAAGAGAAAAAATCAGAACTGTCCGTCCTATATAAAGCTGCAGACACACAGCCTTTATTTCTGGCAAAGTTGATTTCTTTTGGTATGGAACGGCAATTTGTCAAAAGAGATGCCCGAAACCGAAAGTTAATTGCAGGCGGCACTCTTTCTCCTGCAGTTCTAAATTATATTATGGACAGTGAAGTTCCAAAGCCATGCCGCCACTTTCTGGGCAGAGATCTCGAGCTGGAACAATTGCATACACTGTTAGAAGAAAGCAGTAAAGTGTTTCTCTGCGGTATTGCAGGGATTGGAAAGAGTGAACTGGCTAAGGCTTATGCAAGAGCTTACAAGAAAGAATATACGAACATTCTGTACCTGATGTACAGCGGAGATCTAAGGCAGGATATTATTGATCTTGATTTTTCGGATGATCTGCAAGAAGACACGGAAGAAGAACGCTTTCGCAAACATAATCGTTTTCTCAGGTCTCTGAAAGCAGACACCCTGCTGATCATAGATAACTTCAATACCACAGCCACAAAAGATACTTTTTTATCTGTAGTGTTAAAATACCGCTGCCGTGTTATCTTCACAACCCGCAGCCTGTTTGACAATTATACTTTCATGGAACTGAAAGAAATCTCTGATCCGGAAAATTTATTGTCACTGATGGGATGTTTCTATTCGGGTACCCAAAAACATACTTCTGTCCTGAAACAGATCATCCAGACTGTTCACAGCCATACACTTGCGGTAGAATTATCCGCACGTCTGTTGGAAACCGGAATTTTAGAGACACAAAAATTATTGTTCAGACTACAGGAAGAAAAGTCAGCCCTGGACGCCACAGATACAATCAACATTATCAAAGACGGGCAAAGCCGCAAAGCTACTTACTATGATCATATACACACTCTGTTTTCCTTATATCAGCTCTCTCCAGAGGAACAGGATGTTATGAGAGGGCTGGCTTTCATCCCTGCGAATGGGATTAACGGAAGATTGTATGCCCAATGGCTGAAACTGCCTGATATGAATACAATCAATGACCTTATTGAGAAAGGTTTTATCCAGGCACAAGCCTGCCGGCACATTGCACTCCACCCAATGATCCAGGAAGTCACTGTTGACGAGACGAAACCATCCGTAAAAAACAGTTCCGTTTTGCTTGGCAGCCTGCAGGATGTCTGTCTTCATCATGGAGAAGAGGTCAGCTATTATAAACAGTTATTCCAGACCATAGAAAATATTATCTGTCAGATAGAAAACAATGATACACCGGCTTATCTTCTGTTTTTAGAGAACTCCTTTCCCTACATGGAAAAGTACCACTATACAGCCGGAATGGAATTAGTCATCAACAAATTATCCGGGCTGCTCACAGATGAAACTGTCGGGCGCAGTACAGACCGGGCGCTCCTTCTGGATTACCGTGCCGCCTGTGAAGAGAAAACAGAAAAAGCCATCAAACTGGAAAAAGAAGCCATCGCCTTGATCCCGGAGATATCAGAAGGAAATGCTCACCTTGTTTCCAATCTCTACTCTAATCTGGGCGGGCTATACAAAAAGGCAGGGAAACGGGATCTGGCACAGCAGGCTATGGAGCAGGGGCTTCGGATCCTGAAACAGTATGGTCTGCTTTACTACCATGACAGCATTGCTCAGACTGCGAACTATGCCGTTCTCCTTACTGAAATGGGACAACCGGAAAGAGGACTCTCCGCTCTGAAAAAACTATCCCGGATGATCCGGGACTTGAACTCTGACCAGACCATAGATTACGCTACCGTTCAGGAAGCAATGGGCGGTATCTGCCTGGCTGCAGGCGATATCCGTCAGGCCACCACTCATTTCAACAAAGCACTGGCTATCTATGAAGCGATATAAAATGGGGAACCGGACATGATTGAAACGAAAAAGCAGGAAATCCTCCAGACTTATACACAGGCAGGACTAGCCTTAGGACAACAGCTGCTTAATAATTAAAAAACAAAAAGAATAAAAGCCTGCACGGTGAAATCAGAAAATTTTTCTGATCCGTCAGGCTTTTTATTCTTTTACATATACGATCAGTTCTCCAATCTCACAGTCCAGATAACTGCACAGTTTACAGACCAGATTTGCATCTATCCGTTGGAATTCATTTCTGCAATACCTGTTAAAATTCGCTCTTGGAATATCCAGATCACGGCAGATCGTATTCTTGCTGATTCCCTTTTCTTTCAGCAATTCTTCTATTCGCATTTCCAGATGACCATAATCCATTTGCCTCACCTCAACACAAAGTATATTTGATAAATCTTTATGTAGTAATTCACTATATAGTGAGGTACTATATAGTTATCCTATGTTAAAAAGCGAGGTTAACAAGATGAAGCGAAAAATGATCATCCTACTTATTTCCGTTATTCTATTATCGGCAGTCTGCTATTATATCAGCCTGCCTGACTACGTTGTTGTAAACAGTATGTCATTTAGCAGTGAAAATACCCGGGATACGGAAATAAAGGTTGTG
>CALWHD010000052.1 GCA_944380235.1 uncultured Blautia sp.
GCAGGCGGGGATGATATGATACCGGAAGAATTCAGTGAACTTGTGGAACACCTGCAGACCATGTGCAGCAGGTAAGCGGGAAATGCAGCGGAGGAGAATGAAAGATGAAAAATAAGAAAAAATTTCAGATCGCCGGCATTGCAGGACTTGCTGCCGTGGCTGTGGTGGGAACTTCCCTGGCTTATTTCACAGATCAGGAAAGTGCGTTTCGTTTCGTACCTATGGGACATGTGGATATTGACCTGACAGAAGATATGCTGGAAGATCCCCAGGATCCCGACAGTCCATGGGTAGATTACCAGGATCCGGACAATGTATGGCCGGGTGATGATATTTCTAAAAGACCTAAGATCACTGTGGCAGAAGATTCTCTAGATTGTTATGTCAGAGCGGTAGTTACCATTGAAAGTCCGGAAGGGTTGATACCAGAGATTACCATTGATAATCTGAACATCGACAAAACCCAGTGGAATGTGGTTCCGGATGAGGAGCAGGACAATACCTGGTACTGCTATTATATTGGCGGAGAGCAGAATGGCATTGTTCATGCGGACGAAAGTGTCTACGTGTTTGACAAGGTTGCAATTCCCGGAGAGTGGGAAGCAGAGGCTTACGGGCAGCAGATCGTGGTAGATGTGACAGCAGAGGCGATCCAGGCGGAGAATTTTAAACCGTCCAGAGGTGGGGAATGGTTGAATACAGAAGGACAGGAGATTGTGACGGAAGTATATGAGGCAGAGTAAGAGGAGGAGCACCATGGTGCCAAAAATTTTAAACGGCATAGGAATCTTATGTATGGCAGTTATGATACTGACTGCCCTGCCTCTTACTTTACCCAAATTATTGGGATACCAGATTTATGGTATCACTACAGGAAGTATGGAACCGGAGCTTCCCAAAGGTTCAGCTGTGTATGTGAAAAAGGCGGAGCCGGAGGAGATCAGGCCCGGAGACAGGATTACCTTTGTGATGGGGACGGATACGGATCTTGTCACCACCCACAGGGTAGTGGAAATTGATGAAGAGAACCAGCAGTTTATCACAAAAGGCGATGCCAATGCATCAGCAGATGCCCAGCCTGTGAAGTTTTCCAGGCTTGTGGGCAAAGTGGTCTTGGGAGTGCCGATGCTGGGAACGGTTTCTTTGTATCTGCATTCCTCCCGAGGAATAGCAGTGTGCGCCGGAATTTTTATCCTGGTGCTGATTCTCTGGGGAATCGCAGCAAAGATGAAGTTAAAGGAGAGTTGAAAGTGAAGAAAAAGTTAATACTTATGGGCGTGGCAGCCGCTCTCGTGACAACAGCGTTCATCGGTGGCTCATTGGCATATTTTCAGGCAGACGGGCGGGAAGTGCAGCAGCAGATCAATACGCCCAATTTAAGCATTGATCTGATGGATCAGACAACCGGTGAGAAAGCAAAAGAGAATCTTACTTTTGAAAGTGCCATGCCTGGGTCAGCTATTGATTTAGAAAATAAATTTGTTGTGAAGAATACAGGAAATACCCCCCTTTATACCAGAGTGACTGTGACCAAGTGCTGGGGTGATGGTACTGGGAATGAGTTTGTAAAGGACTTTGAGGGAGAAAGCGGCAAGATCACCGTCACACCGGATGAGGACTGGTTGATAATGGAGAATACAGATGGAAATGAGGAAAACATTTATCTGTATTACCGCCATCCGGTGGAGGAAGGAGAATCCACCGCTTCTATCCTGAAAGGATTGGGGATTTCAGAAGATCTTGGCAACAGGTATGCAGATAAAGAGATTGAGTTGAGTGTGGAGGCGGATGCAGTGCAGGTTTCCTCCGCACAGGACGCCATTCTGGCAGAGTGGGGCGTATTTCCCACCTTTGACGAAGACGGCGCTATTGTCAGCATAGAAGAGTAGTGGACAGGATATAGGAGGTAGTCATGAAAAAGAAGATAGGAATGTTTGGCATGATTCTCACTCTGGTCTTTGGAATGTCCATGGGAGTCTGTGCAGCGGAAACACCCACTGCTACCTTTGACGGCAGTGAGGAGATCCGGTATAATTACGATGATGTAGAGAATTTCGGGACTGCTTTTGAAAATATGCTTCCCGGAGATGAGAGGACGCAGGAGATCATTCTTCGCAATACCTATGACAGAACCGTAGATTTTTTCATGGAAGTGGAAGTCATCAAGGCGTTGGAGGAAGCTACGCAGGCATCCGGCGCCGGTTATGATTTTTCTCTCACCGTTACCCAGGAAGGGGTCAATAACGGAAATCCTCAGCTGATCTATGGAGGAAACAATGAAGAGGACGCATGGATCGGCGGAAACAAGGAAGGTCTGGCTGATATCAATGCAGTGCTGGATCAGTATGGAGAGAAGGGTATCAAGGTTGCCACCCTTGCAAAGGATGAGGAAGCAGTGATTGCTTTAAATGTTTCCCTGGATGGACAGACCGGAGGAAATTCATACCAGAATGTACAGGGAACCTTTCAGTTCCGGTTTCATGTAAGTTATGATGACCCGGAAGTCATTGAAAAGGAAGTCAAAGGAGAAGACAAGATTGTAACGAAGGTGGAAAAAGGGGAAGACAGAGTCGTTACCAGGACGGTGAAAGGCGCTGACAGAACCATTATCCAGCGGGTAAAAACAGGAGACACCACCGTGATTCTGCCTTTGGTGGCGGTGATGGGCGTATGTATTCTGATCATTGCAGTTGTGATCGGTACGAGGAAGAAGAATCGTCAGGATTAACACAGAAAGGCAGGAAAACAGGTATGAGAAAAAGAAGATTGTGGAATACTGCTGCGGCTGCCTGCATGGGCATTTGCCTGGCGGCGGGTCCTGTTTCAGCGGCAGCAGAGTATACAGTTACACTAAGACCCGGAAATGTGGCAAGATTTACAGAGGAATTTCTTCAGGAGTACATAGCTCTGGGCGCACAGGTAACGGAGAAGACAGGCAGTATCAAGGTGAAGGTGCCTGCAGGCGGGACGATCCCTATGCTGCCCACACCGGAAGATCTTGTATATGAGTCAGAATATGAGGACCGTTATGTAATGAATACAGACTGGTATCCTCAGACAGATGTGGTTTCTGGAAATGAAGATCTGGTAGTTAAGTATGATGCTGTGACTGATGCCGTAGAGTACAGGATACGGTATGTAGACAGCCAGAGTGAGGAAGATGTGGCGCCTCCGGTGATCGCCCAGGGAAATGTGGGAGATACCGTTACTTATTTACGGGAACAGGTAGAGAATTACATCTGTGATACGGAAAGACAGAGCCTTACGCTTTCGGAGAACAGCGAAGAAAATGAAATTACGTTTTTCTATACAAGCACTGCAGAACCGATTGTAAATGAAGTGGAAGTTCCGGGAGATACTATTACCAGAACAGAGACGGTTCCGGGAGATGTTGTCACTCAGACAGAGACCGTGCCCGGTGATACCACAGTGATCAATCAGCCTGCGGGAACGACAGGAACCGGAACGGCCGGTACCGGAACCGCAGGTACAGGCGGAACTGCAGGAACAACAGGAACCACTGGAACAGGAACTGCAGGTACAGGCGGAACTGCAGGAACAACGGGAACTACTGGAACAGAAACCGCAGGTACAGGAACTGCTGGTACAACTGGCACCGGGGATACAGCTGGAACTGACGCGGCAGGCACCGGAACAGGAACTGCAGCAGACGGTGCAGAAGGAACCGGTACGCAGACAGCAGGGGAAGGAACAGAAAATATTGCAGGAGAAGAGGTACCTCTTGGACAGACAGATCTGGACGGAGAGGAATCAGGCGATGCAGAGGGCAGTACTTCTGAGATAGAGGATGAAGATGTTCCCCTTGGACAGACAAAACTGGATGACGAAGAAAGTACAGACAGTGTCAGTCCGGTACCCTTTGTGGCAGCAGGAGCAGTCGTGGCTGCTGCAGCGGCAGGAGCTGCACTGTATTTTATAAAACGGAAAAAGTAAGTTAAAAAATCATAATAGAAGTTTGAAAATTCATTTGCGGCGGCAGTAAGCCAGCGGAAGATCTTTCCATCAGATTTTCCGCTGGCTGTTTTATTTCATGACAACAGGCAGTCCGTATAGTGTGCGTCTATGGAAATCTTTTTTCTACTATGCTAAAATGAAGAACAAAGTTAAGACAGATAATAATCAGGGGCGTGGAACAAAAAATTCAGTGCCGAAAGAAAAGGAGAAAGGGTTTATGATTGATTTTGAAAACGGAAGTATCTTTAAATTAAGGAAAACAGGAAAATTCGGAAATGAAAAAACGGTTTCTCCTCTGCTTATCCCAGGGGAAGTATTTATCGGCGAATATCAGGCCGTCAGGGACTATGTGATTTTTACAAATAAGAGAGTGATCGCCGTTAACGTACAGGGAGTTACGGGAAAGAAAAAGGATTTCACTACGCTGCCTTATTCAAAGGTTCAGCTGTTCTCTGTGGAGACCTCAGGGGTATTTGATCTGGACAGTGAACTGGAACTGTACTTCAGCGGAGTGGGTCTGGTTCAGTTTCAGTTTACGGGGGCAAGTGATATCCTGGAGATTGCGAGAGTGATTGGGGAGCATGTGTTATAAGACTAAAATTTTCTGTTAAAAAATAAAATTTTTGATTTCGTTGTTTTAACCACAGAAATAAATCTCATATCCGCTATAATACCACTTGAAATCAAACAAAAACAGTCAGGTATTAAGGAGGATATAGATTATGGAAACAAAAATGTTTTGCTTTCAGTGTCAGGAAACAGCGGGAAATACAGGCTGTACCCAGTCAGGTGTGTGTGGAAAGAAACCGGAAACTGCCGGACTTCAGGATGTACTGGTATATGTAACAAAAGGTTTTTCTCAGGTGCTTACGGCTATGAGAAACGAGGGAAAAGAGCCTGAGACCAGCTGGAATCATCAGGTGACAGAGAATTTATTTCTTACCATTACAAATGCTAATTTTGATGATACCAGAATTTTAAAAAGCATCAAAAAGACTTTGGAATTAAAAACAGCAGCTTTGGGCATTCTGAAAGACAAAACAGCTCTTTCTCCGGCAGCACTTTGGAATCCGAAGAATGAGGAAGCAATCAGAAACGCATGTCCGGCAGCAGGTGTTCTTGCAACAGAAAATGAAGATGTAAGAAGCCTGAGGGAGCTGCTCACATATGGTCTGAAAGGCATGGCGGCATACTTGAAACATGCTAATATCCTTGGAGAAGAGGAAACCGGGATAGATGCATTTCTGCAGTCTGCTCTGGCAAAGACCATGGATGATTCCCTGACAGCAGAAGAACTTGTGGGTCTTGTGATGGAAGCAGGAAAATACGGCGTGGATGTGATGGCGCTTCTGGACAAGGCAAATACAGAACATTACGGAAATCCCGAGATTACAAACGTGAACATCGGCGTGAGAAAGAATCCGGCAATCCTGATCTCAGGACATGATCTGAGAGATCTGGAAATGCTGCTGGAGCAGACGGAAGGCACAGGCGTAGATGTATATACACATTCTGAAA
>CALWHD010000053.1 GCA_944380235.1 uncultured Blautia sp.
TTGGAATCTTTGTTAAAATCTTTACAACAAAATACTTTGATGATAAAATAAATTCATAGGCTGCAAAATATGAATTGCGCAGTTATTTTCAGGTATCCATGAATAAAGGAGGGCGTATCATGTCTGAAAAATTATATAACATGATGGACTGGCCGGAGATTGAGGCAGTTGTTTATTCGGAAGAAAGTGAGCCAAAAAAAATACTGGGTCCCAGAGTGACTCCGGAGGGTATTCTGATTCAGTGTTTTCTTCCGGGAGCTTCCTCGGCAAAGATCCTGACAACAAAAGACAAACAGAAATATGAGATGGAACTGGAGGATGAAGCGGGATTTTTTTCTGTATTGATCCCCGGGGATAAGATACCGAAATATAAGGTCGAAGCAGTATACGAAGAAGGAAAAACAGAGCAGTTTTATGACCCTTATGCATTTGAGGAGCAGATCAGTGTGGAGGAGGAGCAGCAGTTTTCCGCCGGCATCTGTTATGATATTTATAAAAAACTGGGAGCTCATCCCATGACGGTCCGGGGCGTATCCGGAGTTTACTTTGCAGTATGGGCACCCAATGCCATGCGTGTCAGCGTGGTTGGTGATTTTAATCACTGGGACGGAAGAGTGCATCAGATGAACAGGCTTGCAGTATCCGGAATTTTTGAACTGTTTATCCCCGGAGTAAAAGCAGGTGCGTTGTATAAATATGAAATAAAGGCGAAGGGATCTCTGGTCTATCTGAAGGCTGACCCATATGGAAACCAGGCGGAGGTACGGCCAAAAACGGCATCTGTAGTCGCAGATCTGAGCCAGTATAAATGGAACGATGATGCCTGGATGAAATCCAGAAAACAGTTGCAGGATGAGAAAAAACCCATGGCAGTTTATGAACTGCATCTTGGTTCCTGGAGAAAGCCTGAGAAAGAAGAAGGCAGGTTGTTTTATAATTACAGGGAAATTGCCCCTATGCTTGCAGAATATGTGAAGGAAATGGGATACACTCATGTGGAGCTGATGCCTGTAATGGAACACCCCTTTGATGCTTCCTGGGGCTATCAGGTGACCGGATACTATGCGCCTACCAGCAGATACGGAAATGTGGAGGATTTTATGTATTTCATGGATTATATGCATCAGCAGGGGATCGGCGTGATCTTAGACTGGGTACCTGCTCATTTTCCGAAAGATATATTTGGACTTGCTGCGTTTGACGGAACCTGCCTCTATGAGCATCTGGATCCAAGGCAGGGCATGCATCCTCACTGGGGTACTCTGATCTATAACTACGGGCGGCCTCAGGTAAAGAACTTCCTTATCTCCAATGCTTTGTTCTGGGCAGAACAATATCATGCTGACGGTATCCGTATGGATGCGGTGGCTTCCATGCTGTATCTGGATTATGGAAAGAATGACGGAGAGTGGGTAGCAAATATCTACGGCGGAAATGAAAATCTGGAAGCTATTGAGTTTCTGAAACACTTAAATTCTATTTTTAAGAAAAAACATCCGGATGCTCTGCTTATCGCGGAAGAATCCACAGCATGGCCAAAAATCACGGGAAAGGTAGAAGATGACGGTCTGGGATTTGATTATAAGTGGAATATGGGCTGGATGAATGATTTTATCGATTATATGAAAAAAGATCCCATTTTCAGAAGCGGTGCCCATGATGAGCTGACATTCAGTATGGTTTATGCTTACAGTGAAAAATTCCTGCTGAGTCTTTCACACGATGAAGTCGTCCACGGCAAATGTTCTCTTCTTAACAAAATGCCTGGAGAAAAGGAGAAAAAAATGGCAAACCTGCGTGCGGCTTATGGCTTCATGCTGGTTCATCCGGGCAAGAAACTGCTGTTTATGGGACAGGAATTTGCCCAGGAGAGAGAATGGTCTGAAGAAAGAGGACTGGATTGGGAACTTTTGGAAGAAAAAGACCATGCACAGATGAAAAATTATGTACAGGCACTCTGGAAGCTGTATAAAGAACAGCCTGCGTTATATGAAATGGATTATAATACAGATGGCTTTGAATGGATCAATCTTATGGAGTCAGAGAAAAATATGCTGACTCTGGTGCGCAGAGGAAAGAAGAGAGAAACAACTTTGGTTGCAGTGTGCAATTTTTCTGATATGACCTATGAAAAGTATCAGATGGGAGTTCCCTATCCGGGAAAATACAAAGAGATCTTTAACAGCAATGCGAAGGAATTCGGCGGGACCGGTATTGGAAATCCCAGAGTAAAGACATCCAAAAAAGAAGAGTGCGATGAAAGGAAGAATTCTATTGTCATTACAGTAGCACCTCTTTCTGTTCAGATCTTTTCTTATACAAAGGCTGAGACAAAAAGGGCCGGAAAGAAAACGCAAGCTGCGGAGAGCCGGACAGAGGTGTCAAAAGTAAGAAAGCAGCTGGAAAAGAAGATTGAAGAGGAAAGACAAAAGGAAGAAGAAAAGAACAGCAAAGTAAAGCCGGCTGAAAAAAAGACGGATGCCAAAGCGGAAACAAAACCAAAGGGAAAGAAGGCAGCGAAACCGGAAGCAGAGAAGATCGAAGCGAAGCCGGAGGCAAAGAAGATCGAGGCAAAACCGGAAGCAGAGAAGATCGAAGCAAAGCCGGAAGCGAAGAAGATCGAGGCAAAACCAGAAGCAGAAAAGATCGAAGCAAAGCCGGAAGCAAAGAAAATCGAGGCAAAACCGGAAGCAGAAAAGATTGAAGCAGAATCAGAAGCAGAAACGAAAAAGAAAACAGGGGGAAAAAAGAAAAAGCAGTAAACAATAGACGATACGTTTTGCAGACGGCCTATTGTCCATGAATAACTAGTTGGAGACCGGCTTTGCCGGTTTCCAATTTATGAACTGTTCAGGGCAGGAGACAGGAGCGTTTTCTGCTAATATCAAAGTAAAGGTGGAATTATGACAACAGACATAACGGAAGCAATTGAATTTGACAGCCTGGAGGCATTTCTCAGACATTATCTCACATGGGATTTCTGGGAAGAGCAGATTCCTGTTATCGGAAGCTTTCTGGGAAGAGTCTTGCTGGCGATCATTGTCTATATCATTGCCAGTAAACTGATCCATAAATTGTGCAGATTTATTGTAAAATCTATGAACAGGGCAAATGCGGACACAGGGGTAACACAGTTTGTGACTTCTTTTGTGAAAGCAGGGCTCTATTTTCTTTTGATTGTCACTATTGCAACGAGTTTTGGTGTAAAAGAGTCCTCTATAGCGGCATTGCTGGCATCCGGAGGTGTTGCGGTGGGTCTT
>CALWHD010000054.1 GCA_944380235.1 uncultured Blautia sp.
ATGGTTTCTGTTCCAATATTTACCTGGCAGATAATGAGTTTGTCTGCATCTGGGTGTTTTTCGATTTTCTCGATCTGACCAATGACGATCTTATCCAGGTCAGCGTCCAGCTTCTCATAGCCTTCCACCTTTGTTCCTGACAGAGTCATGGCATCTGTATATTCCTGGGCTGTCACATCCAGGTCCGGCACATATTTTTTAATCCATGATAAAGATGTATTCATTCTCTTCTCTCCTCCTAGAACTGACGTAAGAATCTTGTGTCATTTTCATATAATAAACGCATATCGTCAATTTCATATTTCAGCAGCGCGATTCGCTCCAGACCTACGCCGAAGGCAAATCCTGTATATTCGTTGGGATCGACTCCGCACATTTCCAGCACATGAGGATGCACCATGCCGCATCCCAGGATTTCGATCCAGCCGGAACCTTTACAGAAACGGCAGCCTTTTCCTCCGCATTTAAAACAGGAAACGTCTACCTCTGCACTTGGTTCTGTAAATGGGAAGTGGTGAGGACGGAATTTTGTTTTTGTTTCCGGTCCGAACAGTTCTTTTGCAAATTCTTCCAAGGTTCCCTTCAGATCCGCAAAAGTTATGTGTTTATCGACAACAAGTCCTTCAATCTGATGGAAAGAAGGAGAATGGGTGGCATCCACTTCGTCAGAGCGGAACACGCGTCCCGGCGCGATCATTCTGATCGGCAGTTTTCCCTGTTCCATCACACGTGCCTGTACCGGAGAAGTCTGGGTGCGGAGCACAATGTCTTTGCTGATATAAAAGGTATCCTGTTCATCCTTTGCGGGGTGTCCGTCAGGGATATTCAGCTTTTCAAAGTTGTACAGATCGTATTCCACTTCCGGTCCTTCTACCACCTCATAGCCCATGCCGATGAAGATTCTCTCCACTTCTTCCAGGGCGATCGTGTTGGGATGTCTATGACCCACTTCCATTTTCTTTGCGGGAAGCGTCACATCAATGACCTCTTCTCTTAACTTTTTCTCAAGAGCCTCTCCTTCCAGCTTCTTCTTTGTCTCTTCCAGAAGGACTTCAATCTCTGCCCTGGCCTCATTGACCCACTGTCCTACTTTCGGACGGTCTTCCGGGGCAACATCTTTCATTCCTTTTAATACTGCAGTCAGTTCGCCTTTTTTTCCCAAAAAAGCAACTCTGACTTCATTTAATTTTTCCAGGGAATCCGATTCCTGAATTCTCTTTGCAGCCTCTTCCTGAATACGCTGTAATTTTTCTTTCATGATATTCTCCTTTTCCTATAAATTACACGGAAATATAAAAAAGCTCCGTCCCCATAAGGGACGAAGCAAAATTCCGTGGTACCACCCTTGTTCCCGCCGTCAAATCTGCCGGCAGACACTTGATTTCTGTTTAACGCACAGCTACGTCATTTCCTACTTAACATTTTCAGAAATGCAGCTCCGGTGGGAATCTCAGCATTTATCTGAACTGAAGAGAGCTTTCAGCCGGTGACTCTCTATCTCTGACAGAAAATAAATGCCTACTGACACTTTCACAGCTTTTTTCTATGTCTGTATGTTATTGTAGCCACTTTCCCCGGTTCTGTCAAGAATTTCTTTTTCTTCTCCTGCTTCTTCTTCCCCATCCTCCTCCTCATCCCCGCCGTGAGTCAGCTGATACAATTCCCTCTGCAATGCTTCTGTGGCCGCTTTACGCACCCACTTGAACTTTTCCTCAAAATAATGATTCACCTGGGCTCCTATCATAACAAACATCATACAGATGTACAGCCACAGCAGGATCAGTACCACACTGGTCATGCTTCCGTACATGTTCGCAGTCCCACTGTAAAAATCAAAATACAAGGAAAATCCAAAGGAAAACGCCATCCAGCACACTGCCGAAAGCAGTGCTCCCGGAATCTGGCTCCTAAGCGTCGCCCTGCGGTTGGGGATAAACTTATACATCAGCAGAAACACCAAAAAAAGCATGCTTAAGGTAATTACGATCCTCATACTGATGATCCTAGTGACCAAAGCGCTCAAAAAAGGAAAACGTTTACTCAGCTCTCTCTGCAGGCTATTTCCAAAGACCTGCAAAATCAGCGTGAGCACAATGGAAATCACAAATGCCAGGGTATAAAGGACTGCCCGAATCCTCGTAAGAATGAAATTACGTGTTTCTTTTACCTGATAAATACAGTTAAACCCGTTAGTCAGAGCCTGAATCCCTTTTCCTGCAGACCACAGAGCCATAACCGCTGACAGCGGTACTACCGCAAGAGATTTTGCGTAAACCTCATAGACAATCGATGCGATGAACTCAAAGAAACTCTCCGGACACACCTGCATGATGACCCAGATCACCTCTTCCCTTGTAAGAGATGTATACTTTACAGACGTCATCAAAAGCAGCATAAACGGGATAAAAGAAAGTATAATAAAATAAGCTGCCTGGGCAGCATACGCCGATGTATGGTCCTGACTCATTTTTCTCGTAAACCCTCTGAGAGTCTGTATCAACTTTTTACCTGTTTCCATACTACTTCTTTCCTCTGCTTCTTTTCTTTCACCTGTTTTATTGCCCTAAAGCCGGTTCTGGGCAATATTGTACCGCTTCTCCTAAGATTTCGCCATTATACCACGAATCTATGTAAATAACAAGTTTTGTGCCGTCCGCACTATTTTGAAAGCACGTCATTAATATTCCCGATTTCCACATCTTTATAAAAATACGTGAGAATTTCTTTATATTTTTTTCCTGTCTCAGCCATTCCTTTGGCGCCATTCTGGCTCATTCCTACTCCATGTCCATAGCCGCCTCCCTGAATCCTGCATCCTGTAAAGTTTCCTTCCTGATCAGTCTGAGCCTCCAGGGTAAAATAGGCGCTGGGCAAAAGAGTACCTCCTTTGACCTGAGATCCGTCCTGTCTGGTAATAGAAATCCCCTCCGGCGCCAGAAGAGAACGGATATCGTACTCACTGTGCAGCTCCTTTTCTCCCTGGTCTGTGGGAAGACAAAGATCCAGCACTGCGCCGCCCTCCCCTGTTTCCAGAATCTGAGGCATGCCAATGGTCTGGACCTCCGGATAGAAATCTTTTGCATTTTCCAAAATAGTTCCCGCAGGTACGGTCACTTCCCAGGCAAACCATGGTTCCTGGGCATCATATCTGCATTCCACACTCTGCAGATAAGTGGAAGGAACTGATGCTTCCCAGACCTCGTCTGTGGATGTTTTTCCATGAGACGTAGAAAAATAATAGGCGTTAATAGGTTCACCGTTATTTAATAAAATCTCTCCTTTCGTCTCATTTACTGCCTGACTGGCGGTCTCCGCCTCCCCACTGTTTTGATATACTTGATAAGAAACGCTGTCGTCCACCTGAGCTCCCAGCGCTTCCAAACTGCTGCCCTCCATCTGGACACATGCATAAGTCCTGGCACACACCGCCTGCGCCTTCAAAGCTTCCTCACTGTAAGAAGCCGGCATCTCACTTGGGACCACAGCATACAGGTATTCCTCCAGCGGCAGTTCATTGACCATACGAAGCCCATTTTCATCTTCATACACAGTCAGACTTCCTCTATAGGCAGGATTTCCCTGTCCTCTGGAGAGAGAAGTGACAATGATCCGATTCTCTTCTCCTGTCGGCACAAGAGTCAGACTGCCGTCCTGAAATTCGCCGCTTCCCAATGCCAGTTCCAGGATTTCACCTCCCTTCACAGTCCGGCTGTTCTTTCCCCGAAGTTCATAATCACCCTGGAATCTCAGAGAGATCTTGTCGTGATAATAGCTTGTAAACCCATCTGTCATCAGCAGCACCCGGATGGATGGTTCTGTAATTTCTGCATTTGTCTCCGCTGTCTTTTGCTCTGCTGCCCCAATTCGCTCCTCAGGCAGAGTCAGCGCATCCTGCTCTTCTCCTTTCGTTTCCTCTTCTGTACTTCTCTGTCCTTCTGTCTCTTTTTGCATCGGATATGCTGCCCCCGCACTTGCCCGTTCATTTTCCTTTATCATGTACTCCTGCAGGATTTCCGTTTCTGCGCTTTTTTTTCTCTCTCCAGCCTTTCCCGCGCACCATACAATCAAAATCCCCACAAGAGCCAGCAGTATAATCACAAGTTTCCATTTGATCTTTTCTTTCCAGTTCATACTTACAATATATGCATTTTCCGGATTCCATGAACACTGTTTTACAGAAAAAAGGAGCAAGCAGGCTTTCCTCAGATATACCTTTCTGCTCCTTCTTTATCATGCTTGAAAACAGGATATAGCACTTTGCTTTCAAGCTTCTAAACTAAATTTATAGACCGTAGTTGTATCATACTCCTCTCCTGCCTTTAAAACAGAAGTTTCAAACGCCTCTTCGTTGCAGGCATTGGGATAATACTGGGTTTCCATACAGAACCCGCCTCTCTTATGGTAAATACAGCCTGCTTTTCCTTTCTCCTCTTCTATGAAATTTCCGATATAAAACTGCATACCCGGCAGATCTGTAAATACCTCCATGGCAATTCCCGTTCTGGAACTCACCACTTTCGCTGCCCGGCGGATGTCCCCTTTCCGGCGGCACAGCGCATAATTATGATCATAGCCTCCTGTGAACTTCAGCTGTTCAAAGTCTGCCTCCACGTCCTGTCCGATTTTCTTCGGACATGTATAAAAATCCATAGGGGTTCCCGCCACCGGTGCGATCTCTCCTGTAGGAATTGCCTCAGAATCAAAAACAGGAGTATACTCCGGAGCGAATATCTGCACTTCATGTTCCAGCATTGCCTCTGCTCCCTGGTCATGTCCTGCAAGGTTGAAATAGGAATGATTGGTCATATTTACCACAGTGTCTGTATCTGCACTTCCCTGATAATGGAGGACTACCTCATTTTCCTCTGTCAGCCGGTAGGTGACAAAACAGGTAAAGTTTCCAGGAAAACCCTGGTCTCCGTCCGGACTGAAAAGACGAAATGTAACACTGTTTTCTTCCTCATTCACCTCTGTTACATCCCACACTCTGGTACGATACCAGTCCGGACCGCTATGTAAATTGTTTTTATTGTCGTTTACTGCAAGCTGATAGCGCTTTCCGTTAATTTCAAAAGACGCGTTTCCGATACGATTACCGTTTCTTCCAATTACTGCACCAAAATGACAGCCATTCTCATAATATCCTTCTGCTGTGTCATATCCCAGTGCCACATCTACTGGATTTCCATTCTTATCCGGAACCACGATTTTTACAAGCGCTGCCCCAAAATCCGTCACTGCGATGGACATCTGGCTGCCGTTGGTAATCTCATACAAAAAAACTGCTCTGTTATCTGTACTTTTTCCAAATGACTGCTTTAAAATCCCCATATTTCCTTCTCTCTTTTCTTTTGATTACTTGTTTTTCTGCAATAAAAAATCCCAGGGTGCCGTTTCCCATCTTCTGACTCCTAGCTGACGCCAGGTGGGCAACCGCAGCTGCTCCGCTGTCTTCCGCTGCGCAATGACGGCCTGACATTAGAAACAGCAATGTAGGAATCCCGTTTAAAGTAATGTAGGTTCAAAATTAATGGGCGTGTCGAACACTCCAGGATTTTTCTATCATTATTATACTCTAGTATATGGATTTTTTCAACAAAAAATGCATTGTATCTCAGGGAAAGTGCCGTCACATTTATCAGCTTTTTCCATCACATATGCATTACAGATTCTCCGTATTTCTTCCATGTTCTCCTTCGTCTTCTCCTGCTGATAGTCCATACGGTCAATATTGTGATTAATATAATCATGTTCCTGGATGTAACGAAAACTGGAAGGAAAGTTTAAATCAAAAATAAATGCAAGATAAGAAACCCACATATCCAGATGGGTAACCCTCTCTCCGCGAAGGATACAGCGGTGGTCACGGACAGCCTCAAGAATATTGGGAGAGACCGCCTCTTTCTGGACTTCTTCTTTTGAGACATCAAAGTGAGCTTCCAGTGTCTCTGTGGCTTTCACTCTGAAATTGTCCAGCTTATCTGCATCCCGGATCAGCCTGCAGTGCAGCAGTGTCCTCTCATCATCTATCCGTGGAAGCTCATAGCAAGAATGCCATATGATCGCCTGGCGGATAATCTCATCATACTGATCTGCGATAATGAAGTTTCGTATAAGATTGTCTTCAAAAAGTACTTTTACCCCAAATAAAGCATGATCTAATTTGCTGTCATCATAACTGTGAAAAACTTTCAGCTGCTCAAATCTGCCGATATCATGGAGCAAAGCAATAAGAAGCGCGAGTTCACGATCCTCCTCTGAAAGTTTCTCCTTCCTGCAGATATAGTCCGCAGCTTCCACAACACAGAAAGTATGTACTCTTTTCAGTTTGATCTTCTCATCTTCAGGGTCATAGGCAGTTAAGTATTCCCGGAAACTTTTTTTCGCATATTCTAAATCAATACTGTTCATCGCTCCGCTCCGTCAAATTCCCAAAATCTTTTTCACAGTCTCCGGCATTTCTTCTGCTGTACAGATCCTATCATGAAGCACAGGTGCTGTACGGATCTCCTCAATGGCATCAGGCACCTTTACTCCTCCGATCTGAGAAAGTTTATCCACTAATTCGAAATCAGTCAAAGCGTCATATTTTTCATCAATGGCATTCATGACACTTCTGGTGAATTTAAAAGGACTTGCTGTGGAAGCAATCACAGTCTTTGTGCTGTCCCCGGACTGTGCCTTATACTTTTCATATACACAGGCTGCTACTGCAGTGTGCGTATCCAGTACATAACCAGTATCTTCATATATCTTCTTAATGGTTTCTGCAGTTTCCTCTTCTGAAGCATAATTCCCGTAAAATTCTTTTAAATTCTGTCTCATTTCCTCTGTAATCTCATATTTTCCTGTCTTTGCCAGGCTGTCCATCATACTGCGGTTCTTATCAGGATCATTACCTCCAATCCTGTAAATCAGCCGCTCCAGATTGCTGGAGATTAAAATATCCATGGAGGGAGATGAGGTCAGCATAAATTCCCTGTTTCTGTCATAGCATCCCGTCTCGAAAAAGTCATAGAGCACCTTATTTTCATTGGATGCACAGATGAATTTTCCTACAGGCACCCCAAGTTCTTTGGCATAGTAAGCCGCAAGGATATTACCGAAATTTCCTGTGGGAACTGTTATATTGATTTTCTCTCCTGTCTGGATCTCTCCGGCTTTTAAAAGTTTTGCATAGGCGTAAACATAATATACCACCTGGGGTACCAGACGTCCGATATTAATGGAGTTGGCAGAGGAAAACTGATAACCCGCAGCAGAGAGTTCTTTTGCCATTTCTCTGTCATTAAACATCTTTTTTACGCCGGTCTGGGCATCATCAAAGTTTCCTGTGATCCCCACCACGTAAGTATTGCCGCCTTTCTGAGTCACCATCTGCTTTTCCTGGATAGGACTGACTCCGTTTTTCGGATAAAAGACAATGATCTTCGTTCCCGGCACATCCGCGAATCCTGCCATAGCAGCTTTCCCCGTATCTCCTGATGTAGCTGTAAGAATCACGATCTCATTTTTTACCTGATTTTTCTTAGCAGCTGTAGTCATAAGATAGGGCAGAATAGACAGCGCCATATCTTTGAACGCAATCGTAGAGCCATGGAATAATTCCAGGTAGTATGCCCCTGCCGCCTTTTTTATAGGCGCGATCTCCTCCGTATCAAACTTCTCGTCATAAGCGTGGGCAATACAGTACTTTAACTCTTCCTCCGTGAAATCGGTAAGAAACAGCTTCATCACTTCATAAGCAGTTTCCTGGTATGACATCTCTGAAAGTTCCTCAAAGGAAAGGGCCAGCTTCGGAAGGCTGTCCGGCACAAACAGTCCGCCGTCTTCAGACAGCCCCTGAAGAATCGCCTGAGAGGCTGTGATGCTTTTTCCTGTTCCCCTTGTACTTTTATATAATATTTCCATGTCTTTTGTCCTTTCTTACGGATATGTGTAAAAATCATGAACTCCGTGTGTAAATAAAAATTTCAGATCTTCTTTAAACCAGCGGGCATTCTCTTCATCTGAGTATTCCTCCTGCATAAAAAACAGCGCTCCCTGAGAGTAATCTTCTCCGTCAATGGCACGGTTCACAGCCTCTCTTGTCTCTTCAGAAACTGTCACCGTATTGATGCGTCCGTCTGCGGTGGGCGAAAACTGAGCGCTGCCAGCCACGTTTTCCCAAATAACCTCTGAAATACTGGAGGGAAATTCCGGATCCTTTACCCTGTTGAACACCACGTTGGCCACCAAAATCTTCCCTTTCATGTCCTCTCCTCCGGCCTCTGCCTCTACCAGCTGAAGAAGATTCTGATAATCTTCATCGGACATTTTTAAATTGCTTTCAGACATCCCAAGCGCGCTGTTCTGCAGCTTTGCTACTTCCTGAGCCCCCTGGTCTTCGAAGTCAAGGCTGGATTCCATTTCTCTTTTTCCGACCCTCTGGCCTACCATTACATTTTCAAGGGAAGTACCCACCTTTTTTACTTCTGTCTGGGTATCCTGGCTTATGAGCACCCCCTGAAGGATCGCCTCCAGTCCATAAGGCGATTCATCTTCGGGCTCTTCTTTCTCTTTTACTTTTTCTTTTTGCCCTGTCTCATCTGCACGGTTCTTTCCCGCCGCATGTACTCCGTGAAAACCGAATGCCGCTGCTGCCACTACCGTGACCCCCACAGCAAATAAAGCACAGTTCCTTCTGCATCTCTTCGAGACCCTGCTCGTCTGAACATATCTCCGGGCCTTCTCTAGCAAATGATGGATACCAGTTAATATTACACAAATGATATTCATATCTTTTTCCTTTAGAACTTGTTTTTTGTAGCATTCCCATAGATTACGTGAATTATAAAATAATCAAGGCAGGAAAGTCAAGGAATAATTTCTTACCGATTATTGATGGCTGTTACCAGTGCATCAATGGAGGCACGGATAATATCCGGATCTACACCAGCGCCCCAGGAAAGACTTCCGTCCGGCTTTTTAATTCCCACATAGGCAATCGCTTTGGAGCTGGAGCTTTGCTCTAAGGCATGTTCCTGATAAGTTACCAGATCATACTGGAAGCTGTAAGTTTTCTTAAGTGCGTTGCTGACAGCATTTAAACGTCCGTTTCCTTCTGCCTCTGTAGTCTGGATCCTGCCGTTGAAGGATGATGTTACCTGTGTTACGATTCCGCCTTCCTTCTGCTGGAAATGCACCTCATGGATTGCCAGCGGTGATGTCACATTTTCGAAAGTTTTCTTAAACAGCTCAAAGATTTCTTCAGGAAGCAGCTCTTTCTGTGTATGGTCTGACACTGCTTTTGCAGTATAGCCCATTGCCTCCCGCATCTTTGCAGGAAGATTCAGTCCGAATTTTGTCTCCAGGATATAACCTACGCCGCCTTTTCCTGACTGGCTGTTGATACGGATAACATCCGCATCATAATTCCTTCCCACGTCTTTGGGATCAATAGGAAGATACGGAACTGTCCAGTGCTCTGGTTTCTTTTCTTCCAGCCAATGCATGCCTTTGGCAATCGCATCCTGATGAGAGCCGGAGAATGCTGCAAATACCAAAGCCCCGCTGTATGGACTTCTCTCATTGATTTTCATTCCTGTAAAGCCCTCATATTTCTCTGTTATATTTGTCATGTCTGTAAAGTCCAGATTTGGCTCTACACCCTGAGAATACATATTCAATGCAAGTGTGACAATATCTACATTCCCTGTGCGCTCCCCATTTCCGAAAAGAGTTCCCTCAATTCGGTCTGCACCGGCAAGAAGCCCCATTTCAGAATCCGCCACGCCGCAGCCTCTGTCATTGTGCGGATGGAGAGACACTACCACATTTTCCCTGTATTTCAGATTTTTGCACATGTATTCTACCTGACTTGCATATACATGGGGCATGGAATGTTCTACAGTCACGGGCAGGTTAATGATCGCTTTTCTGTCTGCCTCAGGCTGCCACACATCCAGCACTGCATTACATACTTCCAGAGCATACTCCGGTTCCGTTCCGGTAAAACTCTCCGGACTGTACTCAAATCTGTAATTTTCATTTGCCTCCTCTGTCAGCTGTTTTAAAAGCTTTGCCCCGTCCACTGCAATCTTCAGGATTTCTTCTTTTGATTTTCTGAACACCTGCTCTCTCTGTGCCAAAGAGGTGGAATTATAGACATGCACGATCACATTTTTCGCACCTTTAACAGCTTCAAAAGTTTTCTTTATAATGTGCTCCCTTGCCTGAGTCAGTACCTGAATAGTCACATCATCCGGAATCAGGTTCTCTTCGATTAATTTACGGAGGAAAGCATATTCCGTCTCAGAAGCCGCTGGAAATCCCACTTCAATTTCTTTAAATCCGATTTTTACCAGAAGTTTGAAAAATTCTACTTTTTGTTCCAGGTTCATGGGAATCACCAGAGCCTGGTTTCCGTCTCTTAAATCCACACTGCACCACACCGGCGCATGATCTACATAGTCTTTCTCTGCCCAATCCATACATTTTACAGGCGGAAGAAAATACTGTCTTTTATATTTGCTGCAATTTTTCATAACTCATTTCCTCCCATACGATTTATCTTGAAAACCGGTACTTCACCGGACTGCACACGGCGGTTTTGCTTACAGCCGTCTGATATTTCTTATTACAATACCATATTTGCGGCAGAACCGTCAATTCTTTTCAGGAAATCCAGACAGAAAGACACCAAATGCACCGGCCTTTCACACACTTGAAATGTGTCAAAAACCGGTGCATTCTTTTTTCATATCTCTTCTGCTCTTCTATTCAAAAGTCACAGCCACTTTCCCGCAGTTTCCGGAAGCCATAAGTGCGTATGCTTCTCCTGCCTTCTCCAGAGGAAATTCATGGGTGATCAGATCCTCCGGGTGAATGCCCCATCGCACCAGACGCTCTGTCAGATCCTCCATCCGCCAAAGAGAGGTTACCCAGGAACCATAAATGGTTTTCTGTCCGTGGATAATATCCGGACTTGGCTGGAATGTACAGCTTCCTCCCTCGCCTACAAAAGCGATCCTGCCCCATTCCCTTGTGGCACGGATGGCAAGCTGCCTTCCCCCATCACTGGCACTGGCGTCAATAGCTCTTTCCACACCATATCCGCCGGTTGCTTCTAAAATCTGCTCCAGGGCACCTGGTCCCGGCTTAAATACCTCATCTGCCAATCCCAGCTTCTTTGCTGTTTCAATCCTGGTTTCATTCATTTCCACACCAATCAATTTATTTGCCCCCAGACATTTTGCCAGCATCAGTGCAGCAAGCCCTACAGGTCCCAGCCCGGTCACCAACACCGCATCATTTCCGGAGATTCCAATTTTCTCAATCGCTTCATATACCGTTCCAAAACCACAGGCGATCTGGGCTCCATCCTTGTATGTCAGCTGGTCCGGCAGGAGGATCAGATCTTTTTCATCTGCCAGGATATAGGGTGCCATCCCTCCGTTGCGCTGCCATCCATATGCTTTTCTATGTCTGCTCTTACAGGAAATATAGTATCCTTTTCTGCAGTCATGGCATACACCGCAGCCGGAAATGTGATAGACGATGACCCTGTCTCCTTTTTTGAACCTTTTCAGCCCCTCTCCTTCTTCCACAATCAGCCCGCAGGGCTCATGTCCTGCAATGGTTCCCGGAATATAGGCTTCCGGTCCCTTTCCCACATGCTCTCTGTAAATGCAGCGGATATCACTTCCGCAGATAGTAGAAGCTTTGGTCTGAATAAGCACCTGACCATATCCTGGTTTCGGTATTTCAAAATCTCTTAGCTCTACTGTACTGTTTCCCGGCAGAACTGCTCCTTTCATAGTTCCCATATACAATTACCTCCTATAAATTTTGCTTTCTGTTTTATGCTTTTATTATAAGTTTTTCAGGGGATTTTTTAAGAGAGGAAACTGACATTTCCGCAGGTTTTATGTCGTATAAACGCAGGTTTCTCTTGTTTCCTGTCCCGGCAGCTACTATAATAAATACAGGCAGAATATACTGCTGAAACATTATTCTAATTTTTTCGGGAGGGAATTTATGAGCACACAGGTAACTTCTTCCGCACTGCATCAAGATCTGAATATCCGTTTTTTTGTAGAAGGTACACTTGTCAGAGTACTGACCTTTGCATCGGAACGTCCTGTGAAAAAGGTTCCCCGGCACAGCCATGGCCCCGGCTGCTATGAACTTCATTACATTCTCTCTGGAAAAGGCAGAGTTTTTATCAACGGAAAATTTTATGATATGTCTCCCAATCGTTTTTATATAGCAGGTCCCTGCAGCGAACATATGGAAATTTCTTCCTCTGAAGATCTTATGCATGAATACTGTGTTTATTATAAAATAGATACTGCATCCCTGCCCAGAACTCCGCTTCTCTCCGCTTTTCTTTCCATTCGCGCCTGGGCAGAACAGGATCACTCTCAGATTCTGCCTCTTTTAACTGCTGCCAGTCGTGAAATCAGAGAACGGCTCCCCGGATACGAAGAACAGATGTCCGCAATATTGAAACAGCTTTTTATCTCTCTAACAAGGCTCTACCAGCAGGGAAATCCGACAAACCGTGTCTCGGCAAAAGATATTCCTCCCGACCGCAGATCTGTCATTGCAGAAGATTATTTTCTTTATGAATATAAAAACGCTGATCTGGAAGAACTGTCAAAACGATTGGGATTAAGCCCCCGCCAGACAGAACGTTTTTTAAAAGGTTTTTACGGAAAAACATTTCTCCAGAAACGAACAGAAGCGCGCATGTCCAACGCTTCTATGCTTCTTGCAGATTCCTGTTTAAGCATCACAGCCGTGTCAGAAGAACTGGGCTATTCCTCCGTGGAACACTTTTCCAACGCCTTTCGACAATATTATGGAATAAGTCCTCGAAATTTCAGAAAAAAACACTTGCAATTTTCTGAAAGTCTGGTATAATGATTTTTGTTGCGGGGTATGGCGTAGCTTGGTAGCGCCCACGGCTGTGGGCCGTTTGGTCGCAGTTTTAAATCCTGTTGCCCCGATTGTCAGATAATGAGTTTCAACCTTTTCGTGGTGTTGAATTTCTTTTTTTGACT
>CALWHD010000055.1 GCA_944380235.1 uncultured Blautia sp.
TTACAGCGCCGTCTGTAAAATCAAATTCCTGGAAACCAGTACGTGTCATTCCGTCAAGTTTGTCAGATACTACATAACCAACAGAACTGAAATACAGAGGGAAGATCGGAGCGTCTGTCTGAACTAACAGAGTTTCCGCCTGAATCAGCATTTCCTGACGTTTTACAGGATCGACTTCCTTCATTGCATTTGCGATCAGTGTATCATACTCTTCACTAGAGTAATCACCATAGTTGTTTCCATTTGTTGTTGTAAACATATCCAGATATGTCATCGGGTCATTGTAATCCGGAGACCATCCTGCAAATACAATATCAAAATCTCTGTCTTCCATAGACTGCAGACGAGATTTAAACGGCTGCGGCGTGATCTCTACTTCGATCCCCAGAGCCTGTTTCCACTGTTCCTGATAGAAAGCAGCTTCTTTCTGTGCCGCGGAGGTGTCATCTGTAAGAAGAGAGATCTTGAAGTCAGCAGCTGTCATGCCTTCCTCTGCAAGGCCTTCTTCGAAGAGCTTTTTAGCCTGCTCTGCATCATAAGTGATCATATCACCTGCTGCTTCACGGTATTTCTGGCCATTTGCACCGTTAATGCCTGTAGGAACCAGACCTGTTGCAGGAACGGAACCGTCTTTGCGGACATTGGTACATAAGCTTTCCAGGTCAATGGACATACCTAAAGCCTGACGGATCTTGGCATTGTTTAATCCCGGTGTATTGGTATTATACTGGAAGTACCAGTTACCGTTATCTACATAAGTCTGAACTTCCACGCCATCTTTTTCCAGCTGTGCCATCTGGTCGCCGTCCAGGTTAATGCAGTCAACCTGTCCTGCTTTAAATGCGTTCATACGTGCATTTGTATCTTTCATCATAACATATTTGATCTTTTCGATCTGAATGTCATCTGCACCATAGTAATCCGGGTTCTTTTCCAGTGTAATGTGGTCTTCATGAACCCATTCTGTGATTTTGTAGGGTCCGTTTGTTACGATCGTGTCAGCCTCTTTTGCATAGCCGTCAACTCCGCCCAATTCTTCATAAGCCTTCTGGTTTACCGGCATGAAAGTTGAGAAGGAGAACAGATGCTTTGCATATGGGATCGGGTTTACAAAAGTAACTTCCAGAGTATAATCGTCAATCGCCTTAACTCCTAATTCAGAAGGATCTTTCGTTCCTTCGTATACTTCCTGGCCATTTACAAGATTCTGGTACAGAATAAATGCATACACAGAACCTGTATCCGGATTACAAACCTGCTGGTAAGCATATACAAAGTCGTTTGCTGTTACAGGCTCTCCGTTGGACCATTTTGCGTCCTGGCGGAGTTTGATGGTGTAAGTACGTCCGTCTTCACTTACCTGTGGTTCTTCTGCTGCCAGATCGAGAACCGGATTGTCATTTTCGTCCAGTTTGTATAAACCTGCAACAACCTCTCTCAGGATGTCCCCTGAAGGCACATCACTTGTCTTTAAAGAGTTTAATTCCGCCGGCTCTGTACGAAGGTCAACCGTTACCATGTCCGTATCCGGTGTACCAGGATAGGATACTGCTGCTGTCTGTCCGCTGTCTGAACCTTCAGACTGTGCTGCACTGCCGGAATTTCCGCATGCACCTAAAGACAGCACCATAGCACTGGACAAAGCCAGAGCTAAAACTTTTTTCATTTTCATCTTAAATTTCCTTCCTTTCCAGAAAAATTTCAATCCTTTTCATTATAATAAAGTATGAATTTTTGTCAAGTCTTTATGACAAAATTCTCGCTTTCTGTTTTTTACCAATGGACATATATCCTCTCTCCGCAACACAGTTTTACACGATCATCCGTAAATTTTGCACAATATTACTGATCACTCCGTCTTTGAACGGCGAATCAATTCCTGCTTCTTTGAGAAGCTCTGTATGAAATCTGGAAGCAGACATCCTGCATAATTTCAGATAGCTCTCCCAGGCAGCTTTATAATCCTGGTCCATCCATGCCTTATACTCAAAGGCGCACAGCTGAGCGATCACATAGTCAATATAATACATGGGAAAACTGTAAATATGATGCTGTTTCTGCCAGAATCCTCCTGCCTCAAAGAAAGGAAGTCCATCATAGAACAGATGAGGTTTGTATACTTTTTCCAGATTTTTCCATACCTCTTTCCGCTGATCCGGCGTCAGTTCCGGATGGTCATAGATCTCATGCTGAAACTCATCTACCATACAGCCATAAGGAATGAACATCACTGCATCCTCCAGATGCATCCTGGTGTAATCCCCTGCCTTTTTTCCCTCGAAGAACAGACGGTACCAGGGTTCTGTAAAAAATTCCATGGACATAGAATGGATCTCTGCGGTCTCCATGCCAATATCTGCATGTTCCCGTACAGGGTCCTGGGCAGCAAGATACCCCTGGAATGCATGGCCGCATTCATGGGTCAACACATCCACATCACCGCTGGTACCGTTAAAGTTGGCAAAAATAAAGGGAGACTTATAATCCGGCAGATAGGTCATATAGCCGCCCACTGCTTTTGTCTTTCTTCCAAAGACATCCAACAGCTCATTCTCCATCATAAAGTCGAAGAACTCTCTGGTTTCCGGTGACAGCTCTTCATACATTTTCTGCCCTGCTGCAAGAATCTCCTCAGGAGTACCATCTGGCTCTGGATTTCCCTCAGGTCCGTACACCTGCTCCTGGGCGTAAGACATCTTATCAAGTCCCAGGCGCTCTCTTCTCTTTTCATAAAGGCTCTCCGCAAAAGGAACGAAAACTTCTTTTACCTGCCTTCTCAAATTCTCTACCTCTTCTCTGCCGTAACAATTTCTCTGCATACGCAGATACCCCAGGGCAGTATAGGTATCAAATCCCAGCATTTTTGCCTGCTGCGTCCGGTTCTTCACCAGTTTGTCATACAGTTCATCCAGTTTTTCAGAAATACTCATAAAAAAGTCATTCTGTTTCCGGCAGGCTTTTTTCCTGATCTCGGGATCTTTGCTCTTCAGATAAGGAGTCAGAAGAGAAAGATTCAATGTTTCCCCTTCCCAGTCAATCTTTGCCCCTGCCAGCAGCTTTTCGTATTCTGTTACCAGGGCATTCTCCTCCTGCATCAGAGGAATCACTTCCTCAGACACAGATTTCATGGCAATCTCCATATTTTTAAATGCTACAGGACCGATCTTCTCCTCCAGGACATTTCTGAAAGGGGAGTCATAAAGCAGCTTCTGGTATGCCACACAGAGGTTGGAATATGCCGGAACCTGAGCATCGTAATAATTCTGCTCTTCCTCATAAAAGGAATCTGTGGTGTCCATTGTGTGACGGATGGAGCAGATCGTCACCTGGGTCTGTACCCTGTCATTAAGCTTATAAAATTTTTTATGCACCTCAAACTGTTCTTCCCCGCTTTTGGCCTTTTTCATTTCTTCCATAAGAGCCTCCAGCTCCTGCTTTGCCTGTTCAAAATTAATTCTCTCATAAGGCATATCTTTGAATTTCATACGCTCTTTCCATCCCTTCCTAATAAAGATTTTTCACTTTAAATTCTCTCTCTGCTTCTCTTCGCTGATCTTTTTTTGCAATATCCTGCCGTTTGTCATAAAGTTTCTTACCTTTTGCGATGCCGATTTCTACTTTTACCAGGCTTCCTTTAAAATAAACCTTTAAAGGAACCAGAGTGTAGCCTTTTTCCCTGATCTTTCCCTCGATTTTACGAATCTCATAAGCATGGAGCAGAAGCTTCCTGATTCTCAAAGGATCCTTATTGAAAATATTTCCCTTTTCATAAGGACTGATGTGCATGCCATAGACAAACACTTCCCCCTTCTCAATCTGTATATAAGATTCTTTGATACTGCACCTTCCCATGCGCAGGGATTTCACCTCTGTCCCTGCCAGTTCAATGCCTGCTTCATAAGTATCTTCGATAAAATAATCATGATACGCTTTTTTATTATTTGCAATCAGACGAATCCCTGATTTTCCAGCCATTTTATTCCTCTCTTTCCAGCACAAAGTCCACGGTTTTGGTCTGCAGATCTGCATGTTCCACACGGACTTTTACCTTCTGTCCCATAACATAAGTTTTCTTTGTCATATCACCGGTAAGCATAAACCGCTCCCTGTCAAAAGTGTAATAATCTCCTGTCATGGAATTCACATGGACCAGTCCTTCTACCGTATTTTCCAGCTCCACATAAAGGCCCCATTCTGTCACACCGGAAATAATACCTTCAAAGGATTCTCCGATGTGGGCTTTCATGTACTCTGCCTTCTTAAGCTTCACAGTCTCCCGTTCCACTTCCTCCGCCCTGCGCTCCATGGCACTGGACTGCGCAGCAACCTGATCCAGAATATCCTCGTAATGTTTTCTCTTTGCCTCTGTCAGTTTTCCTCTCAGATTTTCCTTGATGATCCTGTGGATCTGCAAATCCGGATATCTTCGAATAGGAGAAGTAAAGTGGCAGTAATATTTTGCCGCAAGTCCAAAATGTCCGCTGCAGTCTGTAGTATATTTCGCCTGTTTCATCGCCCGAAGGAAAAGTCTGGAAAAATATGGTTCACATTCCATGCCTTCCAGTTCCTTCAAAATTTTCTGAACTTCTTTGGGACGGATCTCTTCCTGCGTCTTTTTCGTACGGATTCCCGCATTGTGAACCATGGCAAGCACTGCCTCCATTTTTTCCATATCCGGATTGTCATGAGTCCTGTATACAAAAGGAATGCCTGCAAGTGCATACTCCTGGGCAACGGTCTCATTTGCAGCCAGCATAAAATCCTCGATCAGCTCCGTTGCGGCATTGTGCTCATAAGCATAGATTTCCACCGGTCTTCCCTTCTCATCCAGACGGATCTTGCTTTCAGGAAAATCGAAATCAATGGCTCCCCGTTTTCCCCTTCGTTTTCTCAATATCCGGGAAAGCTTGTGCATCTGCCGGAACATGGGAACCAGCTCTTTATATTTATCCGCAGTCTCTTTCTCTCCTTCCAGGATGCGATTTACCTCCGTATAAGTCATCCTCTTATTTACATGGATCACAGATTCTGCAATTTTATGGGAAAGAATCTTTCCTTTACTGTCAATATCCATAAAGCAGGAAAGAGCCAGTCTGTCTTCCCCGGCGTTTAATGAGCAGACGCCGTTTGACAATTTTTTTGGCAGCATGGGGATTACCCTGTCTACCAGATAGACGCTGGTACCTCTTTTCAGTGCTTCCCTGTCCAGAGCGCTGCTGTACTGCACATAATTGCTCACATCTGCAATATGCACCCCCAGATGATAAAGATCCCCTTCCTTTGTCAGGGAAACTGCGTCGTCCAGGTCTTTTGCGTCTTCTCCATCTATAGT
>CALWHD010000056.1 GCA_944380235.1 uncultured Blautia sp.
AAGTGCTGGGGATCGGCCGGCTTATACACCAGCTTCCGGCCTCCCTGTGCGAGATGTTCCTGGATGAAGTCTTTGAGGGAAATGCAATGGATAACTTTGAGGAGGAGGAACTGACAGCAGTCTACACTTTCTTTGAAAATAACCTGAATATCTCGGAGACTGCGAGAAAGCTGTACGTGCACCGGAACACACTGGTGTACCGACTGGAGAAGATACAGAAAAAGACAGGTCTGGATGTCCGCGTGTTTGAGGACGCCATGACATTTAAGATCGCCCTCATGGTAGAAAAACATATGAGAGCAATGAAAGAGAAGAACAGTTAGCCAGCAGGAGCAGCCGGCCCCGACAGAAACGGGGCCGGTTTTTTTCATTTTATGCCGGACAAGATGGAAGATTTTTCCAGAATATATTATATTAAAATGACCAAATCTAAGACAAAACGGCAGAAAGGGAAAAATAATGGAAAGAAAAACATTCAAGATCAAAAAGAAAGACATGCTGCAGTTTCAGCAGTATCTCCAGGAGAGGGAAAACTCAACAGCAACCATCGAGAAATATATGAGAGATATGAAGAAATTCCAGGAATTTGCATCAGAAGGAGGGGAGATCGGGAAGGAAAAACTGCTGCAGTACAAAGAATGGCTCATGGTCCACTACTCTGTGAACAGCGCCAATTCCATGCTGGCAGCCCTGAACCAGTTCCTTGTGTTTATCGGCATGGGCAGGCTGAGAATAAAACGTATAAGAACACAGAAGACAAATATCCATAACGATAAAAAAGAGCTGACAAAAAAAGAGTTTCATCTGTTGGTGCGCACCGCCTACAGCGAGGGGAAAGAACAGCTGGGCATGATCATGGAGACCATGAGCGCCACAGGCATCCGCGTAAGTGAACTGAAATTCTTCCGGGCAGAGCATATCAGAAGCGGCATGATCAAAGTCTGGAACAAGGGGAAATACAGGATCGTCCTCATCCCCACAGTCCTGCGGAAAAAGCTCCTTATCTATATGAACAAACATCAGATCAAATCCGGTCTGATCTTTCGGACAAGGACAGGGAAAGAGCTAAACAGATCCAACATATGGAAAGATATGAAGCGGATCGCACAGAAAGCGGGGATCGCGCTGGAAAAAGTCTTTCCGCACAATCTGCGGCATCTCTTTGCGCGGACTTTTTATAAGGAGACCAACAATCTGCTGAACCTGGCAGACATTCTCGGACACAGCAGTCTGGAAGTGACAAGGATCTATGCCTCCAATGGCCTGGAAGAGTGGAAACGAAATCTGGAAAAAGTGAAATTGTTAGAGATAACAACATAACACTAATTATGTAGTAACGGTTCTTTTTCCCGGGAATAGAGTACGTTGGCAAATATAAAAGGGTGATGTAAAGAAAGATTTCAGATGATGTGTTTGAGAAAAATGGTCTGTACTTTTTTCAAAGATTGACGATAACTGTCGAAGATTGAATATTGCTTATAAAAATCGAATTTCAATATTCGGATTTATTGACATTTCCTTTTATGTATTATAAACTTAAGAAGACTGAATAGGTTTGTCTATATGTCGTAGTTCTTTACTACATAATTAGTGTTATGTAGTTGACTCCGGGGGAAAGGGAGCTCCCGGCGTCAGGGAAGAACAGCCAAGGCATCATAAAGCTGCTTCCGCGGAGAAAGCAGAAAGGCTTGTCGGTGTCTTTTGATATTTAAAAGACAGACAATATTCGGATACTTGAAGAAGCCGATATGGCCGAGGTACGACAGCAAAGGAAAATAATAATAAGGGCTGCACCTTCCCAATCTCTCAGGCGGGAAGGCGCGCGGGAAAGAAAGGAAGAGTGTAAATGAAGAAAAGAAAAATACTGAGGGAAAGGAGAAAGCGTGCCAGGATAGTCCCACTGGTCTTAGCGCTTGTCATGGTCGTGACAATGGTCGATCCGTCCTATGTCAATGCATCAGACGGCGCTAATGAGAACAGCGGAGGATTCTTCAGCAATGCGATAGAAGCTGTAGCAGACTTCTTTGGCATTGGGGATGAGACAGAAACAACAGAAGACGGCGTACAGGCATTTGCCGTTGAAAATGCTGACTTTAAGGTTGATCCGGATACGACCGGGGCATGGCAAAACTTCACTGCGCCGGGCGGAGTTGTTTCTACCCAGAATATTGGACGCCTTTGGACTGACAAGAGTGTATTCCAGGATGCGTATGAATTCGATGGTGAATTGGCTGGTCGGTCTATAGAAAAAGGACAGTCTGACTTTTTGGTGAGTCTCTCGGCATTGTCCTCTATGTCTAATCTGAGGACAACTATTATGACAGCCGAACCGCTTGACATTGTTTTGGTGTTGGATGATTCTGGATCTATGGCAGAAAGGATAGAGGTAGATCCAGCTGACATGGACACAAGCCAAACTTATGAAATAAGGGGCTATCTAGGGTATATAGATATTCGGTATGATGCACAGAGAAATGAGTGGGGCTATACAAGTTGGGGGCGTTGGAATTCCGTAGATGTTAACCAAGAAACTATCTATTCTAGTAGAACACAGGCCCTCCAGTCTGCAGTGAACAGTTTTATCGATCAGACAGCAACGGCAAATGGTTCTATTACAGAGGAAAACGATAAGATCCGTATTGCGATCGTTCCTTTTGCAACAGGGACTAAAAATGTTCGAAACTTTACAATCTGTGAAGGCAATGGGGTGACTTCTCTTAAAAATACTGTGGGAACACTTAATTCCAGCAACGGGGATGGAGCAACTTATGCAGATGCAGGTATGGAAAAAGCCCAGAATCTCATCAATACATCTGACAGACCGGACGCACAAAAAGTTGTAATATTTTTTACAGATGGCGAACCAAATCATGGCAATGGATTTGATAATGATGTGGCAGCAGATACTGTAAATACAGCATGCGATATTAAAAACGGCGGCACTACGATCTATACAGTAGGAGTTTTTGAGGATGCTGATCCGGGAGCAGACCCTGAGAGTGATAGTACGGCTAACTTTAACCGATTTATGCATGCTGTTTCAAGCAACTATGCCACAGCTAGCGCAACTAGTTCTAATAGAAGTTTCAATGTGACTTGGGGTAATCGTACTCCTGATAGTAGCTATTATAAGGCTGCGCAAAACTCAGGAGAGCTCTCAGCGATTTTTGATGAGATTTTCGACGAGTCTACGGAAAGCGTCGGCTCTGGTTCACCGATCGAGGACGTGGTAGAAGAAGGTAATCCCAATCCGGGTATGTTGACTTTTACCGATACTCTTGGCTCCTATATGGAGGTGACAAGTACAGGTGCAGGCTCTGAGGGCAACGATGTGATCCAGCTTGCTTACGGCGATCAAATTTTTACCAGTGACAGAAAGACAACAGAAGGTAATGTAGATACTTACCATTT
>CALWHD010000057.1 GCA_944380235.1 uncultured Blautia sp.
AAAAGCGCATTAAGCGACCAAATAGAGGCGGAAAACATCAAACAGGAACTGACGGGAAATCAGAACACAATACAGGCATTTTTTGAGAAATTTTCACGGGCACAACTGGAAATTAACGACATAGAGACAGCAGAGCAAATATTGGATTATTTTGTGTCCAAAATCTATGTTTACCCCGACCCGCTACGGATTGTTTTTGAATTTGCTTATGACTGCGACCCTCTGGGCGTATCCTCTGAAATAGAGCTGGACGAACTGGAAGAGATAACCGAACAGGCGTTCTCTGTTGACGACTGCGACCGAAATCTATATAATATGTTACAAGGGAAAAGAGAAAAAAATTATATAAAAGAAGATACAGAAAAAGAATCTGACGGACCGGAAATGCTGGAAAAATCGGACAAACGGAAGGGTTCACCCCCTTCGCCGCCAGGTCCATACAGAAAAGCTCAGTATTTACTGGGCTTTTTTTATATAAAAAATACGGCTTTCCGGACAGTTTCCGGTGCCGCATTTTTTATAAACAGTTCAGACTGCAACAGCCTGTTTTTGTATTTTAAATAGTTTCCTAAAAATCCAGATGGCAGGAGACAAAGTGTCCTGGTCTCGCCTCGCGAAGCTTTGGAGTCTCTGTCCTGCATTTTTCTGTGGCATGTACACATCTGTTTGCAAAAGGACAGCCCGGTTTAGGATTGATCGGGCTCGGTACATCTCCTGAGAGTACCTTTGCCTCTTTCTGGGCTTCCTTATCCGGGTCAGGAATGGGCACAGAAGCCAGCAGCGCCTGACTGTAAGGATGCAGTGTATGAGCATAAATTTCATCACTGTCCGCCAGTTCTACCAGGTTTCCCAGATACATAACAGCGATACGGTCAGAAATATACTTTACAATGTTCAGGTCATGAGCGATGAACATATAAGTAAATCCATGCTTTTCCTGCAGCTCTTTTAACAAATTAATGATCTGGCTCTGGATTGATACATCAAGAGCGGAGATCGGTTCATCGCAGACTATGAATTCCGGTTCTACCGCCAGAGCACGGGCAATTCCAATACGCTGACGCTGTCCGCCTGAGAATTCATGAGGGAAACGGTTAGCATGCTCCCGGTTCAGACCTACTGTTTCCAGCAGTTCATACACACGCTGCATACGCTTCTCTTTGTCATACATATTATGGATCTCCATACCCTCAGCAATAATACTTCCTACCGTCATACGTGGATTCAAAGAAGCATAAGGATCCTGGAAGATAATCTGCGCTTTCTGGGAATAATTATAACGGTCTTTTGTATGCTTTAAATTTACTTCTTTTCCATCATAAATCATCTTACCGCTGGTAGGGTGGTAAATCCCCATGACTACACGTCCCAGAGTAGATTTACCGCAGCCGGACTCTCCTACCACGCCCAGAGTTTCCCCTTTATAAATATCAAAGTTGACATCATTTACAGCAACTAAAGTTTTATTTTTTCCTACGTGAAAATGTTTGGATACATGGTCTAAAGTGATCAGCTTCTCCATTTACTTGTCCTCCTTTGCACCTGGGAAATCCGGATGAAGTCTCCAGCAGGAAGCTGTGTGTCCTTCTCCCACTTCAAATACCGGCGGCTGATTTACCTGACAGATCTTCATACAGTGTTCACATCTGCTGGCAAAACCGCAGCCCTGAGGCGGAGCATACAGATCCGGAGGTGTACCCGGAATAGATACCAGCTGCTCATCCTTCTTTGTGTCAATCGTTGGAAGACTTTTCAGCAGTGCTTTTGTATATGGATGTCCCGGATTATAGAAAATATCTCTTACTGTACCTTTTTCCACAACCTTACCGGCATACATAACCGCAACATTGTCCGCCAAGTTTGCCACAACCCCCAGGTCATGGGTAATAAGGATAATAGCTGTCTTTGTATCTTCTTTAATTTTACCCATAAGCTGCATGATCTGCGCCTGAATGGTAACGTCAAGAGCCGTTGTAGGCTCATCAGCAATAAGAAGTTTTGGATTACATGCCAAAGCCATAGCAATCATGGCACGCTGTCTCATACCGCCGGAAAATTCATGAGGATACTGTTTTGCTCTTTCCTCTGCATTTGGGATCTGCACCAGCTGTAAAAGACGCACAGCTTCTTTTTCTGCGTCTGCCTTACTGATTTTTTTCTTCTTTACCAGGGTTTCCGTCAGCTGTTTTCCCACTTTCATAGTAGGGTTCATACAAGTCATAGGATCCTGGAAAATCATGCTTACCAGCTGTCCGCGGATATCCTGCATCTCTTTTTCTGATGCAGCAACAATATCCCTTCCGCACAGCTGAATGCTTCCTTCTTTAATCCGTGCCGGAGGCATAGGGTTCAGCTTCATAACAGTCTGGGCAGTTACACTCTTTCCGCAGCCGGACTCTCCTACGATAGCAAGTACCTCTCCCTCCTTCACGTCCAGTGTCACACCGCGCACTGCATGGACTTCGCCGGCGTAAGTGTCAAAGGAAACATGAAGATTATCTATTTTTAAAATTTCTTCCATTGTCAATTACCTCCTTAATTTCGGGTCGAATGCATCGCGCAGCTGGTCACCCAGCAGGTTGAAGGACAACATAGTAACACAGATAAAGAGAGCCGGAATTGCCAGTTCAGTCGGGTAACTCTGGAATACCTGGATACCTGAATTTGCCATGATACCCCAGGAAGATTTTGGAGGCGCAATACCAAGACCAAGCATGGACAGAAATGCCTCTGTAAAGATAACATTCGGGATATCCAGAGTGATATTTACAATAATAACACTCAAAACATTGGGCACTAAATGAAGTCCGATAATACGGGAAGGTTTCGCACCCATAGATTTTGCTGCAATAACAAATTCCTGCTGGCTTAAACTTACCACCTGTCCGCGGACAAGACGTGCCATACCAGTCCATCCTGTTAAAGAATAAGCAACAATAATGGTTCCAATGCCTCTTTCCAGAACTGTCATTAAGAGGATAACAATGATCAGGTAGGGAATACCGCTGATGATCTCCACAATACGCATCATAATATCATCCACAGTTCCGCCAAAAAAGCCGGAGATACCGCCATATACCACACCAATCAGACAGTCGATCAGAGCAACTGCGATGGCTACTGTCAGGGATACTCTGGCACCGCACCAGATACGTACCCAGATATCGCGTCCCAGTTCATCTGTACCAAAAATATGCACAGCACCTGTAACAGGATCTTTGGAAAACATAGGCTGATGCTGGAAAGCAACGTTCTGGTCTGAATAATTAAAGGGACTGAACATAGGGATAAAAATAGCGCCTAAGATCAAAAGTCCAAGTAAAATCATGCAGACAATGGCTACTTTACTCTTTAAAATCCTGTTAAGCGCATCCTTTCCAAAGCTGATAGAAGGACGGGCAATGGATTCCATATTCTCAGAATCTGATCCTATGACCTCAAAAGCATCTGCGCTAATATGTCCGCTTGTATCATAAGAGGGTTTCATTTCTTTTACTGCATTTATTTTCACTTTTTTCTTCAGCATCTGTGCTACTCCTTTCCACCTGTAATTTTTACTCGTGGATCAATAAATCCATAAATCAGGTCCACTACCAGGTTTGCAAGAATCAGGAAAGTCCCATAGAAAATCGTGGTTCCCGCGATCAGAGAATAATTATTTGTCTGCACAGACTGTACAAAATATTTTCCCATACCAGGAATAGAGAAAATATTTTCTACTACGAAAGCACCTGTCAAAACAGCTGCCACAAGAGGTCCCATAACAGTAACAACCGGCATGATGGCATTTCTTACTGCATGCTTCCAGATAATTGCTTTCTGGCTTAATCCTTTTGCTTTCGCTGTTTTAATGTAATCCTGGCTTAATACATCCAGCATGCTGGTTCTCATAAGCCGGCTGATCGTTGCCATGGAAGAAAACGCCAGGGCAAAGGCCGGAAGAATTTTAGCATTTCCGCTGTCCCATCCCATAATTGCAAAAACCTGAGTCCCTGTTGCCTGATACAGTTTCAGTCCCAGGAAGTACTGGAGCAGTGAACCGATGATAAAGGAAGGTACAGATACTCCTACCAGAGCAAGAAACATAGTCGCTGTATCCCATGCTGTACCTCTTTTCACAGCGGCTACCACACCTAAAAGAATACCCATGATAAAGGCAAAGCACAGGGCACGGATACCCAGTTCCAGAGATACGGGAAATGCCTGTGCGATGATATCGGTGACAGCACGTCCATCCGGCAGAGATACTCCCAAATCCCCTTTCAAAATATTCCCTATATAGATAAAGAACTGAACAATGATAGGTTTGTCCAAACCATATTTCGCATTTAATGCCGCCATCGTCTCTTCAGGCAGCGCCTTTGGTCCTGAAAATGGATTTCCGGGCAGCATATGCATTAAAGTAAAGGTAATAGCGATCAGAAGAAAAATGGTGATGATAGAATATACAATTCTTTTCAGAACATACCTGATTTGATTAGACAAATTTTTCAACTCCTTTGTATTTTAATTACTGCTTATGTAAAGCGCAAAATTAGAAACTTATGCTTACGATTTAATGCTTTATTTTATTATTGCTTTATCGTTTTAACTTTGCGATTTACATAAGCAAACAATAGGTGGTTCGCATAGCGTACCACCTATTGTCATAAATAGAGGTCTTTGCAGGAGCCTCCAGCAAAGACTCTTATTTCTGCCAATGTCCTATCGCAAATAATAGGTTCCTGTCTTAATTATTTAATTACAGCGCCGTCTGTAAAATCAAATTCCTGGAAACCAGTACGTGTCATTCCGTCAAGTTTGTCAGATACTACATAACCAACAGAACTGAAATACAGCGGGAAGATCGGAGCATCTGTCTGAACTAACAGGGTTTCTGCCTGAATCAGCATTTCCTGGCGTTTTACAGGGTCAACTTCCTTCATTGCATTTGCAATTAATGTATCATACTCTTCACTAGAGTAATCACCGTAGTTGTTTCCATTTGTTGTTGTAAACATATCCAGATATGTCATCGGGTCATTGTAATCCGGAGCCCATCCTGCAAATACAATATCAAAATCCCTGTCTTCCATGGACTGTAAACGTGATTTAAATGGCTGTGGAGTAATTTCCACTTCAATTCCCAGAGCCTGTTTCCACTGCTCCTGATAGAAAGCAGCTTCTTTCTGCGCGCTGGAGCTGTCATCTGTAAGAAGAGAAATCTTGAAATCAGCAGCTGTCATGCCTTCCTCTGCAAGACCTTCTTCGAAGAGCTTTTTAGCCTGCTCTGCATCATAAGTGATCATGTCACCTGCTGCTTCACGGTATTTCTGACCATCTGCACCATTAATGCCTGTAGGAACCAGACCTGTTGCAGGAACGGAACCGTCTTTGCGGACATTGGTACATAAGCTTTCCAG
>CALWHD010000058.1 GCA_944380235.1 uncultured Blautia sp.
AAAGAAGACAGGGAAACACTGAAAAAAGAGCTGGAAACCCACAAGCCGGCAGTTCGGGTCTTTGTGGCTTCCGCCGGCGCAGGGATCCAGAAAAAGGTGGAAGATACTCCATTGGAAGAACTGGAAAATATGACTGAGCTAAATTGTACAGCGCTGACATCTCTTACTGCACTGTGTCTGCCTTACTGCAAAAAGAACGGCAGGATTATCCTTATGTCCAGCGCTGCCGCTTTTCTGCCCCAGCCGGGTTTTGCAGTTTACGCTGCCACCAAAGCCTATGTGCTTAGTTTTGCCAGGGCACTGCGGAGAGAATTAAAGGGACAGGCATCGGTGACGGTTGTCTGTCCGGGACCTGTGGACACTGCTTTTCTGGAAAAGATGGGAGGAAGGGAGCAGATGCCTTCTTATAAAAAACATTTCATTGCCCGTCCGGAAGCGGTAGTAAGAAAAGCTATGAGGGACAGTGCCAGAGGAAAAGAAATGTCTGTTTACGGAATGTCTATGAAAAGCCTGCGTCTGCTCAGCCGGGCTTTTCCCCAGAGAGTACTGCTTAATAAGGTACAGAGCCGGGAGGAGTCCGGGGGAGACAGAAGAGAGAAATCATACAGGGAGCAGATGGGAGTATTTAGTTTACGATGAAAAAGGACAAAAGAAAAATTCGAAAGGGAGATTATGGTTATATCAGGAGCCAGCAGAAAAAGCGGGTACTCTATACGATTCTGGCTTTCCTGGCTCCGTTAAGTGTTTTTTTTACCGGATTGTATATAAACAGGACCAGAAATACCATTTTCACGGTGGTGGCAGTGGTAGCATGCCTTCCTGCCTGCAAATTTGCTGTGGGGATGATCATGATGTTCCTTCAGAAACCTATGAGCAGACAGGATTATCTAGAAATCGAAAAGCATAAGCACGGACTTACCTGTGCCTATGAACTTGCAGTGTCTGCTTATGAAAAACAGTCTTTTCTGGATTCTGTAGCAGTGTGCGGTAATACTGTGGTGGGCTACACCAGCAGGATGAAAACGGATACAGCTTTTGCGGAAAAGCATATCCAGAATATTTTAAGGCAGAATGGTTTTTATGTAAGTGTAAAAATTTTCAGGCGGCTTCCGGATTATACAGCGCGTCTGGAGTCTATGTGGGAACACAGAGAAAGTCTGGAAAAGGAAATCAAGTTCAAACCGGATCCTAATGAACCGGAAGTGACCAGAAATGAGAAGATCATGAGGGTGATCTATGCGATTTCCCTGTAGGAGAAAGAATGAGACAGCTGACAATCAAGGAGAAAGAAAGCGGACAGCGCCTGGATAAATATCTGGGAAAGTATCTGGATCAGGCGCCGAAAAGTTTTTTATATAAAATGCTTCGAAAGAAAAATATTACCCTTAACGGGAAAAAAGCAGAAGGAAACGAGAAACTGGAACCAGGGGATGAAATCCGGCTTTTTCTGGCGGAGGAGACCCTGGAGAAATTTTGCGGGAAAGAAGAACCATCCAGAATCCATAAAAACAAGAAGAGACTGGATATTGTATACGAAGATGATGAGGTTCTTTTTATCAATAAGCCTGTGGACATGCTGTCCCAGAAGGCAGGGAAAGAAGATATTTCTTTATGTGAGTATCTCATAGATTATCTTCTCGACAAAGGAGAGATAACGGAGGAAGATCTGAAAACTTTTCGCCCCGGAGTGTGTAACCGGCTGGACCGGAATACCAGCGGACTGGTAGCAGCAGGAAAGAGCCTGAGGGGCCTTCAGGAGCTTTCCAGATGTTTTAAAGACAGAACCATACATAAATATTATCTGGCGGCTGTAAAGGGCAGGATAGAAAAGCCTGCCCATATCAAAGGTTTTCTGTGGAAAGATGAAAAACAAAATAAGTCTCAGATTGTAAAAAATGAAAAAAAGGGGAGTTTGCCTATTGAGACAAAGTATGTGCCCATTTCCTGCACTGGAAATGCTACGCTGCTACAGGTGGAGCTTCTGACAGGACGTTCCCATCAGATCCGGAGCCATCTGGCAAGTATAGGTCATCCTCTGCTGGGAGACTGGAAATATGGTGAGAAAAAGATTAATGAGAAAATGAAAGAGCGGTATGGTGTGACAAGCCAGCTGCTTCACGCCTGGAAGCTGGAATTTCCGGCGGAAGAACAAAGACTTTCCCAGCTTGCGGGAAAAACGTTTACAGCAGAATTGCCGGAAGAATTTCAAAAGGCGGCGCAGGGGGAGCGTTTGCTTTAGAAAGTAGAAGCGGCGTGACGAAAGGAAGATGAAGGAATGACAAGTTTCTGGAAAGAACTTTGGGAATATGTAAAGATGATTCTGATCGTGGTGGTCGTGGTACTGATCGTCAATAACTTTTTGCTGATCAATGCCAAGATTCCTTCAGAATCTATGGAAAATACTATTATGACAGGGGACCGGATTTTTGGAAACAGGCTTGCCTATATGTTTTCAGATCCCCAGAGATATGATATTGTGATTTTTAAATATCCTGATGATGAGACACAGCTGTACATTAAAAGGGTCATTGGACTTCCCGGGGAGACTGTAGAGATCAGGGAAGGGAAAGTGTATATTGACGGCTCAGATACACCTCTGGATGACAGCTTTACTCCTGAGACACCTTTGGGAAATTATGGTCCATATACAGTTCCGGAAGGATGCTATTTCATGCTGGGAGATAACAGGAATTATTCCAAAGACTCCAGATTCTGGCAGAATCCGTATGTAGAGAAAGATAAGATCCTGGGAAAAGCAGTGTTTAAATATTTCCCCGGCTTTAAGATATTAAAATAGAAAGGGAAGGCAGCTATGGCTACATGGAATTCCAGAGGATTAAGAGGCTCTACCCTTGAGGAGTTTATTAACAGGACCTGCGAACAGTACAGAGAGAAAGGGCTGGCATTGATCCAAAAGGTGCCTACACCCATTACACCGGTAAAAATCGACCGGCAGAGCAGGCATATTACCCTTGCATATTTTGAGAAAAAAAGTACTGTGGATTATATTGGAGTGGTGCAGGGCATTCCTGTATGTTTTGATGCCAAAGAGTGTAATACAGATAATTTTCCCCTGCAGAACATACATCAGCACCAAGTTGCATTTATGGGGGATTTTGAAAGGCAGCAGGGCGTTGCCTTCCTGATCCTTTATTTTTCCCACAGGGATGAGATCTATTATCTGCCTTACCGGCTGATGCTGAAATTCTGGGAGCGGGGAAAGCAGGGAGGCATCCGTCATTTTAAATACAATGAGCTTCCGCCAAAGTGGTTTTTGAAAAAAAATGGTAATTTTCTTGTGCCTTTTCTGGAAGGAATTCAGAAAGACCTGGACGTCCGGGAATAGATTGTAAAGGTTTCGTTAAATTGTATTTTTTTCTGTACAAATAAATTGACAGAAATTTGTTTGTATGTTAGAATTTCTCTAAAAAGTGATTTTTTTAACAAAAAATTCAAGCTTGGCAAAGGAAGAAAAGACAGGAGAGAGACAGTGTATGGAGAAATTTCGGAAAAGCATTTATATCATTCTTTTTTGGCTTTTATCTGTACAGAATTTCCTGTATTTTCAAGAGGGATTGCAGACATTTATAGATAAAACCGCACAGGATAATGAAAAAATCTCCAGCGAGTTTGTGATAAATATTAATAATCAGCAGAAATTAATAAAAACAGAACAAAACAAGCCCTGCCAGGCAATAAAAAAAGAACGGCAGACAGAAAAAATTGTTAAAGATTTATCACAAAATTCTATGACCTATGAGGTACAGGAGCGAAAAGTAGAATTTGCGGTTTTGATTCCCCAATTTTGTAAGGAGAATGAGAGCGGAAAAAATTATGACAGGCTGAGAGCACCTCCAAAAGGAGGTAAAAACAAAACTCAGCTGATTTCTGTTTCACTATAAGGAATGAAAAATACAACGAGAATAAGGAGCGTAAAATGGAGACCACACAGAAAAGCAAAATTGTAGTAATCGGAGCCGGAAATGTAGGGGAAGCTATTGCCTATACTCTTATGGTAAGAGCACAGGCAAATGAAATTGTCCTGGTGGATGTAAATGAAGAAAGAGCAAAAGGTGCCGCTATTGACATTGCCCATGGAACAGGTTTTCATAAACCTGTTTGTGTAAGACAGGGCGGATATGAGGAATGTAAGGATGCACAGCTGATTATCGTAACTGCCGGAATTGCCAGAAAACCCGGACAGACAAGGCTGGAGCTGGCAAAAATCAATGTTTCTATTGCAAAAAGCATTACAGAAAGTATCATGAAGTATGCAGAGAATCCGCTGATCGTGGTAGTATCTAATCCGGCTGATATTCTTACAACAGTAATCCAGGAGATTTCCGGACTTCCGGCAGACAGAGTAATCGGAAGCGGTACTTCTCTTGATACTGCAAGATTCCGCCATAATCTCAGCACAGAGCTGGGTGTCAGCGTTGCTGATATTCAGGCGTATATCACAGGAGAGCACGGCGACAGTCAGGTACCTGTCTGGAGTTCTGCCACAGTAGCGGGGCTTCCTCTTGAAGTGTATACAAAACAGGAAGGGATCGTGCTGGATAAAGCAGAAATTGCTGAACATACAAAGACAGGCGGTGCAGAGATTATCGGTTTAAAAGGAGCAACTTTCTATGGAGTTGCCATGGCAGTTTCTACTATTGTGGAAGCCATCCTGAAAGACAATCATGCAGTACTTCCTGTTGCGCATGTCCTGGATGAAAGCTTTGGAGAATGGGCAGGAGTAGCAGCATCTCTTCCATGCCGTATCGGCAGCGAGGGAATTGAAGCTTGCTACAGAATTCCTATGAATGAGGAAGAAACAAAAGCTATGGATTATTCCGTAAAAGTCCTGAAGGAATTCTGGGAACAAGTAAAAGAACAATAAAGAAAAAGGAGAAAAAACAAATGGACAAGAAAGAATTTGCATTAAAACAGCATGAAGAATGGGAAGGGAAAATTGAAGTTATCAGCAGAGCAAAGATCGAGACACCGGAAGACCTTTCTGTTGCCTATACACCTGGTGTTGCGGAACCATGCCTGAAAATTTCAGAAGATGTAGATTTGTCTTATAAATATACACGCCGTGGAAATATGGTAGCTGTTGTGACAGACGGAACCGCTGTTTTAGGACTGGGAGATATCGGACCGGAGGCGGGTATACCTGTTATGGAAGGAAAATGTGCTCTGTTTAAAACTTTTGGTGATGTGGATGCCTTTCCTCTGTGCGTTCGCTCCAAAGATGTAGATGACATCGTAAAAACAGTCAGCCTCCTGGCAGGAAGCTTCGGCGGTGTGAATCTGGAAGATATCTCAGCTCCAAGATGCTTTGAAATCGAAAGAAAATTAAAAGAATGCTGTGACATTCCTATTTTCCATGATGACCAGCACGGAACCGCTGTTGTAACAGCTGCAGCTCTGATCAATGCGCTGAAGATCGTAGGCAAAAATCTGGACGATATTAAGGTTGTAACATCAGGAGCAGGCGCAGCAGGAATCGCTATTATTAAACTTCTGGTAAGCCTGGGACTGAAAAACGTGGTTATGTGTGACCGCCAGGGAGCTATTTACAAAGGTCGTGACAACTTAAACGCAGAGAAGATGGAAATGGCAGAGATCTGCAATCAGAATATGGAAAAAGGTACTCTGGAGGAAGTATTAAAAGGTGCTGATGTATTTATCGGCGTATCTGCTCCGGGAACAGTTACAGAAGAGATGGTAAGAAATATGGCTGACAAGCCAATTCTCTTCCCAATGGCAAATCCGGTTCCGGAGATCATGCCCGAACTTGCGAAAAATGCAGGTGCAGCAGTAGTCGGAACAGGAAGAAGTGATTTCCCGAATCAGATCAACAACGTACTTGCTTTCCCGGGAATCTTCCGCGGAGCACTGGATGTAAGAGCAAAAGATATCAATGATGAAATGAAAGTTGCTGCAGCTTACGCAATCGCAAACTTAGTAGACGAGGATAAATTATGCCCGGACTACATTATTCCGAATCCTTTCGATAAACGTGTGGCAAAAGCAGTAGCAGAAGCAGTAGCAGAAGCGGCAAGAAAAACAGGGGTTGCAAGAATCTAAGGAAAAATTAGGGTTTTAAGATGTATTAGCATGTATAAGGATGTAGTGAAAATTACATAGTTGGTACACTGTTAGTATACTCCTGATAATCGTTAGTACACTTTGAAATACGGTAGATGTGAAATACGTCTACCGTATTTTTCTATTTTTTACTAATGTCCGCGGGAATCTTTTTTCGTTATTGGATTGCAAAACAAGGAAATATGGCTTATGATGATAGAGCAGAAAAAGTTCCAGAAAGGATAGAAAGAATGGCAAAAAAAATCTACGCAGTGAAAAAAGGGAGAACCACAGGACTTTTTGACAGCTGGGAAGATTGTAAAAAAAGCGTGAATGGATTTCCAGGTGCTCAATATAAGAGTTTTACCTGTTTGCAGGAGGCTGAGAATTATCTTGGAACTGCAGGTGCCTGTCGGAATGATCAGGAAGTGCGGGAAGCAGAAAATGCGGGAGATGTATGTATCGCTTATGTGGACGGAAGTTTTGACGCGACTCAGAAAGCATACTCTTATGGATGTGTCCTTTTATGGAAAGGGAAAAAATTCACAGAGAAAAAGGCCTTTTACGGACAGGAAGATGCAGATATGCGTAATGTGGCCGGAGAACTGGAAGGTGCTATGGCAGCAATGAGATTCTGCGAAGAAAATAAAATCCCTTTACTTCATCTTTATTATGATTATCAGGGCATTGAATCCTGGGCAACAGGAGAATGGAAAAGAAACAAGCCGGGAACGATCCGTTATAAGGCTTTTGTAGACAGCTTAAAAAAAGTCAAAATTATTTTTCATAAGGTCAAAGGCCACAGTGGAGTGGAATTAAATGAAGAAGTAGACAGATTAGCAAAATCAGCCCTTGGAATTCTGTAGAAAGGCGCAAAAAGACAAGGAAGAAGATTCAGCAGCCTCAGACAGTTTAGGAAACTGCTGAATCCACGAATTGTTCAATAATAATTTTTAAGTGTTTTCTTTTTGATTCCGGGCACTGATGGATCAGATCCATAAATATGTAGTCATCCTGGGCAGGAGCATCAGAAAACAAAATAAAGTCCGTGGTCACGGAAAAGTAATTGGCAATTTTGATCAGAGTTTCATTTGACATACCTCTGGTGCCTGCTTCGATATCTCTTAAAAACTGAGGAGTGATATCTAAAGCTTCCGAGAATTCTTCCCGTGTGATCCTGCGGGAATCCCGAAGACCGCGGATTCTTTTACCAATATCAATTCGATTTACAGTTCGCATATCATACCTCCAAAAAAATTATATTTCATAAATATGGAAAAGAACACAAACTATAAAGCTTATATTTTTACAACTATAAGTTTAAAATGACCTAAAAAAAGGAACAAAGTGATGCTGAAAGAGATAATACAGATACGCTGAAAGTATATGTTATTCCTTTTTTAGCGTTTGTAATATTATGAATGTGTTTGAAACACAAGGGATACAGGCGCGGAAAATATGGAAAACAGTGAAAAATTAAAGGAAATGCTGAAAGAAGAAACTTTAGACAGTGATAAAATACAAAATCAGATCCAGCGGTTGGAAACGGAATATAAAAAAGGTAATCTGACAAGGGAAGAGATACTTCGGTATCTTGGCATAAGTAGAAAATAAGAAGAAAAATACTTAAGAGGGATTAGAAAGGGAAGGCGCTGCGCGAACAGACGTAAACCATATAAAGGACAGGAAGGAGATGAACAGTGCCTGTATCCCTGGCAGCGCCTTTTTGACGAAGTTCCGCCCGGGTCTTGCAGTTTTCTTTCGAAATGTATATAATATGAGGGATTATGATCAAGAAGAAACAGGCAGTTTTTATAAAGTTTCTGCAGAAAGGATAAAAATGAGAAAATTAGCTTTAAGTGACAAGGTACTGCTGAATATTGAAAAACCGGCAAGATACATTGGAAATGAAGTGAATTCTGTGATGAAGGACAAGGAAAAGGTGGATATCCGCTTCTGCATGTGCTTCCCGGATGTATATGAAATTGGAATGTCCCATCTGGGGATTCAGATTTTATATGATATGTTTAATCAAAGAGAGGATGTTTGGTGCGAAAGGGTTTATTCTCCCTGGCCGGATCTGGATAAGGTAATGCGCGAGGAAAAGATTCCGCTGTTTGCTCTGGAATCCCAGGATCCTATAAAGGATTTTGATTTTCTGGGAATTACCATCCAATATGAAATGTGCTACACCAATATCCTGCAGATCCTGGATTTAAGCCAGATCCCTTTGCGCGCCGCAGACAGGGCAGAGGAGGATCCTATTGTAATAGGAGGCGGGCCATGCACCTACAATCCTGAGCCTCTGGCACCGTTTTTTGATATGTTTTATATCGGAGAAGGAGAAACGGTGTTTTATGAAATCCTGGATGCTTATAAGGAATATAAAAAAGCGGGAAAGACAAAGAAAGAGTTTCTGGAGCGTGCTGCAGAAATTCCGGGGATTTATGTTCCTGCTTTTTATGACACGCAATACAAAGAAGATGGAACAATAGCTTCCTTTAAGCCCAACAATTCCCATGCAAAGGAAAAAGTAGAAAAACAGGTAGTCATGGATGTGACTGATACCTATTATCCCAAAGCTCCTGTTGTACCTTTTATCAAGGCAACCCAGGACAGAGTGACCTTGGAGATCCAGAGGGGGTGTATCAGAGGCTGCAGATTTTGTCAGGCAGGGATGATTTACCGACCCACCAGGGAGAGAAGTGTGGAATTTTTAAAGGAGACAGCAAAGCAGATGTTGGAAAATACAGGGCACGAAGAGATTTCCCTGAGTTCATTAAGTTCCAGCGATTATTCAAAGCTGCCGGAATTAATCAACTATCTCATCGAGGAGTGTTCCGAGAGGAAGGTAAATATTTCCCTTCCTTCCCTGCGTATTGATGCCTTTTCTTTGGATGTAATGAGTAAAGTACAGGATATTAAGAAAAGCAGTCTGACTTTTGCACCGGAAGCAGGTTCTCAGAGACTCAGAGATGTGATCAATAAGGGGCTGACCCAGGAAGTAATTCTGGAAGGCGCGTCCAAAGCTTTTGCAGGAGGCTGGACAAGGGTAAAGCTATATTTTATGCTGGGACTTCCTACAGAGACGGAAGAAGATATGAAAGGGATTGCCCATCTGGCAGAAGAAATTGC
>CALWHD010000059.1 GCA_944380235.1 uncultured Blautia sp.
TGGAAAGAAGTATGGATCTGACAGAAGGAAAAGTAGGAAAGGTGCTGCTGAGATTTTCGATTCCCTTTTTCCTTGCAAACTTGCTTCAGGCTCTTTATGGGGCAGTGGATCTGATGGTGGTGGGAAAATTCTGCAGCGCCCAGAGTGTGGCAGCTGTCTCCACAGGTACGCAGGTGACACAGATCGTTACCAGTCTGATCACCGGATTTACCCTGGCAGGTACTGTGCTGGTCGGAAGATACACTGGAATGGGAAAGAGAAAGAAAGTGGAGGAGACTATAGGGACTACTCTTACCTTTTTCGCTGTGTTTTCTCTGTTCCTTACGCTGGTATTTCTGCTGGCAGTTCCTGTTGTGCTCAGGCTTCTTCAGGTGCCGGAGGCTTCCTATGCAGAAGCCTTTCAGTATGTGTCAGTCCGCTGGTTTTCGTGGGCGCTGCCTGTGTCTGCAATATTATGGGAGATTTTCTGACGGTGGGCTGGCTTCATATGGGGGCCGTGGGGACTGCGGCAGCTACGGTTTTTTCCCAGGGCGTCAGTATGCTCCTGGCTGTTATATATTTAAAACGGAGAAAGTCTCTGTTTCCCTTTTCAGTGAAAAGCTTGAAAATACAGCCTGTGATTTTAAAGGAAGTGATTCAGGTAGGGATTCCGGTATCCTTTCAGGAGTGTATGGTACGTTTGTCTTTTCTTTACCTGACTTCTATTACCAATGGATTTGGAGTAGCCGCTGCTTCGGCAGTGGGAATCGCCAGCAAATATGATGTATTTGCCATGCTGCCGGCCACTTCTGTGGGAAGTGCCCTGTCTGCTCTGACAGCCCAGAATCTGGGAGCTGGAAAGAAGAAGAGAGCAGATCAGTTTCTCAGATATGGCACGCTGGTATCTTTTGGCTGTTCCCTGATTTTCTTTTTCTGGGCACAGTTTTCTCCAGAGACTATGCTGGGGATTTTTACTGATGACCGGAGCGTGATAGAAGAGGGAATTGCCTTTTTGAAGAGCTGCAACCTGGATTATCTGGCAGTGGCTTTGCTGTTTCCTGTCAACGGATATCTCAACGGAAGGGAAAAAACAATCTTTACCATGGCGAATAACTGTACCGGGGCTTTGCTGATCAGAATCCCTGTTTTATATTTCATGCATTATAAAGGAATTGTGTGGTTAAGCCTCTATGGACTGGCTTCTCCTATGGCAACAGCCTTTATGACGGGGATGAATTTTGCTTATCTGGCATGGCAGAAGAAAAAGGAGAACCGGACAGTGAGGAAAACCGTTCCCCTTTGTTTCAGATCACAGTATATTCCCGGAGAAAACAGAAAAATGCGGTAAGATTTCCGGTTATGTAGTTTTTATTACAGAAAAGCGGAAAAAAATGCGGTATTCTTTTTACAGAATGCTGTTTCAAAGGGGCTGCTTTTCAAAAACAGGAAGTACTGGCATGGAATCTGCGGGAGATAAAAAACAGCATTTTTTCTTAAGACGGAGTGGAGAGGGTTTCGTGGGAACAGTAATGCTCCAGAGCCTCCGGATCTGTCAGTTCAATCCACTTCCGGTGGGAGACAATAATTCCCTCATCACGGAGCCGGGAGAGGCATTTTGCCACGTTGACACGGTTCAAAGTCAGGATGTCCGCAATATTTTCCTGGGAGAGATCAATGCGCCGGGGATTGCCGCTGGGAGAATTCTGTGAGAAAAGGTACAGCAGATTACAGAGCTTGATAAAGGAATTATTGTATTCCTGATGTGCTGTCTCGTAGATCAGGAGGTTGATGAGTCTGGCGTAGGATTCAAAGGCAATGGCGCTGAGCTGACGGTTTTCCTGGAACATCCGGTACATATCATCTTTGGTAAATTCCAGCAGTTCCATATCCGTAATGGCTGTGGTAATGAGAGATTTTTCTATCTTGAACAGGGATTTATGAAATCCCGGACAAACACTTCCGCTGCTGTGAAAATACAGAATTTTCCGGTAGCCCTCTTCGTGCTCTGCAGCGGTAACGCAGATTCCGGATTTGATATAATACACACGCTGGATAAATTCACCGGGAGCCCAGAGACAGGTTCCTTTTTTGCAGGTGCGTTCCTTATGAGGCATGGTCAGAAAATATGTATAAAGTTCGCTGTAGTCATTGGAAAAATAATAGCGGGGAATGAGCATGAAGATCACCTCTTTGGTATTTTGGGATTAAGCATAGCATAAAAGAATTCAGAACTCCAGCAGAAAGGATGAAAATATGAAAAAATGTAAGATCACAGTATTGAAAACAACTTTTGACCAGGAACTTGCCGCAGAATACGGCGCAGAAAACCTGACACCATGTCCCATGCTGAAGGAAGGGCAGGTTTTCTATGCAGATTATGCAAAGCCGGAGAAGTTCTGCGATGAAGCATGGAAAGCAATTTACCAGTATGTTTTTGCCCTGGCACACAATGGGGGACAGGGGCTGTTCTATTACGGCGACTGGATCAGAAAGCCGGGAGTGGCTGTCTGCAGCTGCAATGACGGACTGAGACCGGTAATCTTTAAGATTGAAGCTACAGGGGAAGAGGCTGAGATGAATTATGAACCAGTGAGACAGAGCAGAGAGAATTCCTAAAAAGTTTATCCTAAGCAGAGTTGGCTGCAGAAGTTTTGAATGAAGATTTCTGCGGTCTTTTTTTTGCGCATTTTTCGTGGAAAATCAGAAAGGGGATTTATTTTTTATGATTATTTTTACTGTCCTCAAAACAAAGATAGTGCTATAATATAAAACAGGACAACTTTAATACGATAAAATGTATGACAGGAAAGGAGAGACACGTATTATGAAATCACTTGCAATTGAAAGAGAATTTGGAAGCGGCGGAAGAGAAGTAGGAATGAAGGTGGCAGAAATGGCAGGGATTCCGTACTATGACACAAATCTGCTGATCAAAGCTGCAGAGAAATATGGAATTTCTGTAGGTCAGATTCTGGATTGCGATGAGAAGTGGACGGGAAGCCTGCTTTATAATCTGGCTATGGCTGCCAATTTTACCCAGGGCGGAGAAGAATCTCCCATGTACAAGATCCAGTACGGTGTAAGAGAGACGATTAAAAGACTTGCTGCAAAAGAACCTGCAGTGTTTATCGGACGCTGCGCAACAGAGATTTTAAAAGATGACAAAAATGTCATAAGAGCCTACATCTATTCTTCCAGCGAGGAAAAGAAGGTCAGCCGGATCGTGGAAACAGAAAATGTACCGACCCAGGATGCCAAGAAACTTATGGAGAAAAAAGATAAAAGCAGGAGAAATTATTTTCGGTTCTGGACAGAAAAAGAATGGAGTGACCGGAAAAATTATGATATAGAATTAAATACAGGAACATTATCCAGTGACGCATGCGCTGATATTCTGTTCCATGCGATTGAAAAATAAAAGAGGAAAAAGAATTGTGAAGGCACTGCGGCAGAGAAGTTCAGTGATATTTATACATAGAACTCTCTGCCGTCTTCCAGTCTGAGACAGGCAAGCCTGCCTCCCTGGTTCCTGCGTTCATTTCCCGTATCAATATCGATGTATTTACTGCAGTGATAGATTTCCGCCCGGTGATGCTCCGGCAGAAAAAGTGTGGGGTAATGTCCTACGATGAGACGTTTGTCAAAGCGCAGGGAAGCGGGGATATAGTGGATATCATCGGAAAACAGATAGCGTTCCTGATCCCGGGCCACAGCCTTTTGGACAGAAGCTTCGATGTCTACAAGGTCATTTTCCGGATTCCTTACACAGCAGTCCGCATGATAGCCGGAGTGAGTAAGGAAATACTGGGCGCTGCCTGTCTTTACGGTGATATAAATGGGCAGTTCTTTTATAGCATAGTAAAGAGCCTGTTTTTTTTCTTCCGGAAGAACGGAAACCTCCCGGCGGGTAGTTTCCCCTCCGCAGGAATCCCACAATTCTGCGCTGATCTGACCATTCAGGTATCTTTCGCACAGATATTCATGATTTCCCTTTATCAGACAGATATTTTCTGTATTATAGACAAACTCAAACAGACAGAGGTTCTCTGTTCCCTTATCAAGAACATCCCCTAATATGTACAGCTGGTCATAGTGAGAAAAATTTATTTTTACCAGCATCTTATAAAAATTTTCAAAATCTCCGTGAATGTCGCTCATTAAATATCTCATATCCCCACTCCTTGAAAAAGACTGTTTTCCTGCCCTCGTATCCCGCATAATTCTATGAAAAAAAGTGTATACCCTGAACAGGAAAAAGACAAGAGAAAAATACACCAAAAGCAGAGTTTTCTATTCTAAGGAGCTTTCCGGCATCTCTGTCTGTACAGGTGTGATGATGTCAACCTCGGTTCCGTTCATATTGCTGAAAATTTCGATTCCGTAATCTTCACCGTAAGCCAGTTTGATCCTTCTTGCAATATTGTACAGACCGATTCCGTAGGAAGATTTCTTCCGGATAGAGTTTTCAAAGGAAGAAGACAGCTTTTTACGGATCTCTTTCAGGGAATCTAAGGGGATTCCGTTTCCGTTGTCAATGATCCGAAAGATAATGCAGCCGTCTTCTATTCTTCCGATTATATGGATGCATGGCTTTCTGGACATATCTTTAAATGCATGTACAACGGCATTTTCAACTGTAGGCTGGATGATCATTTTTACGGTATAGCACTGAAGAATATTTTCATCCACATCAATTTCATAATCTATTTTTCCGTCAAAGCGTATTTTATAGATAGAAAGATATTTATGGATGATGCGTATCTCATCCAGGTAGGTCACATAGGTTCCGGGAGCAATGGAATATTTAAAAACATCAGACATGGCAAGAGAGATATCTTTGATGTCATCTGTCCTTTTTAAAGTGGCCAGACCGCGAATGCACTGCAGGGTATTATAGAGAAAATGAGGATTTACCTGGCTCTGCAGCGCGTATAATTCTGCCTCTGTTTTTCTCAGCACAGTTTCGTACAGCATATCCTGAGTTGTAAAGATTTTCTTAGTGATCTGTTTGATATTGTCGATCATTTCATTGGCAGTATCAGTAATATCATTAAGTTCCTGTACATTTGTACGGGTCAGCCTTTTATTTAAATCTCCGCTGTTGAAAGTGCGCAGCTGTGTGGATACATCAGAGATGGGAATGGTAATATAGCGGTGTATCCAGCGGTTGATAAACAGAAGCAGGAGGATAAAGAAAAATATCATAATAAACAGATAAACATACATGAAAAGTGTTGTTTCCTGCAGAGCGAAGGGAGAAGCAGGGATTCCTGTCACAGAAAGCCCGGTACTCTCCAGCATCTCTGTATAGGACCGGGGAGAAGTAAAGGCATAACGGTTTATATCCGAGTCAGATGTACTGCTGCATAACAGAAGATCGTCTTCGTAGTACAGAGACAGTACAGAGGAAGTATCCTGCTGTGGTATGAGGTAGGAGTCCAGAATCTGCTTATTGCAGATAAACACACCAGTTGCGGATTTCTGTGTATTAATAGGGGAAGTACTGGTGGAGAATATGGGAAAATAGTACAGAAAATAATCTTTTCTGGTGTCTTCATTGTCAGGAAAGAAAAAAAAGGAACGCTGAAGATTATCAGGATCCTGCAGTATATTTTCCTTTGCCAGTTCATCAACGATAGTATAATCGTAACCGGAGAAATAGCTCTTTTTTGTCCCGTTCAGATCAATGACGATCAAGTCTACAAGCCCCGGGACCAGGGTGCATATCTGAGATGCAGACTGATAGGCGGAAGAATAGCTGTCTTCATATAAAAGACTGTCTGCAGAGGAATACATATTCATATAAGTAAAGTTAGAAGAAATGGAAAAACCGCTTTTTTCTATCATTTCCAAATAGCTGTCAATACTGGATGCTGTTTTGCTGACGGTATTTTTAATATAAGCAAGATTTGATTTATTGTTGGAGTAAAACAGGGCGGAAACGATCAGGATCTGGACGCAGAGAAAGACAGAAATGGAACAGATCAATATTTTTCTCAGCCCCTGTTTTAAGCTTATGGGATGTGTTTTCATATACAAGCTCCTTTCTGACAAAAATCAGGAATCCCGGGATTTATTCAGCTGTCTGTACAGACCAGGGGAGATTCCTTCTGATTTTTTAAAAACTTTGTTAAAATAAAATTCATCGCTGAATCCGCATTTGGTACTGATCTCTGTTATGGTGCAGTTAGTATGGATCAGGAGAGCGCGCGCTTTTTTTATGCGCAGCTCTGTAAGATACTGTGAAAAAGTGCAGTTTAATTCTTTACGGAAGAGATTACAGATGTAATTTCTGTTGAGAAAGAACGTATCACTGATTAACTGGAGCGTCAGTTTTTTATCGAGATTATCATTTAAATAATTTAAAATTTCATGAAATTTCCCTGACTCGGAGGGGAGGGATTCTTCCGTCTGAGAGCCTGTATCAGGCAGAAGTTCTTTCAGTCTTGTGAAGATATGGACAATCTCTTCGGGATTAATTGGCTTTACGATATAATCTTTCACATTCAGCCGCAGTGCGTTTTGCGCAAAAGAAAAGTCCTTATAGGCAGTGAGGATTACAAAAAGGCTGGTGCATCCGTTTTCCTGCGCTTTCTGAATTAAGGTAAGACCATCCATGGAAGGCATCTGAATGTCGACAATGACCACGTCGGGATTTTCTTCGCAGATATATTTCAATGCTACAGACGGATCATAAAAGGTATTTAATATTTTGTATCCCAGGTCTTTCCAGTTTATATTTTCTTTTAAGTCAATTGCAATCCAGGGTTCGTCATCTATTATTACAATACTGTGTGCCATGTGTGTTCCTCCTCAGATGTTTGTGTAATATGTATAAAAGATGTGAATATTTTACAAAAGATAGATGCAATATTCCATGTTTGGTAATAATAATATCATATAAAATAAATATTGTCGACAGGAAGAAAAATGACAGAATTCTGTAAATACTTGCGATAGGAGGGAACGTATATGAAATTTTGGAGAAGAGCTTTAGCAGTAACAGCAGCAACAGCAGTATGTCTTTCCGGGTGCGGAGGAAGTTCAGGCTCGGAAACAGAGACAGAGCAGCAGAGTGAAGAAACTCAAACAGAAGAATCAGGCGAAACAACGGGCGGTGTGCTGAAATTCGGAGCACAGGTAACAGATACCCAGCTTTCAAATTTAAGTCCTTTTGCAACATCAGGAACTTATACAGAATGGTATAAACTGGTTTATGAACAGCTTTTATATTTTAATGAAGTTACAGGAGAACTGGAGCCGGCACTGGCAGACAGTTATGAATGGAATGAAGACAAAACAGAATTGACACTGCAGTTAAATGAAAAAGCAACCTGGCAGGATGGAGAAGATTTTACGGCAGATGACGTTCTCTATACGTATAATGTCTTAAAAGACAATCCTGTTTTTGATAAATATGCGTTGTGGGATAAACTGGAAGAAGTTACAGCGGACGGAGAAACAGTTGTTTTCAAATCAAAAGATTCGTTTGTATCTCTGCCGGAATATATTTCACAGATTTATATTGTACCGGAACATATCTGGAAAAACGAAGATGCAGCAACTTTTGTAAACAGTGAACCTATTGGAACAGGTCCTTTTATCTGGGACAGCTATACAACCGGTACGTCCGTTACCTTTAATGCTTATGAAAACTATTGGAAAGGAGCTCCGAAGCTGGACCAGGCAGTTTTGATGATGTATAATTCAGCAGCAAACTGTACATTAGCGCTTCTGAAGGGAGAAATCGACTGTACTACCGGTACCATTGCAATGTCCAGTCTTCCCGAATTTACCAGCAAAGAAAACGCAAAACTTCAGACTTACTCAGGTCTTAACAATTTCTGCGTTATGCTTAATCATGAGAATGAACAGCTGGCAGATCCCGCAGTAAGAAAAGCTATGGTCATGGCGATCAATCAGGAAGAACTGATCTCCAAGGGCGAGTATAACGGCGTACTTCCTACCTACATCTCATGGCTGCCCGATTTATTCGGTGATAATGTAAATAAAGAAGCAGCAGAGTCTGTTTCCTACAATCTGGAAGAAGCCCAGAAAATCCTGGAAGATGCAGGTTATGAAAAAGGCAGTGACGGCATTTACGCAAAAGACGGACAAAAACTTTCCTTTACTTACTACAGCGCTTCCGGAGCGCCGGCACAGCAGATGGAAGCAGGTATGATCCAGGAATGGCTGAAAACGCTGGGAATCGAAATCACTCCGAAGCTGGCAACCTGGGCAGAACTTTCTCAGCTGGCACAGAACGGAGAATATGACCTTCTGCAGAACAGCATTGCATTCCCTCCGGATCCGTATGCAGCTTTGAATACTACCTTTAATTCCTCTATGACTGCGGAATCAGGAAGTCCTACACCGGGAACAAACTATTTCCGCTACAGAAATGACGAAGTGGACAGTCTTCTGCAGGAAGCTTCAAGCCTCAGTGATGAAGCACAGCTTACAGAAATCTATCATAAAATCCAGGAAATTCTGGCTGAGGACTGTGTATTCCTTCCTATGTACAACGGAAGCGGACATATCCCTTATTATGACGGAACAAACCTGACAGGCTGGACAGATGCGGAAGCACCTATTTTCAGTACAGACAATCTGATCAATATCAGAGCGGTTGAATAGCCGGAAGAAGATGCAGAAAGGGAGATTCTGAAGAGTCAGAAATCTCCCTTCTTAAAACACAGCAGAAATTTTCAGTTTTTACTATAAGCGGGGTGAGTAAATTTGCGCGGATTTAGTTTGAAATATGTGATTAAAAGATTTATCAGTGCAGTTTTTACACTGTGGATCGCACTGACCATTAATTTCCTGCTGCCAAGGTGTATGGGCGGAGATCCGGCCGAATATCTGGCATCTCAGTCAGCCATGGGCTCTCTGGAATATGCAGAACTGATGAAGCAGCAGTTTGGATTGGATAAAAGTATTTTTGAACAGTATATCTTATACTTAAAGGAGCTGCTGCATGGCAATCTGGGGGTTTCTTATATGAACTTTCCCACACCGGTAAAAGATATCATTCTGGAAGCGATTCCCTGGACATTGCTGATCGTTATTACAAGCATCCTGATTTCCTTTGCTCTGGCATGGTTTTTGGGAACTTTAAGTGCATTGAAAAAAGGATCCTTTTTTGATAATGCTGTGGTAGGAACCTCTTTTTACATACAGTCGATCCCTTACTTTTGGGTAGGCATGCTGATCGTCATGGCTTTTGGATATTATCTGGAATGGTTCCCTATGGGACATGCCCAGGATGCGGCAGTCACCGGGGGATTCCTGGCGCAGGCGGGTGATATTGCCTACCATGCATTCCTTCCGGTACTTTCCATGGTAATCGTGTCTCTTGCAGGACGTATGATCATGATGCGAAGCAATATACTGCAGGTATTTTCGGAGGACTACATTGTACTTGCTCAGGCAAAAGGTCTGAAAAAGGGAAAAATTCTTACCAAATACGCACTGAGAAACGCACTGCTTCCTTCTTTTACAGGATTAATGCTGAGTCTGGGACAGGCTGTGGGCGGCGCCATTGCCACGGAACTTGTTTTTTCCTATCCGGGCATCGGACTTACCACTATGAATGCCATCCTGAGCCATGACTATCCTTTGATCCAGGGTTGCTTTGCCATTATAGCAGTCAGTGTGGTAACGCTGAATTTCCTGGCGGATCTGATCTATCCTCTGATCGACCCCAGAGTTTCTTTATCATAGAGGGGAGGCAGATAACATGAAAAAAGAAAAAAAACAGAAAAGTGACAGCTATCTGGTATTGGAAAAATATCTGCTGAAAAATACAAAGGCAAAAATCGGAATCGGAATTATAGTATTTTTTACCCTGGTGGCAGTTTTTGCTCCGGTAATTGCCCCTTATGAGGCAACCCAGATGGATTTTGTACCATGGGAAGCTCCTTCGTCAGAACACTGGCTGGGTGTAAACAGCTATGGACAGGATATTTTTTCTCAGGTGGTTTATGGAACGAGAGTTACCATATCCGTAGGAATCCTTGCCGGTCTGCTCACCAGTTTTATAGGAATTTTTGTAGGACTGCTTGCGGGATATAAAGGAGGCAAAACAGGTGAAATCTTAATGCGTATCGTTGATGTTTTCCTGGTTATTCCTACACTTGCCTTCATGATTATTCTGGCAGCGTTTCTTCCCAGTATGGGAATTGTGAATCTGATCATTATCATCGGTGCTCTGAACTGGCTGTGGATGGCACGTTCTATCCGTTCACAGACCTTATCGGAAGCCAGAAGAGAATATGTAGACGCAGCAAAAGCCCAGGGAATGGGAACGATTGAGATCATGTTTAAAGAGATTCTTCCCAATATCATTCCGGTGGTTACAGCAAATATGGTCATGGTAGTTACTCAGGCAATGCTTACAGAAGCTACGTTAAGCTTTCTTGGACTGGGAGATCCGAGTCTGATCAGCTGGGGGCAGATGCTTTCCGTATCCTTTGACAATAATGCTATTCTTTATAATGCATGGTACTGGATGCTTCCGCCCGGATTCTGTATTGCCACACTGGGATTCAGTTTTATGCTTATCGGAAATTCCTTCCTTGACATCTATGCAAATGACCGAGGCGGCGCTGTATCGCTGTAAGGAGAAAGGAGAAGGACATGGAAAAAGAGATTATCTTATCTGTTAAGGACTTATGCGTAGAATATCAGGCTGACAGAGGAGCTGTGCATGCAGTAAGCGGAGTCAGCTTTGACATACATAAAGGTGAATTTTTTGGGCTTGCGGGAGAATCCGGCTGCGGAAAGTCTACCATTGCTTTTTCCATTATGCGCCTGCTTAAAGGCGCAGCCAGTATTACAGGAGGAGAAATCAATTTCAGAGGGAAAAATGTACTGATGTTTGGAAAAGAGGAATTAAGGGTTTTCCGCTGGGAGAAATCTTCCATGGTGCTGCAGAGCGCCATGAATAACCTGAATCCTGTGGTGACCATTGGCAGCCAGCTGATGGATGCCATTCTTGCCCATGAAGCAGTTTCCAGGGAAGAAGCCACAAAACGGGCAGAGAAACTGCTGGCTCTGGTCAATATTGATTCAAAGCGGCTCAAAGCATATCCGCACGAATTGTCAGGGGGTATGAGACAGAGAGTTGTCATTGCCATGGCACTGGCACTGAAACCGGATCTGGTTATCTTTGACGAGCCGACTACAGCATTGGATGTTGTGGTTCAGTACAATATTATCAGAAGAATTATCCAACTGAAAAATGAGATGGGATTTGCCATTCTTTTTATCACCCATGATCTTCCGCTTATGCTCCAGATGTGTGACAGAATCGCCATCATGTATGCGGGAAAAATGGTGGAGGCAGCACCGGTGGAAGAACTGATGAAACAGCCGGCGCATCCTTATACCAGCGGACTTCTGCAGTCATTTCCATCTCTTCTGGGACCAAAGGTGCGGCTGAAAGGGATTGAAGGAAGCGTTCCGGATCTGATCACGCCGCCCCCGGGCTGCCTGTTTGCAGACAGATGTTTTGCAAGGAAAGAAGACTGCAGGAAGAAAGTGCCGGAATTTGAAAAAATCGGTGAAGGTCACTATTGTGCCTGCCTTCATAAATTAAGGGGGTGATGGAAATGAGCGAAAAAAGGACAGCAGTTAAATTTGACCATGTAAAAAAATACTTTACAAAATCTACAGGACTTTGGGGACATTCTACTCTGAAAGCGGTTGATGATATTTCTTTTGAAATCAAGGAAGGTGAGATTCTGGCAGTAGTAGGAGAATCCGGCTGCGGGAAATCCACCCTGGCAAAAATGCTCTGCAAACTTCATGATGCCACAGAAGGTCATATTTATGTGGACGGGAAAGAAATTACAGGAAAATTGTCAAAAAAGGAAGAAAAAGAATTCAGGAGCAAAGTTCAGATGATCTTCCAGGATCCTTTCGGATCCCTGAATCCCGCCCACAAGGTAAGTCATATTGTAGGGCGTGCTGTGGAGATTCATAACCCGGGCATCAGCAAGAAAGAGGTGACTGCAAAAGTAGAAGAGCTGTTTGAAACTGTAGGTCTTACACCTCCGGCTGATTTTATGGAGAAACATCCCAATCAGCTTTCCGGAGGGCAGAGACAGAGGATTGTCATAGCCAGGGCATTGGCCGTGGAACCGTCTATTATGGTGGCAGATGAACCGACTTCTATGCTGGACGTGTCTATCGGAATTGAGATTATGAATCTGATGATGGAGCTCAAAGAGAAGAAAAAACTGACTTATATGTATATTACTCATAATCTTGCCAGCGCCAGGTATATGGTGGACAGGATCGTGGTCATTTATGCCGGAAACTGTGTGGAGGAAGGGGAGATTGATGACGTACTGCAGCATCCCCTCCACCCCTATACCATCCTGCTTCTGAATTCCACACCAGAACCATTCA
>CALWHD010000060.1 GCA_944380235.1 uncultured Blautia sp.
TTGTAAAGTTACTGAAAAAGGACAGCTTAAAGCATGGAATCAACGTAAGCATAGCCGACAATAAGATCACACTGGAATTTCATGTGATCGTAGCTTATGGCGTGAGCATTTCCGCTGTTTCAGATAATCTGATCAGCAATGTGAAATACAAGGTAGAGGAATTTACTGGTCTGACCATTGAGAAAATCAATATCCTTGTAGAGGGCGTTAGAGTTATTGATTAATTAAGGAGGAAACTTGTTTTGAATACAAATACTGTTGACGCAAAAATCCTTGGCCGCATGTTTCTTGCAGGAGCCAAGAATCTGGAAGCGAAGAAAGAATGGATTAACGAATTAAATGTTTTTCCGGTTCCTGACGGAGATACAGGAACAAATATGACATTGACTATTATGTCAGCGGCATCCGAGGTAAGTGCACTGACAGACCCGGATATGAAGACGCTGGCAAAGGCGATCTCTTCTGGTTCTCTTCGGGGAGCAAGGGGAAATTCCGGTGTTATTCTTTCTCAGCTTTTGAGAGGATTTACAAAGACGATTGAGCAGTATAAAGAAATCGATGCCCCGGGTTTTGCCAAGGCATTTGAAAAAGGCGTGGAAACCGCGTATAAGGCAGTTATGAAGCCAAAGGAAGGAACAATCCTGACTGTAGCAAAAGGCGCTGCCCAGAAGGCTTCTGAGATCGCGGAAGAGAGTGAAAGCCTGGAAGCTTTCTTTGCGGATGTGATCGCAGAGGCAGAGGCAGTTTTGGCAAAGACTCCTGAGATGCTTCCTGTATTAAAAGAGGCAGGCGTGGTGGACTCCGGCGGACAGGGACTGGTGGAAGTCCTGAAGGGTGCTTTTGACGGATACATGGGAAAAGAGATTTCCATGGACTTTGAAAAACCTAAGACTGCGGTGGTTTCCAAGCCCGTATCAGCAGAGGAAAGCCATATTAAATTCGGTTACTGTACAGAGTTTATTATAATGCTGGACAAGGAATTTGGCGAACAGGAAGAGACGGATTTTAAAGATTATCTTATGTCTATAGGAGACTCGCTGGTTGTTGTGGCTGACGATGAAATCGTTAAGGTGCATGTACATACCAACGATCCGGGTATGGCAATCCAGAGAGCGCTGACTTACGGACAGCTTTCAAATATGAAAATCGACAATATGCGTCTGGAACACCATGAAAAAGTAATTAAAGAAGCAGAAAAACTGGCTGCCCAGCAGGCAGAAGAAGCAAAAAAGGAGATGAAAGAAGTTGGCTTTATCTCCGTGTCTGTAGGCAGCGGTATGGGTGAGATCTTCCGGGAGCTGGGGGCTGATTATCTTATTGAAGGCGGTCAGACCATGAATCCCAGCACAGATGATATGCTTCAGGCGATTTCCCATGTACATGCAAGGAATATTTTTATCTTCCCAAATAATAAAAATATTGTTCTTGCGGCAAATCAGGCAAGAGATCTGACTGAGGACAAAAATATTGTGGTAATTCCTACCAAGACAATTCCACAGGGAATTACAGCACTGATCTCCTATGTCCCTGATAAGAGTGTGGAAGAAAACACAGAGGAAATGATGGAAGCCATGGGGAATGTGAAAACAGGACAGATCACCTATGCAGTCCGCGATACGAAAATCGATGACAAAGAAATCCGCCAGGGAAATATCATGGGTATCGGAGACCATGGAATCCTGGCTGTAGGAGAAGAAATCCAGGATACAGCAGTGGAAACTGTAAAGGCAATGGCAGATGAGGATTCTGAGATCATCAGCATTTATTATGGAAGCGATGTGACAGAGGAAGATGCGCAGAAGCTTGCAGAACATCTGGAAGAGGAATATCCGGATCTGGATGTGGAGATCAACGAAGGCGGACAGTCCATCTATTATTATGTAATATCTGTAGAATAAGAAAGAATTGTGTCAGAAAGAAGGAGAAGGTGCTGTGCGGGCGGAACTGCCCGTGGGGCACCTTTTCCGATGGAAGCGGGAGATGATATGAGAGAGCAGGACAGTATCCGGAGTCTGAAGGGCATCGGAGAGAAAACAGAAAAGCTTCTTGGAAAGCTGGGAATTTTTACTGTGGGAGACTTTATCCGATATTATCCCAGAGATTATGACGAATACCAGGAACCAGTGGCGGTTTCTCTGGCAAAGCCGGGGAAAAAGACAGCGGTGACGGGCAGGATCACAGAACGGATTGGAATGAAGAAGACAGGAAGGCTTACAGTGGTTACGGCGACTTTAAGGGATGAAACCAGTGGGCTGCTGCTCACCTGGTATAATATGCCTTTTTTGAGAAACACACTGAAGCCAGGGGGCGTCTATATTTTTCGGGGAACTGTGGCGGAGAAAAGAGGTCGGCTGACTATGGAACATCCGGAAATCTTTTCAAGAGATCAGTATGAGAAGATGGTGCACAGACTTTATCCAATCTATGGACTGACTAAGGGACTTACCAACAAATTTATGGTAAAGACTATGGAACAGATCCTGGGGGAAAGAGAGATTGTTCAGGAATATCTGCCGGAGGAACTGAGAAGTCATTATCAGCTGGCGGAATATAATTACGCGGTCTCTCATATCCATTTTCCGAAAGACCGGCAGGAATTATATCTGGCAAGAAAACGGCTGGTATTTGACGAATTTCTGTTTTTTCTTTTGTCAGTACGCAGGATGAAGGAGAAAACTCAGGAATGCTCCAGTGCTTTTCAAATGAAACCTGTGTGGGAGACGGAAAATATCATCGAATCTCTTCCGTATCCTCTTACCGATGCTCAGAAACGAGTCTGGAATGAAATTGAATGTAATATGACAGGGCACGGGCTTATGGATCGTCTGGTTCAGGGAGATGTGGGGAGCGGAAAGACCATAATTGCTTTTCTTTCTATGATACTTTCTGCAGCCAATGGATATCAGGCAGCCCTGATGGCGCCTACCGAAGTTCTGGCAAAACAGCATTATGAAGGGCTTTGTGCACTTTTAAAGGAGCAGGATCTGCCCTGGGAAGCTGTGCTTCTTACGGGATCCAATACTGCGAAAGAGAAGAGAGAACGGTACGCAGCTATTTCTCAGGGGCGGGCAAAGCTGATCGTCGGAACACATGCTCTGATCCAGGATAAGGTGTCCTATAAGAATCTGGCTTTAGTTATCACAGATGAACAGCACCGGTTCGGGGTCAACCAGAGAGAGGATTTGTGGAAGAAGGGCGAGAAGCCTCATGTGCTGGTCATGAGCGCCACGCCGATTCCCAGGACGCTTGCTATCATTTTGTATGGGGATCTGGATATTTCCATTATGGATGAACTTCCGGCAAAACGGCTTCCTATAAAAAACTGTGTGGTCAATTCTTCTTACAGGGAAAAGGCTTATGGATTTATCCTGCGCCAGGTACAGGAAGGGCGCCAAGCGTATGTCATCTGTCCCATGGTGGAGGAGAGTGAAGGGCTGGAAGCGGAAAATGTACTGGATTACAGCAAAAGGCTTCAGGAAATTTTTCCTCCCCAGGTGCATGTGGCATATCTGCACGGAAGGATGAAACCCGCACAGAAAAATAAGATCATGGAAGCTTTTGCCGCAAATGAAATCCAGGTTCTCGTATCGACCACAGTCATCGAAGTAGGTGTCAATGTACCAAACGCCACGGTGATGCTTGTGGAAAACGCAGAACGGTTCGGACTTGCCCAGCTTCATCAGCTGAGAGGAAGAGTGGGAAGAGGGGAGCACCAGTCATACTGTATTTTTGTCCAGGGCTCAGAGGACTCAGAGACCAAGGAACGGCTGGAAATCCTGGTGAAGTCCAACGATGGATTTTTTATCGCAGGAGAGGATCTGAGGCTCAGAGGACCTGGGGATTTTATGGGAATCCGCCAGAGCGGACTGATGGACTTTAAGATTGCGGATATTTTCCAGGACGCAGAGGTACTGAAGCAGGCGGGAGAGGCGGCGGGGACCATTTTGAGTCTGGACCCGGACCTTTCCCTGAAGCAGAATGAGCGGCTGAGAGCCTGTCTGGAAGCCTATGCCAAAGTACGTCTGGAAACCCCGGGTTTGTAAAGAGATTACTGGGATTTTTGTTAAATATTGTGTTAGCGTAAAAAAGTATTGTGAGAAAAACTTGAAAAATTCAAAAAAAAGGTGTATAGTGTGAAAGACATTTAAAGTTGGAAGTTTAGAGGAGGAGAAGAATATGGCAACCAGAAAATCAGCCGTTAAGGCAGCGACAGCAGCTGCTGAGAAGACAACTCCGGTTAAGACTGAAGAAGCAAAGAAGGAAACTGCTGCAAAAGCAGCACCTGCTAAAAAGGCGCCGGCAAAGAGAGCTGCCGCGAAAAAGACAACAGCTGCAAAGACAGCTGAAGTAAAAGAGACCGTATACATTCAGTTCGCAGGTGCAGAATATAATTTAGATGACATCAAAGCAAACGCAAAGAAGGCGTGGGCAGAAGAGACTGGAAAGAAAGAATCTGACGTAAAAGAAATTCAGATATACGTAAAGCCGGAAGAACATGCTGCTTATTATGTGATCAACGGTGAGTTCATAGAAGGCGGAAGAAAAGTAAATTTATAAGTAACCATAGGTTTTATTTTAGTTTCAAATGTAGTAAAGTTCCAATTAAATGTTATGGAAAAGACTTCCCAGGGCAGAAAGGCTGCTGGTGTGCAGCGGGATGCGGGGGAGTCTTTTTTTGAAAAAAGACAAGTATGGGATTATGTGTATAATAGAAAATATATAAAGTTTATAGCCAACGCTGAAATACTACAAGATACTTATAAGTTTTTTATAAAAGGTATTAACATGATTACAGGGCAGAAGCATTAAAACTTCTGCCCTGTTTTTTCATCACAGCAATAAATTATTTATCCCTGCCTGAAAAATTAGTACTGCTGCATTCCGCTGCCATTTCCGGACATCTGTCTTTCCTGAGCCTCGATCATTTTCTTAACCATATAACCACCCACAGAACCGTTCTGTTTAGATGTTAAGTTTCCGTTGTAGCCATCGGTAAGAGGTACTCCCAGTTCATTGGCAACTTCATATTTGAAGCGGTTTAATGCACCCTTTGCTTCCGGTACTGCTGCTTTGTTAGAAGAATTACTGTTAGACATGTTTCGTTCCTCCTTTGGAATTTGTTTTTGTGTTGCAGTGATAGTATGTGATTCTGAAAAATTTTTACCCTAGCAGTTCTTTCAAATTTTGACAAATTTTGTGAATTGTATTACAATAGAGGCTCAGAAAAAATTTCATACATAGACACTTATAGAGAGACATTGATTTTTGTAAAAAATGTATAAATTTTTAAAAATTAATTGCCAAAGGTTGGTGTTTTTGCTATAATAACTCTGATATACAATGGAAGACAGGAGAAGTGTTTCTATAGAAGAATATTAAAAAATAAGGATTGGTGTAGATG
>CALWHD010000061.1 GCA_944380235.1 uncultured Blautia sp.
GACCGCGTTTCAAAGGCTTTCACCAGCCGCCTTCTCTCTGAAGATTGACTGATCATGTACTCCTCCTCGTCACTGCATTTACTTATCCTAACCGGAAACCGGCAGAGCCTGCTTCCAATTATGCAATGTTGTGCTAAATTTACATCTATTATATGCGGTGATTGGGCAATTTGTCAACAAGAAATTGTATTGAAAAAAGAACAAAATATGCATAGTATAATGTTGACAAAAACCTGGAATCAGACTAGAATATCCTGACAAGTCTGATTTCGGACTTTTGGACGCAGAGAAAGACAATATCGCGTCCGTGGAGAAACAGCGAGCAGATTTCAAATATCTGACTGAAAGGAGACGGAAGATGCAGTATAAACAGGGACAGGAGCTCAGGGAATTTAACCGCCTGTACAAAAAGATGGAAGAACTGTATCACGGCCTGGCACTGAAACTGGAACTGTCAGACAGTGCCTTTGTGATTTTCTATACTATATGTGAAATCGGGGACGGGTGTTCACAGAAGCTTCTTTGCCAGGAGCTTTCTATGAGTAAGCAGACTGTAAATTCAGCAATGAGGAAGCTGGAACAGAGAGGTTATGTCTGTCTGAAAAAGGGGAAAGACGGCAGAGAACGTCAGATTTTTCTTACGGAAAAAGGAGAGAATATTATAAAGGAAAAAATCCATCCGGTCATGGAAATGGAGGACCGGGTATTTGTAAAAATGCCGAGGGAGGAAAGGGAAGAGTTCCTGCGGCTGACACGAAAATATGTCCTGCTTATGACCGAAGAAGTGCAGCGGTTTTAAATTGAGGAGGTGAGGAAAAATGAATATAATAATATCTTTTATAAAACCATATCGGGCTTTCTTTGTGCTGACCCTGCTTTTTGTAGTGTTAGACGTGTTCGGAGCTCTGGTTATTCCTACTATTACTGCAGACATGATCAATGTAGGGGTGAGTGCCGGAGATCTTGGATATATTGTGAAAAAAGGAATTTTAATGGTAATAGTGACAGTCTTTGCTGGTGCCAGTGCGCTGCTTGGAAGTTATCTGTCTGCAAAACTTTCAGCGAAAATCGGTCAGGATATGAGAAATGCCCTGTATGACAGAGCTCTGACATTTTCTGTTCATGATTTTGAGCAGTTTGGCACAGCTTCCATGATTACCAGGACCCTGAATGACGTGTCTGTAGTCCAGCAGGCTGTTGTATGGTGTGTCACCATGGTGCTCCCGGTTCCGGCGCTCTGCGTGCTTGGTATCGTGATGGCGTTTTCCATTGAGCCGTCTATGGGGGCTGTGCTGGCAGGGGCTGTGGTCTTTGTAATGATCCTCACCCTGTTTATCAGTAAAAAAGCAGCTGTGATCTTTGAAAAAATGCAGCATTTTCTGGACCGGATGAATGTGGTCCTCAGGGAAAATATAACAGGAGTCAGAGTGATACGTGCCTTTAATAAGGAAAAATATGAGAAGAAAAGAATGAAAAAGTCTTTTGAAGATTATGCGGAAGCTGCCATAAAAACAAACTGTCTGTTTGCGGCTCTTGACTGTTTTACCTTTTTTATCATTAACATACTGATCGTTATCATCCTTTGGGCAGGTGGAAATCGGATCGGAGGAGGCACTATGGAGATCGGAGATATTACAGCTCTGACAGAGTATACAATTCTGATTCTGTTTTATCTGATGATGGCGCAGATGGTTCTGATTCTTCTGCCGAGGGCAAAGGTCTGCCTGGAAAGAATTGAGGAGGTCCTTGAACATAAGCCGGAAATCAGTGACGGAAGAGAGGAGGATGCTCTGGAAGATGCCGGGGAAGATGTGGCTGTTTTTCAAAATGTCACATTCCGATTTAAAGATGCAGATGAAGATACTCTGGGCGGTCTCAATTTTACATGCAGAAGGGGACAGACCACTGCCATTATAGGCGGTACGGGAAGCGGAAAGTCTACTATTGCAAAACTCCTTCTGCGGTTCCATGATGTGACAGGGGGCAGGGTACTGTTAAATGGCAGGGATATTCGTACCATGTCCCAGCATGAACTGAGGGAACATATTGCCTATGTGCCCCAGAAAGCATGGCTGTTTTCGGGGACTATTGAAGAAAATCTCCGCCATGGAAAGGAAGATGCTTCTGAAGAAGAAATGTTCCACGGGCTGGAGGTTGCTCAGGCAGGATTTGTAAAAAATCTGGAAGAAGGAATGAAAGCTCATGTGGCGCAGGGAGGAACTAATTTTTCAGGAGGGCAGAAACAGAGGCTGGCCATTGCCAGAGCATTGATGAAGAAAGCAGATTTATACATTTTTGACGACAGCTTTTCCGCCCTGGATTTTAAGACAGACCGGGCGCTGCGCAGGGCTCTTGCACAAGAAACAAAGGATGCAGCGGTGCTGATCATCGCACAGAGAATTAATACCATTTTAAATGCTGACCAGATCATTGTACTCCATAACGGGAAAACTGCGGGTATAGGAAACCACAAAGAGCTGATGGAGAGCTGCAGTGTATATCAGGAGATCGCAAGATCTCAGATGAAAGGAGAGGAGATGTAATGGAAAAGGAATATGATCAGGAAGAATTAGATCTGGAGGTGCCCAGATATGCGCGGAAAACAATCAAGCGTATGTGGGACACTTCCAAAGATCAGCATCTGCGGCTGATCCTGGTGCTGATCTCCGTAGTGTTTTACACCTTGTTTTCTATCCTTTCACCGCTTTACAGTGCGTATCTGGTAGACTTTATCTGGGACGGAGTAAAGGCAGCCGCAAAACAGGGGGAGGTCTTTCGATTTACCTGGGAACATGGAGGCAAAGAGATTCTGATTCTGTTTCTTCTGTATCTGATTACCTGGATCTTTTATGTGATTCAGAATTTTATTATGGCAGGATTTGCGGAGCGGCTGAATCTGCGCTTAAGGGAGCAGATCGGGCAGAAACTGAACCGTCTGCCCCTCTCTTATTTTGACCGGCATCAGCCGGGAGAAATCATCAGCCGTGCTACAAATGACCTGGACAAAATATCAGAGGCGCTGCAGACCGGCCTTTTAAAATTATTCACTTCTGTGGGGCTGGTTGTGGGATCTCTGATCATGATGTTTCGCTATAATCTTTGGCTGACGCTTATTTTTCTGTTCTTTACGCTGCTGTCCATGGTGCTTACCAGCTATTTTTCAAAGAAGACCCTTCACTCTGCAGCAAGAAGGCAGCTCTGCATGAGCAGGCTGACCAGTTTCGTGGAAGAAGCATACAGCGGAAGAGTGATCGTAAAAGCGTTTAATCAGGAGGCAAACAGTTCTCAGAAAATGCATGAAGCGGCACAGGCGGTAGCAGAGTCTGCCAGCCGGGCGGAATTTTTGGCACAGGCCATTAATCCTGCTATCCGGTTTGTAAACCGTATCGGCCAAGTATTTATTGCCGTATTTGCAGGAAAACTGCTGATCGACGGACTTTTGACTGTAGGTGCCGTACAGGCCTTTTTTCAATATGTATATCAGGCGGCAGAGCCGCTGACAGAGGTCTCTTATATGATTAACACCATGCAGTCGGCTCTCGCTTCTATGGAACATATTTACAAGATGCTGGATGAAGAAGAAATGGATCCGGAGGCTGAATCTCCCAGAAAAGTGGAAAATGCCAGAGGAAAAGTGGAATTTCGCCATGTACGTTTCGGATATTCTCCGGATCGTCTTTTGATGAAAGACATCAGTTTTACCGCAAGACCGGGACAGAAGATTGCGGTGGTGGGAAATACCGGGGCGGGAAAAACCACACTAATCAACCTGCTTATGCGGTTTTATGAGGTGAATGACGGGAAGATTCTTCTGGATGATGTGGATACTGCGGACATGACAAGAGCAAATTTAAGAAGTAATTTTGGTATGGTGCTTCAGGATACCTGGCTTTTCGGCGGTACCATTGCAGAGAATATAGCTTATGGAAAGCCAGAAGCATCCAGAAAAGAAATTATCACTGCAGCAAAAGCCGCCCACGCAGACTTTTTTATCCGTACCCTGCCCCGGGGATACGATACGGTTCTGGATAATGAAGCTGAAAATATTTCAGCGGGTCAAAGGCAGCTTCTTACGATAGCCAGAGTGATGCTCTGCAGCCCGCCGGTGCTGATCTTAGATGAGGCAACCTCCAGTGTTGATACCCGTACGGAAATGGAGATCGGTGAGGCGATGAAGACTCTCATGCAGAACAGGACAAGCTTTGTTATAGCACACAGGCTGTCCACCATTGTAGATGCGGATCTGATCCTTGTGATGAAAGACGGCAATATTATAGAGCAGGGCAGCCATAAAAGCCTGCTGCAGGCAGATGGCGCTTATGCGGAATTGTACAACAGCCAGTTTGCCTGAGAACAGAAAGGTTATGGCTCTTATAACAAATCAGTATAGTGGGAACCCTTTTACAGCGTTGACTTTACCATAAAAGAGCGTTAAACTTTAATAAATTTATTATTAAAATTCGGTGAAGAGAAAAAGTAGAAATTTCCGGGTTTGCAGAGAGTTGCCGGCAGGTGAAAGGCGATATCCCGGTTTTTTCGAAGATCATCTCAGAGAAGCAGCGCCCAACTTTCAGAAAATTCCTGGGACAGTAAGTGCTGACGTAGGTTCCACGTTACAGGAAAGGCATATTTATTTCGTATGCCGTAAGTGCTCTGAAAAGGTGACTTTTCAGAGAAAAAGGGTGGTATCGCGGAAATTATTTCGTCCCTCACAGTGTTAAAGCTGTGAGGGATTTTTTCTGCCCGGCAGAGCATATTCTGCCGAAAGAGAATATGTGGGATGGACACCGAAGAAGAAAAGAGGAGGAAAAGAATGAAAATCTACAAGAAAATCATGGATTTCATCGCCTGTCTGGAAAAGTGGGTTCTGGTTTTGTCAACAGTACTGATCCTGGTCCTCACAGTGGGTAATGTATTATCCAGAAAAGTCATTCACCGCTCCTGGTCCTTTACAGAGGAACTGGTAGTGGCGGTATTTGTATTGATCACACTTATGGCAGCAGCGCTAGCCTGCAGGGAAGGGGAATTGGTCAGTCTGCCTCTGGTCACAGACAGGATGCCAAAGAAATGGCAGAAACCGATTATGGTGGTCATTACCGTTCTGTGTGCCTGCTTTACAGTAATCCTGTTTGTATATGGCATGGATAAGGTGTTCACACAGATGGCAAACGGAAAGAGAACTTTTGTACTGAACTGGCCGGAATGGATCTTCTGGTCCTTTGTACCCATCGGGGCAGGGTGTATGCTCCTGCATTTTATAGAATACTGCATTGATGTATGTACCGATTTCAAATATGTGAAGAAAAAGGAGGGAGAAGAGTAGATGGTAAGTGCAGTCTTATTTCTGACCTTTTTTGTATTTCTGATTTTAAATGTACCGATTGCCATTTGCCTTGGTCTGTCCTCTGCATGTGCGATTCTTTATTCCGGTACTTCTTTGACGATTGTAGCCACGAATATGTATTCCGGTATCAGTAAATTCCTGCTGCTGGCAATTCCGTTTTTCGTACTGTCAGGAAATATTATGGCAAAAGCAGGAATTTCCAAAAGGCTCATCAATTTTGTCAATTCCTGTGTAGGGCACAGAAGAGGCGGAATTGCTATTGTGTGTGTTATCGTCGCCTGCTTCTTTGGCGCGATCTCCGGTTCAGGTCCTGCCACAGTGGCAGCGCTGGGGGCAGTGCTGATCCCGGCAATGGTGGAAGAAGGAGGCTTTTCGGCTCCCTTTTCTACAGCGCTGATGGCAACGTCCAGCTCTATAGCCATAGTCATACCGCCAAGTATTGCTTTCGTTGTATATGCTTCTATTACAGGAGTGTCTATTGCAGATATGTTTGCCGGCGGTATTATCCCGGGGATTCTCATGGGAATCGCGCTGGTAATCGTAGTTATGGTCGAAGTCCGCAAAAAGGGGATCCAGCCTACTACAAAAAAGGCTACCTGGGGGGAAAGGCTTCGTTCTTTCGGAGATGCTTTCTGGGGATTTCTGATGCCTGTTATCATCCTCGGAGGTATTTACGGAGGGGTTTTCACGCCTACAGAGGCAGCAGCCGTTTCTGTAGTATATGGCCTGTTTGTGGGTATGGTGATCTACAGAGAAGTAAAGTTAAAAGACCTGGCAGACATCTTTGTAGATTCTGCAAAGACCACCGGCGGGATCATGCTGATCGTTGCCTGTGCATCTTTGTTTTCCTTTGTGTGTACCAAATTCGGTATTTCCACAGCGGCATCCAATCTGCTTTCAACCGTTGCACACAACCAGTTTGTGTTCCTTTTGATCGTCAATATCATTTTTCTTATCGCAGGATGCTTTATTGACGCAAACTCGGCAATGTATATTTTTATTCCGATCATGATTCCGGTATGTAAAGCCCTGGGATACGATCTGGTGGCGTTTGGTGTTATGGCGACGGTCAACCTGGCTATCGGACAGGTCACTCCGCCGGTAGGAGTCAATCTGTTCGTGGCGATCAGTATTAAGATCAAGAAGGGTATGGAAGTTACCCTGGCAAAGATTTCAAGGGCAGTTGTGCCTATGATCGTTGCTTGTGTTGCCGTATTGCTGATTATCACTTACATACCGCAGATTTCTACCTTCCTGCCAAAACTTTTTGCAGGAGATTCTTATACAGGAGAGGTTCAGGCCGCAGCGCAGGACGAGACCTCCGAGGCAGACGCGGAGATGCAGGAATTCAATGAGATCGGAGATTACAGTGACCTGGGCTGGGAAGAGCAGACCTGGAATTTTGCCTGCTCCACTACAGAGACCAGTACCTGGGCGCAGGCAGGAGAGCAGTTTGGCAAGCTGATGGAAGAAGCGACCGGAGGAAAGATCCATGTGGAAGTTTATGCAGCAGACCAGCTGACGAACGGAAATCAGTCAGAAGGGATCCAGGCTTTGATGGAAGGCGACCCGGTACAGATTTCCATGCACTCCAATCTGATCTATTCTGCGTTTGACCCAAGATTTAATGTGGTTTCCATGCCGTTTATTTTTGATTCTGTTGAGGATGCGGATGCGAAACTGGATGGAGAAGCAGGACAGAAAATGGAGGAAATCCTGGAAGAGTACGGCCTGCACTGCATGGGAATTGCAGAAAATGGCTTCCGTGAGATCACCAATTCTGTAAAAGAGATAAAATCCGCAGAGGATATGAAAAATCTTAAGATCCGTGTGGCAGGCTCCAATCTGCTGACAGAATGCTACAGACGCTGGGGCGCGGACGCTACGAACCTGAACTGGTCCGAAACTTATACAGCGCTGCAGCAGGGAACTGTGGACGGACAGGAAAATCCATTGCCCGCTATTGATTCCGCCAGTGTGCAGGAAGTGCAGAAATACTGCTCTATGTGGGACGCAGTGTATGACTGCCTGTTCTTCTGCATCAATCAGGAACTCTATGACAGCCTGACACCGGAGCAGCAGGCGGTTGTGGATGAAGCCGGAAAGAAAGCGGTAGAATATGAGCGCTATATCAACCGTGCAGGCGATGAAGAGATCAAAGAAAGATGGACCAATGATAATGGAGTGACTATCACACCGGCAGAAGAGCTGGATTTAGATTCCTTTAAAGAAGCAGTAGCGGACATCCCTTCCTGGTACGCGGAAGAGCTGGTAAAAGAAGGATATGGCCGGCAGGAAGTAGAAGACCTGATCGCTGCTTTTACAGCAGAAGATCCTTATGCGGTGGAAGACTGCAGTGACCTGGGCTGGGAAGAGCAGACCTGGAACTTTACCTGTTCCACCACAGATACCAGTACCTGGGCGCAGGCAGGAAGAAAATTTGGAGAAATGATGGAAGAGGCAACCGGAGGAAAAGTTACAGTCAATGTTTATGCGGCAGACCAGCTGACCAATGGAAATCAGTCAGAAGGGATCCAGGCATTAATGGAGGGAGATCCGGTACAGATTTCCATGCATTCCAATCTGATCTACTCTGCGTTTGACCCAAGGTTTAATGCAGTTTCACTTCCGTTCCTCTTTGATTCTGTAGAGGATGCAGATGAAAAGCTGGACGGAGCTGCAGGGGAAAAATTCTCTGAGATCCTGGAAGAATACGGGCTGCACTGTATGGGGATCGCAGAAAATGGCTTCCGCGAGCTTACCAATTCCTCCAAGGAAGTGAAATCTGTAGAGGATATGAAAAATATGAAGATCCGTGTGGCAGGCTCCAACCTGCTGACAGAATGCTACAGACGCTGGGGTGCGGACGCAACGAATTTAAACTGGTCCGAAACCTATACAGCACTGCAGCAGGGAACTGTGGACGGACAGGAAAATCCGCTCCCTGCAATTGATTCTGCCAGTGTACAGGAAGTACAGAAGTACTGTTCCATGTGGGATGCGATTTATGACTGTCTGTTTTTCTGCATCAATCAGGAGGTTTATGACAGCCTGACGCCGGAACAGCAGGAAGTTGTAGATGAGATCGGACAGAAAGCAGTACGGTATGAAAGAGAGATCAATCGTGAAGGTGATACAGAGATCAAAGCACAGTGGACCAGTCAAAACGGTGTGACCATCACGGAGGCTGCGGATATGGATCTTGATTCCTTTAAGGAAGCAGTGGACGGAGTAGAAGAATGGTATATCCAGGAACTTGAGAATGCAGGATATAAAGATGCACAGGAATTAGTGGATGTGCTGAAATAGACAGCAGAGCAGATGAAAGCTGACTATGCTGAACTGCAGACGATAGGTTTCAGCTAAAAAGGAAAAGAGCCAGCAGATATTTTTGATATGATATGATTCCCCTTAAGTAGACAAGGTAAATAACCAAAATCTATTTAAGGGGGATTTTTATGTCAAAAGAAAGTTATCTCTGGCTGCGGCAGTTCTGTGGATATAGGAGCAAAATATAAAGTTCATCCAAGTGTTTTAGAATCATGGATTACGATGTATAATGTCAATAGAAAACTTAAGGATTACGATCCAAAACGGGAGGTCTATATGGCAGAAGCAAGGCGAAAAACCACCATTGAAGAACGAAAAAAAATCGTTACATATTGTATTGAACATAATCGTGATTATAAGGGTACAGCCGCACTCTATGATGTTTCTTATAGTCAAGTGTATTCTTGGGTAAAAAAATGATACTGCGGGCGAGACAGGTCTTACAGACAGGCGTGGACGGCTCAAAACAGATGATGAGGTTGTTGAACTGTTAAAAAAAGCGAAAGAATTCGAAGGGATGTGAGGCTGGGAAAACAACGGCAAGAATCAAAGTATCTGGCAATTGAATACGGCTATACAAACAACGGCAGGAGCAACAGCTGGAAGTGCAAACAGGAAGGAATTGCAAGGGCTGCGTTCTATAAACGGAAACATAGAATCATTCCACAGCAAGAACGGGAAAATCGGGAAATCGCAGAACTGATCAAAGAGTATGATGAACGTTTTTCTCATATCCTGGGATATCGAAGAATGACAGATTGGATCAATCATTTCAATCAAACGCATTTTTCCAGAAAGAGAATCCATCGGATTATGAAAAAGCTTGGAATACATTCTGTCATCCGCAAAAAGAAGAAAAAGTACAATACTTCTAAGCCGGAAGAAACAGCTGAAAATAAGTTAGCAAGAGATTTTTATGCAGCGGCTCCGAATCAGAAATGGGCAACGGATGTGACGGAATTTAAGATTCCTGAAACGGGAAAAAAGCTATACCTCAGTGCAATCCTGGATCTTTATGATCGGTATCCA
>CALWHD010000062.1 GCA_944380235.1 uncultured Blautia sp.
TATTCAATAGCTGGGCTACAAGGATTCGAACCTTGAAATGACGGAGTCAGAGTCCGTTGCCTTACCGTTTGGCGATAGCCCAATGTTTTGCTGTTGTCTTGCAACAAAATGTATTATATAGCATAGCTTTCGAAAATGCAAGTACTTTTTTAAATTTTTTTTATTTTTTTTTAGCAGACATAGATCCTCTATTTCCTTATGGAAAATCTTACTGTCATGGAGCACCAGGGCGCTATAAACAGCACCCTGGCTTCACAGAATTATCTGTCCTTTTCTATTTATTCAATGGCAGCCCGTCCCATTTCTTCCAGAAGATCCGTTTTAATCTTATACAACTTGTCGGACAGATCCACATACACTTCCTGAGGATTTACAAGTCTTCGCGTTTCGTCCCAGAGCGTATTCATCTCTTCTTTGCACAGCTTCTGTATCTCCATTACTGATGGAGACGTATATACACAGTTGCCTTTCTTAAAAACAGGAACAAGAAGCTCTCTCAGCTCATAGGTTCCTCCTGTAATTTTTGTCTTTTTCCATGTGGCAATAGGATCAAAAATAATCATATCCTGTTCCGGATCAAACTTTTCATCCGCCAGACAGATAAGATCTGCCCGGATTTTTCCGGTATCTTTATCATAAATTCTCTGAACCGTCTTATTTCCCGGATTGGTCACCTTTTCAATATTTTCAGAAAGTTTAATCTTAGGAACAAAATCTTTGTCATTTTTATCTTTGATCGCCGCCAGCTTGTACACCCCTCCAAAAGCAGGATGTCCGCTTGAGGTAATCAGGTTGGTTCCTACCCCCCAGGAATTGATCTTCGCACCCTGGGTCTTCAGGCTGTCGATCAGGTATTCATCCAGATCACTGGAAGCAGAGATGATGGCATCACCAAAACCTGCATCGGAGAGCATCTGATACGCTTTTTTAGACAGGTAGGCAAGGTCGCCGCTGTCGATGCGGATTCCATATCCCTTCATGTCGATTCCCGCTTCCTTCATCTCCTTAAAGACACGGATCGCATTTGGAACACCTGAATTCAGTACATCATAAGTGTCCACCAAGAGAATGCATGCCTGGGGATAAAGCTCTGCATAGGTCTTAAACGCTGTATATTCATCCGGAAAACTCATAATCCAGCTGTGGGCATGTGTTCCCTTTACCGGGACGTCAAACATCTTCCCTGTCAGTACATTGGAAGTGCCTATGCATCCGCCTATCATCGCTGCCCGCGCCCCATAGATCCCCGCATCCGGTCCCTGTGCACGGCGCAGGCCGAATTCCATAATCCCGTCTCCTTTTGCCGCATAAACTACACGGGAAGCTTTTGTCGCGATCAGGCTCTGATGATTCAGGAGGTTCAGGATTGCTGTCTCCACCAGCTGTGCCTCCATGACCGGAGCAATTACTTTTAAAAGCGGTTCCATGGGAAATACTACCGTACCTTCCGGTATCGCATAAATATCTCCCGTAAAATGGAATCCTCTTAAATATTCCAGAAAATCTTCATCAAAAATATTGAGGCTTCTTAAGTAATCCACATCATCAGGAGAAAAATGCAGGTCACGCACATATTCAATAATCTGTTCCAGCCCGGCTGCAATGGCATATCCGCCTCCACAGGGATTCTTCCTGTAGAATGCGTCAAACACTACGATCTGATCTGTGGGATTCTTGAAATACCCCTGCATCATAGTCAATTCATATAAATCCGTTAGTAAAGTTAAATTTACGGCTCTCATAAATGTGCTCCTTTGTATTTAAATTACGGTAATTATAGCACTTTTAAGCCTAAATGAAAAGTTTTCCCGCATCTGTTTTTACCTGTCCTTTACCCTTTTTTTACTCCAGTTCATGGTATTCTTCCAATGTCAGTCCAGTAAGGGACAGATAAAGAGAAAGGGCTTCTCCCACATAGCGGATATGCCATGGTTCATATGGAAATCCGGTAATATTTTCCTTGTTTTTCGGATATCGTATAATATATCCATACAGCGGCGCATGCCTGGCAAGCCATTTTCCCTCTTTTGTATGACCGAACCTCTCCTCCAGCTCCAGATTTACTTCCGGACAAGAGACATCCAGGGCCAGCCCCGTCTGATGTTCACTGGCTCCCGGCGGAGCAACTGCGCTGCTTTTTCTCTTCATCGCATCTTCATACAATTCTTTCTGTCTCTCGTAGGAGCGGTATCCTGACACTCCTACCAGCCCTATTTGTTCCAGTGCAGCCTGAGTAAACAGCCTCATCGCTGCTTTTGCCGCACTTTTTTCCAGCAGTCTCCGCTCATCACCGGAGGGTGCATTAAAAGGAATTGCCGGTTCTGTAAGAGAAGCCGGGATGTAATCCGGAGATAGAAGCCTTTCTTTATTTACAATAAGAGGGAAATATTTCATGGTATCCTACCGCCTTTCCTGTACGTAATATTCTATGCAGGAAAGAGGGCCGGCAGAACTTACTGTTCCATCTGCCTTCCCAGGAAACCTGACGCAGCCTGGGCAAGTTTCTTCTCTACCTCTGAAAAAGTTCTTCCGCCTGTCCTATCAAGGATCACTACTGCGCCTACCGCATCGCCTGCACATGTGATCGTATAAATGACCTGCGATGTGTATTCTCCTTTATCCCCCTCTGTAATTTTCACATATCCGCTGTCTGTAATGCACAGATTTTTTCTGTCCGCTATGGCTTCCTCCAGGTCCCGGTGGATCCTGTGCTCCGTATAATCTCTTGATCCGCTTCCCGCCGCAGCAATCACCTGGTCCCGGTCCGTAATGCACACCAGGCATCCCGCAGCCTGAGCCAGCGCTTCCGCATACTCCTTTGCGAATGTGCTCAGTTCCCCAATGGGCGAATACTTTTTCAGAATGATTTCCCCTTCTCTGTCTGTAAAGATTTCAAGGGGATCACTCTCTCTGATACGCAGTGTTCTTCTTATTTCTTTTGGTATTACCACCCTTCCCAGGTCGTCAATTCTCCTTACAATCCCTGTTGCCTTCATAAAAAATCCCTCCATCTTACATGCTGTCTGTTCCTATGCCCTTCCGGCACGGCATCTGCCAGAATCTGCCTCATATGGCAAAATCTTTTACCGCGCCGGATATCTCCGGCAGATAGACATATTATCTGTAAAATGGAGGAAAATATACCAATTACTTTAACCTAT
>CALWHD010000063.1 GCA_944380235.1 uncultured Blautia sp.
AGCTTTTAACAGCAAGATCTGTATCACATAGATGACCACAAGTACCATCTCATAAAATACCATGGCTGTAGCAGCTCCCGATGCCGCCGTCACCGCCAGAAAATAGGAGGGCATCAGAGCTTTCATAAATGTGATAAATCCATTTAAACTGTCAGAAATCTCCTGGCTGATGACAGAGAAAAAGTGTATAAGGATAGCGAGCAGCAGCATATACACCACGTAAAAACTGGCCTCTCCTGCCTGACTGCTTCCAAACACATTGGTAAAATTCGAAAACAGCGCCGCTATCAGTACCAAAAGAAGTACCTCCGCCAGTGTTTCCCTGTCTGCCAGAAAATGCTCTGCCAGAAAGTTTTTCACTGTATTGAGAAAAAATTCTTTTGAAAAAAGCACTTCTCCGTCCAGCACCCTTTTTAAAGCTTCTTCTATGCTGAAGGCTTCCTTTCCAAGAAGTTCATTAACTGCCTCCTGCATCTGTGAAAGCTCCAGCTCCTGAAGAAGCGCTTCGCCTGTCTGCTTTGGATCTTCTCCTTTCTCTTCAGTGCCGGTCTCTTCCTGCTCCTGTAAGGTGTGTTCCCCTTCCTGCTCCTGCACTGCTCCAGTAACTTCTGCCGCCCCCGCTGCCAGAAAGAAAAAGAAGAACATCGCCGCTGCACATCTTTTCAGGGATCTTTTCATGTCAGAAAACCGTGAATGGCTTCCATAAGAGCAAGAAGCACTGGTATGGACAGCACCATGATATAGAGTTTCGCAAAAACTTCTATCTGGGAGGCTACTGCCCCATATCCTGCGTCTTTGCAGATTCCGGCAGAGAACTGTCCCACATAGGTGATGCCGATCATCTTCAGAAGGGTTGTCAGATATTTTGTGTCCAGAGGCAGATATTCCTGTATCTTCAGGACAGAAGAAAACAAATATTCCAGTTTCCCGGCCATATAGCAGAAGACCAGGATCCCTGCGGCAAGGCTTAAATAAACAGAATATTCCGGTTTTGTTTCCTTTAAAAGCAGACCCAGAAGCATTCCCGTGATCCCCAGGGCTGCGACTTTTACTATTTCCATGCGGCTCCTTTCTACAATGCAAATAAGTCCTGTATAGTCATAAACAGATCATAAATATATGGCAGTACCCAAAACAGTACCATCAAAAGTCCTGTCAGGCTGGTAAGAAAGGCAAGTTCTTCCCTCTGGCTGTGTTTCAGGATCTGACACAGGACCGACACCAGGATCCCTACTGCCCCGATTTTAAACAACAAACTAACTTCCACATTTCCTCCTATCCCTGAAACCAGTTCTTTTTATATCAGCACAATTGCAAGAAAAATCCCGCCCAGCGCTCCCATACTCCGGTACAGCTTTGTTTTTACAGGTTCCTCTTTCTGTGCCTGAAGAATCTCTGTCTCCAACTCTTTTAAATACAGTTCCACTGTATTTTTCTGCATGCTCACATCCATATATCCCAGATATTCTCCCAGCTGTGCAAAGCTGTCCTTGTCCTGTTTTGTCATGCCGCTGTTTTTTAAAAAAGATTCTGCTCTTCCGGTAAAAATCTGGGAAAACCTGATTCCCTGACAGCTTCCTGCTTCCTTCGATACTTCTTTTAAAAAGTCACAAAAAGGGGCTCCCACTTTTCCGGAAACCCGTTCCATTGCCTGGGGCAGCGCCTCTCTCCGGTAGGTGATCTCTCCCAGAAGAAGAATTGTCATCTTTCTTATTTCTTCCAGACAGCCAAGGCGCTTCTGAAAAGTCAGGCTCTGGCTGTACCCCAGGGCTGTACACGCAAAGATCACCAAAACAGCGCCTGCCGCCTTCAGCATAAAATTCCCTGCTTTCTCTTGTCATCATAGAGGCTGGTACCTCTCTCATCAAAAATTGCCCGGACTCTTCCCGCCCTGTCTTTGTGCTGCAGCACAATATACCGCTCAAAAATCCTCTCCTGGACCAGCCTCTGCATCAGGGGTTTTCGCTTCATATCCTCTATGGAACTTCCATGAACTGTGGCAAAAAGTTTGCAGCCGCAGTGAATCACGGATTCAATAGCATGAATATCTTCATAATCCCCCAGTTCGTCCACTGCCACCACCTCCGGAGACATAGAACGGATCAGCATCATCATTCCCTCCGCTTTCGGACAGCAGTCCAGCACATCTGTGCGGATACCCAGGTCATTCTGCGGAATTCCCTGGTAGGAACCGCCGATTTCCGATCTCTCATCCACCACCCCCACAGAGACACCGGGCAGATAGCGGTTTCCGTTGCTCACCTGCCGGATCAGATCGCGGAGCAGGGTTGTCTTTCCGCATCTGGGAGGAGATATGATCAGAGTATGGCAGATTCTGCTGTCCTTGATAATGTAGGGAAGCAGAGGAGCCGCACAGCCTTTTATCTGATGGGAAAGTCTGAGATTAATATAAGATATGTATTTTACACTTTTGATCTTGTCTCCCTCCAGAACTGTTTTTCCCGCAATCCCTACCCTGTGTCCGCCCTGGATGGTAATAAACCCCTGCCGTATCTCATCCTCAAAGGCATACATGGAATAATTGCTGATATATTCCATAGTCTCCTTCAAATCTTCTGCACTTACAAAACATGCCTCCGATTCTTCCCGGGAAAATTTTCCTTTTTCCGTAAGAAAATATTCTTTCCCCTGGGAGATAACGATCAGAGGCGCATTTACACGGAGCCGTATCTCATAGACCTGCTCCATAGGAAACTGTGCCGCTTCCAAGGCGTTCCTGATATGCGCTGGAAAAAGCCTTGTTATTTCTGCTTTTTTCATTGTCCTCACCTCTTTAAGATAATATATTGAGGACAATCTGTGTTTATTCCTGGAACCTGGGATTTCTGTATTTTCCATCTTGAAAATCTGTATGGGATATGTTAGAATTTTTTTCTCACGCGGAGGGTAAGTCATTCATAAGAAATGATATGCCGGATAAGGTGGCAGGCTGAGATGCCTGGTTCTTTATCCGGCTTTTTATTTTTACCTTGAAAGGAGAATGCAAATGAATCTTTTAACTGACAAAATCAGGAGTGTTTATTTTAAATATCTTGCTGCCGCATTCGGCAGTGCGCTGATCAGCTCCATCTACGGCCTGGTGGACACCGCCATGGTAGGACAATATCAGGGACCTGAAGGAACTGCTGCTCTCGCTATCGTGGCTCCTGTATGGAACATTATTTACAGCCTGGGACTTCTCACCGGAATCGGCGGCTCTGTGCTCTTGCCACCAAAGCAGTCCTTGCAGGAGGCATCTTTAATGTTTTTGGAGATTATATTTTTGTCTTCATTTTTGATATGGGGATCATGGGAGCCGGACTTGCTACAGCTATCGGGGCAGGAATCTCCTTTGCGGTTATGCTGACCCACTTTTTCTCCTCCAGAAACACCCTGCGCATCTGCCGTCCCCTGGCTTTTTTTACAAAACTGAAAAGCATTATAGTAACCGGATTTTCTACCTTTTTCATTGATGCGGCAATGGGGATCCTGACTGTTTTCTTTAACCGCCAGATTATGAAGTATCTTGGTACCAACGCCCTTTCTGTATACAGCATTATTGTCAACATCAGCACCTTTGTCCAGTGCTGTGCCTACAGTGTAGGACAGGCAGCCCAGCCTGTGATCTCTATTAATTTCGGGGCGGGAAAATTCAGACGGATCCGGGAAACATTGAAGTATTCCCTGATCACAGCCGCCTTTTTCAGTGTTCTGTGGTTCTTCCTGACCATGGCTTTTCCCAATGGTTTTGTTCGAATCTTCATGGATCCTACAGAGGAAGTTTTAAAGATCGCGCCTTCCATTATCCGCAGCTACTGTATCTCTTTCCTGCTGCTTCCGCTGAATATTTTCTCGACTTATTACTTCCAGTCTCTGATGAAGCCTGCGGCTTCCTTCCTGATTTCCGTTGCCAGAGGCCTGGTCATCAGCGGTATTGCCATCTATCTTCTGCCCGCCCTGCTGGGAGCAGATGCCCTGTGGTTCGCAATGCCTCTGACTGAACTGATTGTCGCTGCCGCAGTAATAATCCTTATGGTGAAGTATACCGGCAATCTGAAAAAAGGAAAATTCTGAGCAATGTCAAAGTAAAAGGATCTTTGCACCGCCTGTAAGGCAGAGGCAAAGATCCTTTTTTACGCTGTACTAAATTCTCACCCACACCAGCATTTCTCCCGGTTCCCGATTGCTCCAGGCGTAATAGGGTATGAATTTTAAAGTCTGTTCTTCATAGATTTTTCCTGTATATGGCTGGTAAAGTGTTCTGACATCCCAGTTTTTCTCTGACACTCTCTTTCCCTGTGTGGTCAGGGTAACAACACCTTTTAACAGATTTTTTTCATATTTTACATCAAATTCCGACTGTTCTTTCAGATAAATCTGCTGAAGCTGATCCTGATTATCTGCTTCTTCCAGGCAGTACACCACAGGTCCCCGCATAACGGCAACTTTTCCGATATTCTCTCTTACTCTGGGGTTTGCGGAAACCAGGGTTACGGGCATTTCCAGTTTCAGGCAGATCTGGTCACCGTTTTGGAAAGTCCTTTTTATGCAGGCGTATCCCTTTTCCATGACAAAAGCATTGTCCTGTCCGTTTACCTCCAAGCTCCATTTCCTGCACCAGCCGGGGATGCGCAGAGCAAATGTAAAGGTGCTGTCTTCTGCATTTTCTACCTGTACAGTCACTGTCCCATCCCAGGGATAATTGGTCTTTACATGGAATTGATTCTCTCTTCCGTCCAGAACCGTTTCCATATCTCCTCCCACAAATAAATTCATATAAATAGCATCTTCACTGGTCTCATAGGCATACCCGCCAATAGAAGACAGAAGGCGTGCCACATTTGGAGGACAGCAGGCACAGCCAAACCATTTCTGGCGTTCCACTTTTACATGTGCCTTATTATGATCTTTTTCGCTTGCCTCCGGAACCACTTCCAGGGGATTAACATAGAAAAATTTGGTTCCGTCCAGAGACATTCCCGAAATGACGCCATTATAAAGGGCACGCTCCATCACATCTGTGTACCGGCTGTCCTTTGTGATCTCAAACATTCTTCTGGCAAAGAAAATCAGACCGATAGCAGCGCAGGTCTCTGCGTAAACGGTATCGTTGGGCAGGTCGTAGTCAAACGTAAAAGATTCCCCGTAAGCGGTTGCTCCGATGGCTCCTGTAATATACATCTGTTTTTCTACAATGTTGTTCCACAGCCTCTCACATGCCTCAAACAGCTCCCTGTCTTCTGCAGCACTTGCCACCTCAGCCATTCCCGTGTAGAGATAGACTGCCCGGACCGCATGTCCCTCTGCCTTTTTCTGTTCTCTGACCGGCAGTCCTGCCTGGTAATACTGATACTGAAAATAGCTGTCTTTCCAGTAAAATTCGCTGCCGTGCTCTTTTCGTTCCTGTTCAAAATACAGGGGTTTTTGTCCTCTCTCATCAATGAAGTACTTTGCCAGCTTTAAATGCTTTTCATCCCCGGTAATTCCATAAAGCGCCACAAGCGCCATTTCCGCTACTTCATGTCCCGGGTACCCCCGTTTTTTTCCTTCTTCACGTCCCAGGTTTTCATAAGCACAATTTACATAGCCTGAAGCCACGTCCAGAAACTTTCTCTTTCCTGTGGCGCAATAATAGGCAACTGCTGCCTCTACCATATGTCCCAGACAGTACATCTCATGATTATCCATCAGATTGGTAAAACGCTTCTCCAGACCATTTAAAATGTAATATGTATCCAGATATCCATCCGGCTGCTGCGCTCCGGCGATCAGATCAATAACTTCATCTGCTGTTTTCTCCAGCTCTTCATCCGGATGCCAGGTCAGTGAATACGCCACTGCCTCCAGCCATTTATACACATCGCTGTCCTGGAACACCATACCTTCAAAGCCACCCTCTTCAAGCCCTGCCGCCCTGCGGAAATTCTGAATGCAGCAGCTTGGGGAAGCACCCTGGATCCGGTCATTCAGAGCCTCCCACTGATAGGGGATCACATGGGTCCGCACCAGCTCCATATATCCTTTCCAGAAATTATCCGTAATCTGGATCTTGTCCAGAGGAAACATAGTAAGCTTTTTCTCAAGCATTTTTTACCTCCCGCTACACATTTTCTGCCTGTGTCTTTCAGTATAACCTCTTTTCAGCAGTGTCTTTTCCGTTCCTTTCTCAGAGCCTGCTCAAGCCTTTCCGGAACTGCCTCCTCTATATAAACCTGGCAGCGGGTATCCGCACAGATGCATCCGGTATAGGCAGGCAGATGTTCAAAAGTTTCCAGCCATGCAGGTGTTTCCAGCTCTTTTAAAGAACGGGTGAGTCCCTCCCCTGTCAGCTTGACCATACTTTCTTTTTTCGCCCACAGTCTGGAAAACTCCAGATAAGGGTCAGGAGATGACCGAATCTGCTTCTGTTCCTGTTCTGTCATGGTCCTTTCCAGAATCCGGCTGCCCCTGAATTTCCGGATTTCCTGAATATCCAGCCCACAGGGAATACTAGTCACGGCGCATGCCCCGTAGCCTCCGGAATGACTGATATTAAACTGAATCCAGGGATACTCCCGAAAACAGGGTTTCCCATGCTCTCCCTCTATCGTCAGAGAATCCAGGATATCCAGTACTTCGGAAAAATGCTCTGCTCCCCGCAGCAGTTCCCCTCTCCCCATTTCACAAAGTCCCAGAGCAAGAAGAAGCCTGCCGCAGGCACTCTCTCTCCTTCTCCCTTTCTCCTCCAGATTTTCTGTCCAAATATGAATTTTTCCTGTATAGATTCTGATCTGAGGCTCTTTCATAGGTTCCTCCCAGAGACTTTTAATTTTTCAGACATACTGATCTCTTAACAACCCGCTCTCCTTTAAAAACCGGGAAGGCTCCAGGCTTTTCTCATGGCGTTCCTTTACACAAAGAAGCTGAAGTTCTTCTCTTGCCCGGGTCATTCCCACGTAAAAAAGCCTTCTTTCCTCTTCTATGCCGCTTTCGGACACTGCCTTATGATAAGGAATGCTCCCCTCATTTACATCCATAATAAAGACCTTATCAAACTCCAGTCCCTTGATGCTGTGCAGAGTGGAGATCACTACACCTTTTTTCTCGCCGGATTGTTTCTTTGCCTGCTCCTTCAGGCTTTCCGTATACTCCTGGATATGGGAAAACCATTCCTCAAAAGTCTTATAGCCTTTCGCCTTGTCTGCCAGTTCCTCCAGGATTTCATAAAGATCCTGTACCTTCAGCTTTCTGTAGGAAGCATAATCTTTCAGGTATTCGTCATATCCCACGCCGTAGCGGATATAGTTAATGGCTCCGTAAGGCGTCATATCCCGGATTTTTCCCAGATCCTCTTCCAGTTTGTCTATCCTGTCAAGGAGCCATTCTTTCCCCTCATAATGCCAGCGGAGGGCCTCGAAAGAAACCTGCGGCTCCTCCAGTGCCGCTCTGGAAATATAACGGTTGGGACGGTTCATCACCTGCAGAAATTCTCTTCTGCTCCTGTCTCCCATGGCAAGCTTCATATAGGAAATCATGTTTCTGGCAATCCAGTGTTCATAAAGATTTGGCAGAATGTCCCTCATCTGGAAAGGAATCTGATATTCCATCAGTTTTTCCACCAAAAGACCGGCACCGGAATTCGTGCGGTAAAGCACTGCCATCTCCTCATATGGTGTACCGCTGTCAGCGTATCTTCGGATACACTCACGGACATACTGTTCTTCTTCCTTTTCGTTTTCAAAGATCTTCACTACAGGAGGCATCCCCTTTTCTTTGTTCGCATGGATCTTCTTTTTAAACCGCCTCTGATTAAAGGAAATCACCTTACCCGCCGCCTCCACAATCTCTTCTGTGGAACGGTAGTTGCAGGACAGGATCTCTGTATGTACTTTTGGAAAATCCTTGGGAAAGTGCATCATGATTTCCGGCTTTGCACCCCGGAAAGCATAGATGGACTGATCGTCATCCCCTACAATAAACAAGTTGTTCCTGGGGGCGGCCAGCATCTTTACAATGTCGTACTGAAGCTTGTTGATATCCTGAAATTCGTCTACCAGAATATACTGAAATTTCTCCTGCCAGCCTGCCAGAATATCCGGTCTCTGATCCAACAGATCATAACAGTATAAAAGCATATCATCAAAATCCAGAAGCCTTGCCCTGCGGCAGGCTGACACATAAGAGGTATAGATCCTGCGGAAGGTCTCGTCCGGACAGTTTCTGGAATAGTAATGTTCCAGAGGGATCCTGGAGTTTTTCACCTCGCTGATTTCCTGCACCAGTCCTTCAAACAGTTCTTTTTCATCTTCTGTATCAATTCTCTCTTTGTAGATAATCTCTTTTAACAGCTCATATTTCCGGTCTTCACTGAGAATATTTTTCCCGGTCAGCCCATATGCCGCTTTCAGAATCCCGTAAAAAATCCCGTGAAAAGTGCCGAAGGTCACCAGGCTGTAATTGCTCCTGACCCCGGACAGGGCGCAGAGCTTCCAGAACCGCTCCCGCATTTCTCTCGCCGCCGCCTTGGTAAAGGTTACCACAAGGATATGGGAAGGACTGACCCCGCATTCTGTGATCAGATGCACCACTCTTCTGGTCATGGTAGTTGTCTTTCCCGAACCTGGTCCGGCAAGAAGCATCATGGGTCCCTGGTTATGGCAGACCGCTTTTTCCTGTGCCAGATTTCTTTCCATTTCCTTTTCTCCCGTTTAAGATCAGAGGTTTCTCTCTGAAACCCCCGGGCCGCTTTTTCTGCGGCTGTGTGTACAGCAAAAAAGCTGCTTTCCTGCCTTTTACAGCGTCAAAACAGCTTTCCTGCCCTTTCTTTTTCGGCTTATGCCTGTAATTTATCCACAGCAGCTTTTAATCTGCTGATACTTTCCTCTTTCCCCAAAACTTCCAGAATCTCGGTAGCACCTGCCGGAGTCATCTGTTTTCCGGAAAGAGCAGTACGGATCGGCCAGAGAATCTGTCCGTTTTTATATCCGTTTTCCTTTGCAAATCCGCAAAGCAGCTCATACAGGGCATCATTGCTGTAATCTTGCTGCTCTTCCAGAACCGGAAGGATCTTCTGAAGAACTTCCAGGGAAATTTCCGGATTGGTCTTCATCTTCTTATGTGTGTACATGGAAACATCATATTCCGGAACCGCCTCAAAGAAATCGATCAGTCCAGGGATATCCGGGAATACTTCAATCCTGGTCTTCACCATTGCAGCAATCTTTTTCAGATCCAGATCTCTGGTGATCGACTGCCTGATATAGGGAAGTGCCATCTCATAAAACTTGTCGAAATCCATAGCTTTCATATATTCACTGTTGAACCAGCGCAGTTTCTGAACATCAAAGACCGCCGGTGATTTGCTCATATGGTGATAGTCAAAAACTTTTACCAGTTCTTCCAGAGAAAAGATTTCCCGGTTATCTTCCGGACACCATCCTAAAAGTGCCACATAATTCACGATTGCTTCTGTCAGGAATCCCTGCTCGATAAGATCCTCGTAAGAAGAATGTCCGGAACGCTTGGACAGTTTCTTATGCTCTTCATTTGTAATTAACGGACAATGGACATAGGTAGGAATCTCCCAGCCGAACGCTTCGTAGATCCTGTTGTATTTCGGTGAGGAAGAGAGATACTCATTTCCTCTTACCACATGGGTGATCCCCATCAAATGGTCATCTACCACATTAGCAAAGTTATAAGTGGGATAACCGTCTGATTTGATCAGGATCAGATCATCCAGCTCATTATTTGGAACTGTGATCTCTCCGTAAATATCATCATGGAAAGTGGTGGTTCCTTCTGTCGGCATATTAAAACGGATGACATAGGGTTCTCCTGCTTCCAGTTTTGCTTCCACTTCTTCTTTGCTTAAATGCAGACAGTGCTTGTCGTACATGGCAATTTCCTTGCCTTCCACATTTGTCTTCAGGGACTCCAGACGTTCTTTGGTACAGAAGCAGTAATAAGCGTCGCCCTGATCAATAAGCTGTTTTGCATATTTTAAATAAATTCCCTGCGCGTTTCTTTCACTCTGCACATAGGGACCGTATCCGCCGTCCTTGTCAGGACCCTCGTCATGGATCAGCCCTGTTTTCTCCAGGGTTCTGTAGATAATATCCAGGGCGCCTTCTACGAAACGCTCCTGGTCTGTATCCTCAATACGCAGCATAAAGCTTCCGCCTGCATGCTTGGCAATCAGATAAGCATACAGAGCTGTTCTTAAATTTCCCACATGCATCCTTCCCGTAGGACTGGGTGCAAATCTCGTTCTTACTGTGCTCATGTTCTCTTTAACTCCTCTGTTCTCATCTATTTTATTCTGCCTGGAAATTTCAGACAGTCTGTAAAGACACAAAACGTGGGGCAGGGGCTCTCTGCCCATACCCCACCGTTAGGAATTATACCCGAACCCGGTTTCTTTTTCAAGTACCGATTCAGGAAATCTTATTTTTCGTTATTTTTGTACCAGATGTACTGCAAAACCGCCGATTTCCTCTTTGATGTATACTGCTGTCATCTTGTCATTCTTGTATTTTGCAGTATCCATGTCAAACTCCACGCCCTGACCCTTTAAATACTCTACCGCCTTTTCTACATCTGAAGTACCGATGGCAATGTGTCCGTACTTTCCAAGGTAAGGCTTTTTCATAGCCTCCACTGCTGTTCCCGCAAAAACAGAGCTGTTTCCCACCTTTTTCGCAAATCCGAAAATGGCATCAAAACGTTCTGCCACAGCACAGGCTTCCTCCTCATTCTGGCAGTTAATACCTACATGACGAAGTTCAAATCCTAATTCTTCTAACTGGCTCATAAAAATCCCTCCTGAAAATTGTTTTATAACATCCGATAAATGTTTTGCTATTTATAGAATACAAAAGAATATTTAGAATTTCAACCTCTTTTACAGGAATCCCGAATTTCCGGGTTAAAACTTTTCTCTGCAGAAAAGATATCACTTGCTCACACGAATAGGATGAACTAAAAAATTCTCTCCCCAGCTACATATTTTCTCAAAATATCCCTGTCTTCTGAAAGATAGATAATCCGTTCCAGACGCTCTTTCAGTGTCAGCGCCGCAGGTGTCTGAAGCCGTGCTTCACTGATAATCAAAACGTCAAATTCATATCCCGGCTCAAAACTCCCCACCTTTCCGAAGAAACTTCCGCCGCCTCTCGTACCCAGATAAAACGCCTCCTCTGTTTTTAAAGGTACAAGAGAACTGTCCGTAAGCCTCCAGCGCAGTTTTGATACCTGTATGGCTTCTGCCATTGCCTGGAATACAGACATCTTGTGTCCCCCTGCAATATCGGTTCCCAGTCCAATCTTCATCCCCTCTTCCAGATACTTTCTCACCGGGGCGATGCCTGAAGAAAGATCCGTGTTGGACTGTGGACAGTGGGCGATATAGACCTGGTTTTCCTTTAAAAGTTTTCTCTCATTTTCAGATTCCCCGGAATAGACGCAGTGCGCCATAACAGCGGGAGCATATTCTGCTCCCAATAGTCCGAAATGCTGGTACACATCTGCATAAGACCCGGCCCAGGGACATAATTCTTTCACCCAGGCAATCTCCGAAGGATTCTCGGATAAGTGAGACTGAACGGGAAGCTTTTTCCTCCTGCTGATCTTCCCCAGCTCTTCGAGTAATTTTTCCGTGCAGGAAGGTACAAACCTTGGGGTAAGAATAGGCTGTACATTTTTGTATTTTCCGCTGATATCTTCCAGCCACCGGCACACTTCTTCTGCCGCCTGGAACGGACCTGCCTCCAACAGCCCCCGGGACGCATTTCTGTCCATACTCACCTTTCCCACCATGGTTTTCATCCCGGTTTTCTCCAGTTCATCCATCAGAATTTCTGTTGCTTTCCTGTGAATTGTTGCAAAAATACAGGCTCTTGCAGTAGCACTCTCCCTGAGTTTTTCTGCGAACAATGTATATGCTCTCTGTGCATACCCCAGATCTGCATAGCGTTCTTCCTCCGGAAAAGTCCTGGTATTCAGCCATTCCAAAAGCTCCAGATCCATGCCTGTTCCTGCATAGGCATACTGTGGGGCATGAACATGAAGGTCATACAGTCCCGGAAGGATCATCGCATTTTTGTATTCCTCCACAGGAAGCCCTGTGTAAGCTTCCGGTACCTTTTCAAACACACCGCGGCAGGTGCCTTCTGTACAGACCAAATAGCCATGCTCTGTGCAGGACAGGCGGTCTTTTGACTTGCTGTAACAGATATCGCCTTTTATAATAAAATTTTTTTCCTTCATAGCGCGTCCTTTCCTGTCTGATTTTTTCTTCAAGCTTCCACAAAAAAAGAAAAGCAGAAGCCCCTTTTTCAGAGTTTGCTTCTGCTCTTATCTTCTCATATCCATATCGTCTTTTCAAGGCTTTCTGTACCTTTTCGGAGCTGTCTCAGAAGGTCTGCGCCGCTTCTTTAAACTCTTCCATAATGTCTTCTACTTTTTCGATCCTTTCGCAGCGATATGCATTCTCCCCGCAGAAAAGCAGGGCATCCTCCAGTTTCCCCTCCGCAGCATTCACTAATGCCTGAGTAATGCAGTAAGGGATTTTTGCCGGATTACAGGTGGTAATACAGTGATAGCAGTGAGTGATCCTGCTTTTTTCTGTCCTGGTCCTCTCTATAAACGAGTTTCGGATAGCCCTTCCAGGCATTCCCACCGGACTTTTTACAATACAGATGTCTTCTTTTTTCGCTCTTATATAAGCTTCCTTATACTCAGGCGCCGCGTCACACTCCTCTGTGGTGACGAATCTGGTAGCAGCCTGTACACCGTCTGCTCCCAGCGAAAGGGCATGTTTCATATCCTTTCCGTCAAAGATTCCTCCTGCCACGATCACAGGAATCTTTCTTCCGGCTTTTTCGCTGTATTCTTCTGCCTTTTTAACAATAGAGCGGATCACCTCGTCATAAGATTCCTCTGTATAAGTTTCCAGTTCTTCCTGGGTAAACCCTAAATGTCCCCCGGCTTTCGGTCCTTCTACTACCACAAAGTCCGGGTATCTTTTATATTTTCTTTCCCACAATCTGCACAGAACCACAAAAGATTTCAGAGAAGACACTACAGGGGCAATTTTTGTTTTTGTACCCTCCACATACCGCGGAAGATCCACAGGAAGCCCTGCACCGGAGATGATCACATCCGCACCGGCATCTGCAGCACATCTTACATAATCCTCATAACGCTGAGTCGCCACCATAATGTTTGCACCGACGATTCCGCCACGGGCGATTTCTTTTGCTTTTTCTAATTCTTTTCTTATGGCTCTGAAATTGGCCTCAAATGGATTTTCATAAAAGTCCGGCTCTCTCCAGCCGATCTGTGCTGTGGAAATAATTCCGATTCCTCCGTTTGCAGCTACACTTCCTGCAAGGCGGGAAAGGCTGATGCCGACTCCCATACCGCCCTGGATCACAGGAATCTCTGCCTTTAAATCTCCGATCACTAATGCATTCCTCATATCATTCTCCGTTCTTGGCTGTCTTATGCACAGAACTGCTCCAGCAGCTGCTTACATTTTTCTGAATCTTTCATACCTCTGAGCTGCCAGCTCTTCGGCGCTCATCTGATTCATTCTTTCCAGAAATCCATGGATTCTCTGTTTCATATCTTTTGCCAGATCCGGCAAAATTTCCTTACATGCAGGAATCTCTTCCGGAATCACTTGTTCGATGATTCCAAGATCATACAGATCTTTTGCAGTGATCTTCATAACCTCGGCTGCTTCCTTTGCCCTCTTGCTGTCTTTCCACAAAATGGATGCAAAACCTTCCGGAGATAAGATGGAATAAGTGGCGTTTTCCAGCATCCACACTTCATTCCCCACGCCCAGGGCAAGAGCACCGCCGCTGCCGCCTTCACCTATGACAATACTGAGAACAGGAACTTTTATATCTGACATTTCCAGCAGATTTCTGGCAATGGCTTCTCCCTGTCCCCTCTCTTCCGCCTCAATTCCGCAGAAAGCTCCCGGCGTATCAATAAAATTAATAATGGGCCGGTTGAATTTCTCTGCCTGCTTCATAAGACGGAGGGCTTTTCTGTATCCTTCCGGAGAAGGCATACCGAAGTTTCTTATGATATTTTCCTTCGTATTCCTGCCCTTCTGGATGCCGATGACAGTCACCGGCTGTCCGTCCAGTACTGCGACACCTCCGATGACTGCACCGTCATCACGGAAAGCGCGGTCTCCGTGGAGCTCCATAAACTCATCAAAAACAGTTTCTATATAATCCATGCTGGTAAGACGCTTGGAATCTCTTGCGGTTTCCACACGTTCCCATGCAGTCATTTCTTTTTCTTTCTTCCTTCTGCGGCTCTTCTTCTCTTCTTCCGCCTTTCCTTCCGGCAGAGCAATCCTTGAAAACTGACAGTACCCGTCCTTTCTCTGATGAAGCTTAAGAAGACCGGACAGGGTTTCTTTTAAATTCTCCCGGTATACAATGCCATCAATAATGCCATGTTCCACCAGGAATTCTGCTCTCTGGAATCCTTCGGGAAGCTTTTGTCCAATGGTCTGGGCAATAACTCTGGGGCCGGCAAAGCCAATAAGTGCTCCCGGCTCTGCCAGGATGATATCCCCCAGCATGGCAAAGCTTGCCGTCACACCGCCTGTGGTAGGATCTGTGAGGACAGGAATGTACAAAAGCCCTGCTTCGCTGTGTTTCTTGATAGCTGCGGAAGTTTTCGCCATCTGCATCAGAGAGACAATCCCCTCCTGCATTCTGGCACCGCCGGAGCAGCAGAACAAAATCACCGGAAGTTTTTCTTTTGTGGCCCGTTCAAAAGATCTGGTGATCTTTTCGCCTACCACATATCCCATGCTTCCCATAAGAAACCTGGCGTCGCAGACGCCAAGGACTACCGGAGTCCCGTCAATTTTCGCCCTTCCGATACGGACTGCCTCCTCCAGATGTGTTTTTTCCTGCATCTGGGCAATTTTTTCTTCATAATCGGGATAGTCCAGGGGATTAAAGGTGGAAAGTCCTGTACACCATTCTTCAAAACTGCCTTTATCTGCAACCAGCTTGATCCTGGTCTTTGCCTTGATGCGGAAATACCCCCTGCACTTTGGACATATATAAGCATGGTTCACCACCTCTTCTTTATAGAGAAGCTCACCGCATTTCGGACATTTCACCCAGAGTCCTTCCGGGACTGCCGGGACAGATTCCTGCTCTTTTCTGTTTTCTTCTTCCTGTATTTCTTCCGTCTGCACATTGGCAGACTTTTTAAATAAATCCTTTAGTCTGGACATCTTTTACGGCTCCTTTTACTCCATGTGATAATGTTCCGGAATAAAATGTGTAGTCACATTTCCTTCTACAAAATCTTTCTGATTCAAAATATCATACTGGAAATCCAGGTTCGTCTGTACCCCTTCTATGATCACCTCGCCCAGGGTACTGCGCATTTTCGCAATGGCAGAAGCCCTGTCCTTGTCATAGACAATGACTTTCATGATCATGGAATCATAGTTGGGAGGTATCTTATATCCGTTATAAACCGCGGTATCAATGCGTACGCCATTGCCGCCGGGCACATGAAGATTTTCAATAGTTCCCGGGCAGGGCATAAAATTTCTGTCTGGATCTTCCGCATTAATCCTGCACTCAATGGCATGACCTCTCATCTGGATTTCTTCCTGTTTTACAGAAAGGGGAAGTCCTGCTGCAATGCGGATCTGCTCTTTTACCAGATCCACACCAGATACAAATTCTGTCACCGGATGCTCCACCTGGATCCTGGTGTTCATTTCCATAAAGAAGAACTCTCCGGATTTATCCAGCAGAAACTCAATAGTACCCGCGCTCTCATATCCCACAGCCTTTGCCGCCTGTCTGGCAGTCTCGCCCATCTTCTCTCTGGTCTCCTGATTAATGGCACAGGAGGGGGATTCCTCGATCATTTTCTGATGCCGCCTCTGGATGGAACAATCTCTTTCTCCCAGCTGCACCACATGACCAAATTTATCTCCCAGGATCTGCACTTCAATGTGCCTGGGCTCTCTTACATACCTTTCCAGATACATGGTATCATCTGCAAAGGCATTGACAGATTCTCTCTGGGCTGTGTTGAAATTCTCTACGAAGTCCTCACGGCTCTCGGAAATCCTCATGCCCTTTCCGCCGCCGCCGGAAGATGCCTTGATCATAATGGGAAAGCCGATCTTCTCTGCTGCCGCAAGAGCTTCCTCTGCGGTATAGACAGGTTCCTTGGTCCCCGGGACAACAGGAACTCCTGCTTCCATCATAGTCTTTCTGGCTTCTGATTTGTTTCCCATCCTGTGGATGATCTCTGCACTGGGACCAATGAATGTCACATTACATTTCTCACACATTTCCACAAACTTTGCATTTTCAGATAAGAAGCCAAATCCCGGATGGATCGCCTCTGCCTTTGTGGCAACCGTGGCACTTAAGATCCGCTCCATATTGAGGTAACTTTCCGAAGGAGCCGCAGGTCCGATACAGATTGCTTCATCAGCAAGCTGGGCATGAAGCGCATCCCTGTCTGCTTCTGAATAAACTGCAACAGTCTGTATTCCCATTTCTCTGCAGGCGCGGATGATACGTACTGCAATCTCTCCTCTGTTTGCAATTAAGATTTTCTGAAACATGAATATCTCTCCTTCAACCCGTTATCCGATCATAAAGGTCATTTCTGCCATGACAGTAATTTTTCCGTCCTGATTCTTTGCCACTGCCTTCCCCACACCTACAGGTCCTTTTTCCTTTATAATCTCTACCTCCAAAGTCAATACATCTCCCGGAACAACTTTGTTTTTAAATTTCGCGGAATTAATGGCTCCGAAGTAAGCGGTCTTTCCTTTGTTCTCCGGTTTACTGAGAATAGCAACTGCTCCTACCTGGGCAAGGGCTTCGATCTGGAGCACTCCCGGCATGACAGGTTCCTGCGGAAAATGTCCCGCAAAGAAAGGCTCGTTATAGGTCACGCATTTTCTTCCCACTGCACGCACACCCGGTTCCATATCTTCAATGGTATCGATCAGGAGAAACGGATGTCTGTGGGGAATAATTTCCATAATTTCTTTAGTTGTCAGTTTCATAGCTTCTCCCTCCTGTTATTTGATCACAAACAGGGGCTGCCCATACTCTACCACCTGCTCATTGGAAACTAAGATTTTCTCTACCGTCCCGTCAAATTCTGATTCAATCTCGTTCATCAGCTTCATTGCCTCTACAATTCCCAGAACCTGGCCTTTTTTCACAGTATCCCCTTCTTTAACAAAAGGTTCTGCGTCCGGTGACGGGGCATTATAAAAAGTTCCTACTAATGGAGATTTCACTATATTTCCTGCCGGTATCTCTTCTTCGGTCTCTGCTGCTGCCGGAGCCGCTGCAGGTACGGAAGCTGCCACCATCTCCTGGGGAGCTGTCAGAACTGCAGGTCCTGCTGCCGGCATCACTGGTGCGGAAGCTGCCACGATCTTTGTCTGTTTATCGGTTTTCATGGAAATTTTCAGGTTTCCCTCTTCCATGGTAAACTGTGTCAGATTGGACTCACTGACTGTATGAATTAACTCAATGATTTTCTCTAATTCCATGACCATTCTCCTTACTGAAACTTATCCTTCATATTTCTTGAGAAGCAGGCTGGCATTATGACCGCCAAAGCCCAGGGAATTGCTCAGCGCATACTTCACTTCTGTCTCTACGCCATGTCCTGTAACATAATCCAGATCACATTCCTCATCTGCTACTTTATAACCTACTGTTTCATGAAGGTAATCATTTTCAATTTCTTTTACACAGGCAATGAATTCCACTGCGCCTGCAGCGCCTAACAGATGTCCGATCATGGACTTGGTGGAATTGATCTTCATTTCCTTTGCATGTTCTCCGAACAGCTTTTTGATTGCCCTTGTCTCAAACAGATCATTATGATGCGTG
>CALWHD010000064.1 GCA_944380235.1 uncultured Blautia sp.
TCCCCGGTCAACCCCAAGGACCTCATAATAATCTCTTTTCTCTGCCATTGGTCTTATCCCTTTCTAAATCTGCAGACGTACACAGACATGGGATACCTGTCCGGCACCCCATGTCCTGTATCGTATGCTTTCAGATTATACCTCTCTGTAATCTCCGTCAACTACGTCGTCGCCGTAAGCTTCATTTCCGCCGTTTGAAGCACCTGCTCCCGGGTTCGGTCCAGCCTGTGCGCCGCCCTGTGCCTGAGCCTGCTCATACATCTTAGCGAAGAGTTTCTGTGCACTCTGCATTAATTTTTCTTTTCCTGCTTTGATCTCAGCAACCTGCGCATCTGTGATCTCGTCTGTATTTGCACATTTTGCAAGAATATCCTTCAGTGCATTTAAATCAGCTTCTACTGCTGTTTTGTCGTTTGCATCAATCTTATCGCCAGCTTCTTCCATAGCTTTTTCTGTCTGGAATACCATAGCGTCTGCGTCGTTCTTTGTGTCTACTGCTTCTTTGCGTTTCTTATCCTGAGCTTCGTATTCAGCAGCTTCTTTTACAGCTTTATTGATCTCATCATCAGACATGTTGGAACCTGCTGTGATGGTGATATGCTGTTCTTTTCCTGTTCCCAGGTCTTTTGCGGATACATTTACAATACCATTTGCATCAATATCGAAAGTAACTTCGATCTGAGGAACACCTCTTCTTGCTGGCGGAATTCCGTCCAGACGGAACTGGCCCAGAGATTTATTATCTCTTGCGAACTGTCTTTCGCCCTGTACAACGTTGATATCAACGGCTGTCTGATTATCAGCAGCAGTGGAGAAGATCTGGCTCTTCTTTGTAGGGATCGTAGTATTTCTCTCGATCAGTCTTGTTGCAATACCGCCCATAGTTTCGATGGACAGAGACAGCGGTGTAACGTCCAGAAGAAGGATATCGCCTGCACCTGCATCTCCGGCAAGTTTACCGCCCTGTACAGCAGCTCCCAGAGCAACACATTCATCAGGATTTAAGGTCTTGCTGGGTTCTTTTCCTGTCAGCTGTTTTACCTTATCCTGTACTGCCGGCACACGAGTGGAGCCACCTACTAACAGTACCTGGCCCAGTTCAGAAGCAGATAATCCTGCATCAGATAATGCACGTTTTACAGGTTCTGCTGTTCTCTCTACCAGATCATGTGTCAATTCATCAAATTTTGCTCTTGTCAGGTTCATATCAAAATGCAGCGGTCCGTTTGCATTCATGCTGATGAACGGCAGGTTGATATTTGTAGTTGTTGCAGTAGAAAGTTCTTTCTTTGCTTTTTCTGCTGCTTCTTTGATACGCTGCATAGCCATCTTATCCTGAGATAAGTCTACGCCCTCTGCTTTTTTGAATTCAGCAATCATGTAATCTGCAACTTTCTGGTCAAAGTCATCGCCGCCCAGACGATTGTCACCTGCTGTGGATAATACTTCGATAACACCGTCACCGATCTCAATGATGGAAACATCGAAAGTACCGCCGCCTAAATCGTATACCATGATCTTCTGTTCTTTTTCATTGTCAAGTCCGTAAGCCAGAGCTGCTGCTGTAGGCTCGTTGATGATACGTTTTACATCGAGGCCTGCGATCTTTCCTGCATCTTTGGTAGCCTGGCGCTGTGCGTCATTGAAATAAGCCGGAACTGTGATAACAGCTTCTGTTACTTTTTCGCCCAGATAGTTTTCAGCATCTCCTTTTAATTTCTGAAGAATCATAGCGGAAATTTCCTGAGGAGAGTATTTTTTTTCATCAATGGCTACTCTGTAGTCTGTACCCATATGTCTTTTAATAGAGGAGATTGTCTTGTCAGCATTGGTAACTGCCTGACGTTTTGCAGGCTCTCCCACTAATCTTTCTCCTGCTTTTGTGAAAGCTACAACAGATGGTGTAGTTCTTGCCCCTTCTGCATTTGAGATGACTACCGGCTGTCCGCCTTCCATAACGGCTACACAGCTGTTTGTTGTACCTAAGTCAATACCTATGATCTTACCCATGATAAATTCCTCCTAAGATTTTGTCTTCTATTATTTATTTACTGGTTTTCCTGATTTATAAGATAAAGCCATACGGAATTTCTCCCGTCCGGCGAATATCCCGGAATTAATTGGCTACCTTGACCATACTGTGTCTGATCACATGGTCTTTATAAGTGTAGCCTTTCTGGAATTCTTCCACTACTATATTCTCTCCTGCATTCTCATCTTCCACATGCATTACCGCATTGTGGAAATCAGGATTAAATTCCTGTCCGACAGCCTCGATGGCTTTTACACCCATCTGTTCAAAAGCTGTCATCAGCTGTCTGTAGATTTTTTCCATTCCTTCTGCAAAGGGGCTGCCTTTCTCTTCTTCCGTTACTGCTGCAAGACCTCTTTCAAAACTGTCAACAACCGGAAGGATCTTTTCTACAATATCTCTCGCCCCGATCTCGTACATGGAAGCTTTTTCCTTCTCTGTACGTTTTCTGAAATTGTCAAACTCTGCCATCTGGCGTTTCACCATATCTGTGAGTTCTTCTATTTTTTCATCTTTTTTATCTTTTTTCTTTTTCCCGAAAAGACCTTTCTTCTCCGGTGCCTTTTCCTCATCGGATGCTTCGGTTTCTTCCTGTGTGCCTTCTTCGCCGCAGTTTTCGGATTCAGCCTTTTCTGTCAGGTTTTCATCGTCTTCTTTCAGAATTTCTTCTGTTTCCTGACCGGAAATATTTTCCTCTTCTATTGTATTATATTCTTTCCTTTCCTCTGCCACCGGTTTCCTACCGCCTTTCTATGTTTTCTTGAATATGTGATCCAACTGATTTTTCAGCGTTTTCAGATTATCTACTACATTTTCATAGTCCATTCTCTTTGGTCCTATGATACCAATGGTTCCCTGCATGCCGCCGCCAAGATCATAAGTAGCTGTAACTACACTGCAGTCCTGCATGGTCTTTACCGGGCTTTCATTGCCGATGTAAACCTGGATTCCGGTGCCTTTTTCTCCATTTTCCGAAGACTCCATGGTGTCTTTCACAAACTCTGCAAGCTCCTGTTTTTCTTCAAACGCGGAGATCAATTCGCTCGCCTTAGAAGTATCTGCCAGCTCCGGATATTTAAAAATATTCGTAGCACCGCTGGTGTAAATCTCCATCTCTTCATCGTCTGTAGCGATTGCCTTTGCCACTGCGTCTACAACACTTCCTACTACATCGCTGTGTATTCCTGCCTGCTCTTTCATTCTGGAAATCATCTTCAGATTGATTTCTTCTATAGAGAGTCCGTTGAGCTGTGTATTCAGCAGAAGATTTAACTTCAGGACTGTTTCTTCATCCATAGGTTCCTGCAGGTTAATAATCTGATTTTTTACAAGATTGCCTTCCGCCACTACAACAGCCAGCAGCTGCATTTCTCCTACTTTGGAAAGCTGAATAAATTTCAGTTTATTCCTGTGATAAGTAGGGCCTGTGATCATAGTGGCATAGTTGGTATTGGAAGCAAGAATTTTTACTACCTGCTTTAACACTTTTTCCATCTTGTCGGTTTTCTCGATCATCAATTCCTTGATCTCGGAAACTTCCTTTTCCTTTTCCTTCATCAGCTCATCTACATACAGACGATAGCCCGCGTCTGAAGGGATCCGCCCAGCCGACGTGTAGGGCTGTATGATATATCCCAGTTCCTCCAGGTCGGACATCTCATTGCGGATAGTTGCGGAACTGAGATTCAGATCCGTGTACTTGGAAATAGTTCTGGAACCTACCGGTTCCCCCGTTTCCAGATACGTTTGGATAATGGCTTTCAGAATGATTCGCTTTCTTTCATCTAATTCATTTCCCAACTGCATCTCAGACTCCTTTCTTTTTTGATTGTTAGCACTCATTGATGTGGAGTGCTAACATCTATGCTCTTAAGATAGCACTGTGGTCTTTATTTGTCAAGGGATTTATTGGGATTATTTTTGAAATTTGTGTGTATAGAACAAATATTCGATTCTCTCTGTACTTTTCTGCTGCTCTTTAGTATAATGAGAATCAGTATAGTAACATGGCTGCCTCTCAGGAATATTAACCATAAAAATAACAGAACAAAAGGCAGTGTACAGACAATCATAAATTTTCAGCTGTTCCTCATAATATCAATTAAAACAGATTTCGATCAGAAAATCTTTTAAACCAAATTGTAACTTTATCAATATTTTGGAGGATTTTATCATGGATCATTTTGAACTTGTATCAGAATACAACCCCACCGGCGACCAGCCCCAGGCCATCGAGCAGCTGGTCAAAGGCTTTAAGGAAGGTAATCAGTGCGAAACACTTTTGGGCGTCACCGGTTCCGGAAAAACCTTCACAATGGCAAACGTCATCCAGCAGCTGAATAAGCCAACGCTGATCATTGCCCATAATAAAACACTGGCGGCACAGCTCTACGGTGAGTTTAAGGAATTTTTTCCGAACAACGCTGTAGAGTACTTTGTCTCCTACTATGACTACTATCAGCCGGAAGCTTATGTGCCTTCCTCCGATACTTATATTGCCAAGGATTCAGCTGTCAATGATGAAATTGACAAACTGCGCCTCTCTGCCACCTCTTCCTTAAGTGAGCGCAGAGATGTGATCATTGTATCCAGTGTTTCCTGTATCTACGGTATCGGAAGCCCGGATGACTATCAGAACATGATCATCTCTCTGCGCCCCGGTATGGAAAAGGACAGAGACGAAGTCATCCGGGAGCTGATCGACATTCAGTATGACCGCAATGAAATGGATTTTCACAGGGGTACCTTCCGGGTCAGAGGGGACGTGGTGGAGATTTTCCCCGCGGACTACTCTGAGACTGCTGTGCGGGTAGAATTTTTCGGTGATGAAATCGACCGGATCACAGAAATCGATACCCTGACCGGAGAGATCAAAAGCTCTCTGAACCACATTGCTATCTTCCCTGCGTCCCACTACGTAGTCCCTATGGAGAAAATCCTCAAAGCTGCGGACGCCATTGAGGAAGAACTGAAGGAACGAGTGGATTATTTTAAAAGCGAGGACAAGCTGCTGGAGGCACAGCGTATCTCTGAGCGTACTAATTTCGATATTGAAATGCTGAAAGAAACAGGGTTCTGCTCCGGCGTGGAAAATTATTCCCGCCATTTATCCGGTCTGAAACCCGGACAGCCTCCTTATACCCTGATTGATTATTTCGGCGATGATTTTCTGATTATTATTGATGAGTCTCATAAGACCATTCCTCAGATAAGAGGGATGTTTGCCGGAGACCAGTCCAGAAAGCAGACCCTGGTAGATTATGGTTTCCGTCTGCCTTCTGCCAAAGACAATCGTCCGCTGAATTTTGAGGAATTCGAAAGCAAGATTGATCAGATTCTATTTGTATCCGCCACTCCCGGCGAATATGAGGAAAACCATGAATTGCTCCGGGCAGAGCAGATCATCCGCCCCACCGGACTTCTTGATCCCATGGTGGAAGTCCGCCCTGTAGAAGGACAGATTGATGATCTTGTTGGCGAAGTCAACAAGGAAGTGGAAAAAGGAAACAAAATCCTCATCACCACTCTTACGAAACGAATGGCAGAGGATCTCACGGATTACATGAAAGATCTGGGAATCCGGGTCAAATATCTTCACTCCGATATTGACACTCTGGAGCGAACCCAGATTATCCGTGACATGCGCTTAAACGTCTTTGATGTCCTGGTGGGAATCAACCTGCTGAGAGAAGGTCTGGATATCCCGGAAATCACTCTGGTGGCAATCTTAGATGCTGACAAAGAAGGATTTCTGCGTTCTGAGACCTCCCTGATCCAGACCATCGGACGCGCCGCCCGAAATGCGGAAGGACGGGTTATCATGTACGCCGATACCATCACTGACTCCATGCGCCTTGCCATAGATGAGACCATGCGCAGAAGAAACCTGCAGCAAAAATATAATGAAGAGAATGGTATTACCCCTACCACCATTAAAAAAGCAGTCCGGGATCTGATCAGTATCTCCAAAGCAGTTGCTGAAACCGAAGATAAGATGATGAAAGATCCGGAATCCATGAGTAAGAAAGAGCTGGAAAAACTCATTGCACAGATTCAGAAACAGATGCAGGCTGCCGCTGCTGAATTAAATTTCGAAATGGCGGCAGAACTTCGTGACAAGATGATCGATCTGAAAAAGAACCTGGAAGAAATAAGAGAATAAATGTACGAATAATCCGAGATTTTTAAAGACCTCTCACTTTCATATGAGCGTAACAGAAAATTACCCCAGCCTTGCCGGCTGGGGTAATTTTCTGTTTTCCCACGTTTTTATGTTTCTTCCATCCATTTTTCAAAACTGTCCACAGGCTCAAACTTCACTGCTTCTCCTGCCAGGGCAAAAAACCTTTTTCCGCAGTGGATCTTTGCCTCTTCTGTAACGCGCAGGGAACCTTTTTCTATATTTCCTTTCGTTTCCAGAACCCATGCCTGGATTTTCCCTTCCTTTTCCGTGATGATTCCCCAGTCCGGTGTGTAATTTCCGAAAGGTGTGGGAATCTTGTACCATCCCGGGAACTTGAAATAAATTTTCACATCCTCATTGTTTTCCAGTTTTTCCGCAAATGCCTGTTCCATTGCACTGTCATAAATAATATGTGTATAAATGGATTTTCTGCTTTCCATCATATTTTCCTTTAAATATCCCACCGGACGCTTCTGTTTCAGCAGCCATTTGGAATAACACGCATTTTTCCCGGCTTTTTCATATTGAATATTACTGGTGAGAAGAAGCCTTAATTCTGTGAGAATGATCTTTGCCGCCTCTTCCTGATATCTCTGAGGATTTTTTTTGAACAGATGCAGAGTTTCACTCTTCACCAGAATCTCCACAATGGTCCTTCTGGTAAGACTTGTCCGGCTCTGCAGATACGTGATCACATCCGGCAGCATTTCCCTGTTCCGGGAAAGAGCCAATGCTCTGCGCTCTGTCTCCCTGGTCTCCACGCCGCTTTGATCCACCTTTAACCCGGCTTTCACTGAAACCAGCTTGGAGGAACTTACCACCAGACGTTCTTTCAGCTCTTTGCAGCAATTTTCTACCAGTGCTTCTGTACTGAACTGAACTTTATAAATACCTTTCTCTTTGATTTTCTCCCAGAAAGATTGAAAATACCAGCTGTCCAGTATTTCCTGATTAATTCCTGTCTCCCGCTTTTCATCCGCATTTTTTATCTGAAGCCTGCCGCAGATTTTTCTGCACAGATCCAGAATGCCTGCCCGGGTCCTTTCCAGTTCCGCGGGAATCTCCAGAAGATCATATTTCAACGCAATTTTCAGGGAATTTAAAACTTTCCCCGTATAATCAATATATCCCTTCTTTTGAAAAAACTCATAGAGCATTTCTGAATTTTTCTGCCCAAGATATTCTCCTGATCCCATTTCTGTTCTCATAACCACAGAAGCAAAACTGTGTCTTTCCAATACGCCGAAACGGATTCCCTCTTCTTCCTCGTACTCTGTCTGAAGTTTCTGAGCAAAGGATTCATAACTTTCATTTGCCATGACTGTCAGGATATTCAAATCTGCTTCGTACTGCCTGATTCCTTCCTGATTCACACAAAGACGAAGCCCCCTGCCGATTTCCTGCCGCTTCTTGATCTCACTATTAGTTTCGTTTAAGGTACAGATTTGAAAAACATTGGGATTATCCCAGCCTTCCCGGAGCGCAGAATGGGAAAAGATAAAACAAAGCTCTGTGTCAAAAGACAGAAGCCTCTCCTTATCTTTCATGATCAGCTCATAGGCACTGTCATCTGCCAGCGTGGTCCCGCTGGTATCCTTGAGTATCCCCTTGCGGTCGCAGGAGAAATATCCGTTGTGAACTTTTTTTGCGAGTTCTCCTGGTTCCCGTCCTTCCAGAAGTTCTTTGTATCTCGGCTTTTGTATCAAATCTGTGAAATTCTTTTCGAACATCCTGGCATACTTTCCCTTGCAGGATACGCCTCTCTCATCCTGGGCTCTGTAATTCGTCACGCGGTCAATAAAAAAAAGGGAAAGTACTTTGATTCCCAGAGGTTTTAATGCCATCTGTTTGTCCAGATGCATCTCTATAGTCCTCCGGATCTGCTGTTCTTTGATCTCATCCTCATCAATATCTCCGATATACTGGTTGAGGAAAACCGCATCCTTACGATTTAAAAAGCTGATATATTCACTGCCTTTTTGGCAATAGATTTCTTCTACAATATATCCGTCATAAACATCTCTGCCTCCGGATTTTTCATAGAGGTCATCGCCCTTTTTTACCGTAACTTTTTTCCTTCGGATACTTCCTTTTTCCCTCACATCCATTTCAATTCCGGCTGTGATCACAGCTCTTTTGTTATTCACAGAAAGCAGTTTCACATAAGCCTGGTTATGATAATCCTGGGAAAAAATTCCTGCTACTTCAATCTGTTTTACCAGCCCCATTTCAAAACTGTCCACAGCATCCAGCCGATAGATCAGGTGATGGCGGACGCGATGGGTGGCAGAATAACGCAGGATAAATAACGGATTCAGGGATTCCACAGCCTCTCTTGATCGGGGAGTGGTATCCACAGACTGAGGCTCATCAATGATCACCGCCGGATTGGTCTGTGCCAGAAGTTCAATCGGACGCAGTCCGCTTATCTTATCACTGGTACGGTGAATGATATTTGCCTTATTTTCTTTCTCAGGATCCTGAAAGCTCTTCCGAAAAGCATCAATATTAATGATCATAATGGAAATGGAACTGTCTGTGGCAAAATTTCGTATCTGCTCCAGCTTACTGCTGTCATACACAAAATAGTTATACGGGGTCCTGTCATATAGCTGGGCAAAATGTTCTCTGGTAATCTCCAGTGTTTTATAGACGCCCTCTTTGATGGCAATTCCCGGCACCACAATTATAAATTTAGAAAATCCATATTTTTTATTCAGCTCCAGGATAGTCCTGAGATAAACATAGGTCTTTCCTGTTCCCGTTTCCATTTCAATGTCAAAATCCAGTTCCTTCAGCATCCGGCTCTGGGGCAGACCGTTTCTTAACTGAACCTGACGGAGATTCTCCAGGATTTCTTCATAATCCAGCTCCAGCCGGTTCCCGGTCCCCTTGTTTCTCAGATCTTCCTGTCCGGCGGACACAATAGTAAATTTAGACTGTACCGGCATCTGCCCTTCAAAAAGATCCACCACAGAGGAAACTGCCTTTTTCTGATATTCCAGTTCTGCGTCAAATTGTAATTTCATAGTATCTCCTGTATCCAAGGGAAGATCCCCGGGGGTATATCAGATTGTAATAAATCCATCCTCTCCCAGCCCCCCATGACGTAGAACTTCCCTGACGTTGATCTTCATACTGTCGGAGTCAAAGCCCCCGTCCCGGAAGATCACACTCCATTTATGGTAATTTTTCTGTTTCTTAAGTTCAGCCAGTTCTTTTGCAAAGGAAGTTGTAATTCCCTCTTCCAGGCAGATCATAAGTCCTTCCTGATCTCCCAGATATACTTTCTTTCCCTGTATCTCCACAGTTTCCATTTTCATGCAAAGATCGCAGCCGGACTTCAAAAGGATCTCATAGACTACATCTTCTTCTGTACGGCCTTCCAGAAAATTATCGATCATGTGAAACAGGTAATCTTCTACCTCATCATAATCCGGCTGCCATTTTTTCAGATTGGACTTATCCAGGAAGAACACCCGAAATCCTGTATCCGCTTTTTGATTTTTCTGTTTCAGTTCTGCTCCTGCTTTTCGGATTCTTTCTTCCCCTACACTGCAGATATCCTGACCCGCTTCCCGCATCTGCACCAGAATAAATCTGCGTCTTCCCGGCTGGTTCTGATTGGCATTCAGAACCGCTTCCGCCGTAGTCGCCGTACCAGAGAAAAAATCCAGAATGATATCGTCTTTTTCTGTGGAATACTCCACCAGTTTTTGTATAAATTCTACCGGCTTTGGATAATCGAAATAAGCGCCTCCCAGAAGTTTTTTCAGATGCACGGTAGCGCCTTGGTTCATATAGACATTGTCTGTACCGAAAAGACTGTCCACTGGATTGTATCGGCTTACCACATCCTTTTTATAACGCTTAAAAATAAATCCTCTCTCCTGCTCTCCGTAAGTCTCTTTAAATTTGATTTTTCCTGTTTCTATATATTTCTCCAGAGTTTCCCTCGAAAATGCCCAGTATCGTCCCTGGGGAGGATAGTCCACTCGTCCGGTGTAAGGATTTTTAATGGGAAAAGAAGTACTCTCTCCACCGCTTCTGGCACTGGGGTCCCCGGCACACCAGTCTCCATTGGGATCTTGGTCCGGATTTGAATAAGAGGAAAAGTCTTTCTCCTCTCCGTGCAGAGTGCAGCGGCTTCTGTTTCTCGCATAGGCAAGGAGATATTCGTGCTGCAGATTAAATCCGTTTCCATTATCGCCTGTCATAGACTTGGTTTTGCGGATAATCTCTCCGATGCAGTTATCTTCTCCAAAGACTTCATCCAGGAGTTTTCTCAGATTCCCCACCTCATTTTCGTCAATGGATACGTACAGGACACCATTCTCTTTTAAAAGATTTCTTGCCAGGCGGATTCTGGGGAGCATCATATTCAGCCAGTCTGTATGAAACCTGCCGTTGCTCTCTGTGTTAGTTCCAAGACGTCTTCCCTCTCCGTCTGTCTGTCCGGTAATTTCCAGATAGTGCTCCAGGTTATCTCTGAAATCATCCCGGTAAATAAAATCATTTCCCGTATTATAGGGGGGATCGATATAGATCATTTTGATCTTTCCGTAATAAGATTTCTGGAGAAGTTTTAATACCTCCAGATTTTCTCCTTCAATATACAGATTCCCTGTTCTTTCCCAATCCAGACTCTTTTCCCGGCAGGGACGCAAAGTTCCTGTTGAAGGTGTCCGGGAAAGTCTCAGCGCTGCATTCTTGCCGTTCCAGGTAAAACTGTACCGCTCATTCTCCCGGATGATATAGTCAGTAAATTCTTCTTTAAATTTTTCAAAATCAATCCTGCCGTCAGCAAAAATCTCCGGCAGGATTAAATAAAGTTCCCGTAATTTCTGTGCTGTCAGATCTTTTGATTTTCCGTCCATGTTCCCTTCCTCTTCCTCAATCTCAGACACTTTTCTCAAAACTGTGCCTGACTCTCTTCGTCATGGGCAAAGGCCTCATAATGATAAGTCCCTGTAGCCAGGGCATAATCCAGCATTCTCTTGAATTTTCCTATATCGCTGTAGGAGTAGATTTTAAACTTTTTTGTATAGCGTGTACCGCCGTTTTCTCTTTGGGCATAATCTGTCCTCAGGCTGCGCCTTGCCGCCGGCTCCCTGAGCCAGTCATAATGCCATCCCACAGCAATCCCGGTTTCTGTTTCATCACACTGGAGAGAAATCTGTATCTCCGGTTTTTCCAGTTTTCGCTCATACTGTCCCAGGGTGTCAAACTGCAGCCGGCAGTTCTTAAAATACCGGTCCCGATACTCCCAGTCCAATCCGATCTGTCTGCCGCTTCTCTCATCCACAAACTGCCCGTCATCTCTGTAGGTCTCCCTTTGATTTACATGCATGGAAATATAAGGGCTGATTGGACAGCTGTAAAAAAGTTCCTGAAATCTTGCCAGGGTCTCATCATGGACCCCGTACCGTGAAGGTCTGTACATAGGCTTCTCCTTTATAAACACCAAGGTTATCCAATAACAGTACTATCTTAACACATCCCGGAAAATTTTTAAATCTCCCCTTTTTCCTTTTTCGCCTCTGCAGCAGCAGCAAAATGCCGGTTTTCCAGTTTTTCATACGCAGCTGTTTTCTCTATGATTTCCTTCACCAGCCGGTCCAGCTCACCTCCCGGGGTGTAATCTGCCGGTACAAAATATCGGATACGCCTATCCTGCATCATCTTGATCACTTTTCTTTTATCCATGGTGTGCGGATTATAAACTCCTATGGAGTGCCCACCATAGGTATTCACCAGTTTCATACAGGGAATGTCGGTGTCGCTGTCCCCGATATACACCATATTCCGAAAAGGTACGCGCATCTCCTCCGGCGGAAAATAATCATTGACTCCGGGATCATTTATATCCAGAACACCCTTTTCAATGCGAAACAAAAACTGAGTCTTACTGGTATAATTAATCACCTGCGCCGGCCATTTTGCCGCACCCTGTTCATCGAAATAAAAGGAGCTGGCATAAATTTTCTCAAATGCCCCGCTGCGGGCAATGGCAGTTCCCTCGATCATCTCTTTTAAACCAGAGGAGATAATATAGTGTTCCACAATTACCTGGTGTTCCTTTCCGTATTTCCGGATTCTTTCAAACCAGGTATCTACTCCCTGAAACAATTTTACTCTTCTGCCGTATTCCTCCAGACTTTCCTTATTTAATACCAGTTTTCCTTCTGCTTCCTGGATCATCTTATACATATATGCCAGATTGCTGTCCATATCATTGGCCCGCGCCATATCGTTGGATTCTCTCCAGAACTCATCGATATCATAGCCCAGGGACTGGATGTATCCCTGAGCCTGCATATCGTCTGGGGACAAAGTTTTATCAAAGTCATAACATATGGCAAGGACAGGATTTTTCTCCTTCTGTCTGCGCTGAAATTCCATTTGTGTCATCCTCCTTTCTCTTTCGTTTTTCCCGGCCCCTGCCTTTTTCTTCAAGCTGAAACAATTCTTCTATTTGTGCACATACATCCGTGCCATTTCTTCCTCCCCATCTCCCTGTACCATACAGAAAAACTCCCATCCATACCTTTCATAAAAAGAGGTGTGGTCTGTAAGGAGAAAAAGTGTGTCAATTCCGTATCCTTTCATATCCTCACACACAAAATCCAGCAGTGCACCTGCGATTCCCCGGCGGCGAAACTCTTCTTCCACATACACAGCACATACATTCGGTGTTAAATCTTTACGCTCATGGAAATCATTCTCGATCACTCCCAGTCCTCCTGTGATTCTGCCTTGCTCCACGGCGATATACCATTGGGGTACTGTCTTTTCTTTTTTTAGGCATTCTGCCATACTTTCCTGATACTCTTCCAACGGAATGCTCCATTTCTGGTGAAACCACTCTGCTGCTCTGTCTGCCATTTCTCCATGGTCTCTTATTTTCAATATTTTCATGATCTTTCCTCTCCCTACTCTACTGTTAGCCTGGAAATTTCCACAGATGCGGCAAGCCAGAAAAACGCCTTGCCTGATATAGATATGATAATGAGCACAGTTTCTTTTATGATACAATAGGTTCACAAAAATATCTACAGAAAAATAACACCGATACAAAATCTATAGCTGAAAATCCAAGCCTGCCGCCAGAAGCAGATACTTTCTCTCATCCCACGCCAAAATCTGTGATCTCATACAGAACTTCCACATCCGGTTCTTCCAAAAGCCACTTATACTCCTCCATAAACCACCGCACCAGTTCCTCGTCCCGGCGGACAGATGTTGTATTGTTATTAAATACATTCACAGTTCCATGGTTAAAATACTTTTTCAGGATTTCGATATCCTTTTTTATCATATCCCTCGTCTGCCCCTGGATTCCCACCATAAGGCAGACAGAATCAAAAAATGCAGCAACTTCCTGAGGTGTCTGGAAGTCGGCATGCTTATTCAGTACTTTTTCCCGAAAATCATGATCAAAGGTTTCTACCCCCATCTTATACGTAACAGGGATTCCAAAATACTGCCTCATCTCCTCCAGACGTCTCCGATAGATCCAATGGCTTTCAAAAATCAGCCTGCGGATTTTCTTTTCTTCTGTAATCCTTTTGATCTCCTCCAGAGTCTTCCGGGGAAGCTCAAAACAACTTCCGGAATTAATGGCTTCCAGCACGCCCAGCTCTCCTGTCACCAGATTCAGTACTTCTCTGTTCTGTCTGACCATTTCTCCTTCATCTCTGCCATTATCCTCAATATAATCACAAAACGCACATTTTCCCCAGACGCAGGGAAAAGCCCTTAATAAAACAATCTCCCTGGGATTTTTCTCTGTGATCCTGCTATACCGCTCCATGTTTCCTTACACCTCCTGCCAGCTTCTGTCTTAATTCGTGCCCAAGCATAGAAACAAACATGCTGACGACGAAAAGGGAGATACACCGATCCAGATAATCTGTGAGAATCTGTACGGCAAAAATACTTCCTGTCAGCCCCAAAGGCGTCCTGGCAAGAAGCTGCACCAATACCGAAGACCCTGCAGAAGTCACCCCTCCGAACACTGCCGCATTGATCACAGAACTTACCAAAGTCCCGGGAATAGCAATACCTCCTGCTGCAAAAAACACTGCTGCCTTTTTCACAGAGATCTTTCGGAAAATCCACCCGCTGATAAATCCTGTCACCATCCCCACCGGAGCAAAATACAGGGAGTAGATATCCACTGTCATCCCCATAAAAATACCGCTGAGAAGATTTGGAATTATTCCGAACCAGGGACCTAAAACTGCCCCTGTAAGAATCGTACCAATGCTGTCCAGATAGACCGGAAGGCGCAGAAGAAGAGCAATCTGCCCTCCCGCAACATTGATCCCCACTGCCATTGCCACAAAACAAATCTGATATGTATTGATTTTCTTAGCTTTTTTCACGTTTTCTCTCCTGTCCATATATTTCTGTATCCTTTTCCGTTCTTTCCCTTCCTTCAGGGTTCTTCCTGTCTTACCTCTCTCTGACAGGAATCTTTTATCCATTCTGCTGTCCTGCAGCTTCCTGCCAAACCTTGCTTCCAAAAGGCTACAGTTTCTGCAGAAGAGAAAGTTCCTCTTCCTTCCAGCGGCTCCCATCTTCTTTTTTCAGAATTCTGGATAAAAAAAAGGACATGAATTTTTTCTCGTCTGTCTCCGTCAGAATATGGCTGTTGGCTTCTTTTCTCCAGAAGTTCATAGAATCCACTACCGTCTGTCCTCTGGAGATTCCCTCTGTCTCCACAGCTGTAAAACTGTCAAACCCGCTGCACATGGATGGATCAAGAAAATATGCCACCGCAAGAGGATCATTGATCACGCAGCCGACGATTCCTTCATACTCCCAGTGAAAATCCATATAAAATCCTGTGATCTTTCTGATGAATTCTCCGTTTTCCTTATCCAGCCGGAGAATATACTCCAGAATATTAGGCGTCAAAACAATTTTTCTGGTTACATCCAAACCGATCATTTTGATTTTCTTTCCCGCACTGGCAAATAAATCATAACACACTGCCGCTCCATGCGGATCGCACCAGTAATTATACTCTGCCACCGGAGAACAATTTCCGTGACTTTTAAAACTCCCACCCATAGAGACCAGTTCTTCTACTTGATGGATAAGCTCCGGCTTCTTCTGAAATACTTTGGCAAGGTTTGTCATAGGACCCAGAGCAATAATGGATGTCCTTTCTCTTTCCAGCGTTTCTTCCAGAAATTCCACCCCGGACTTTTCCGGATATTCTCCCGACACTTCCGGCAGAAAACTTTCTCCCAGGCCGTCTCTGCCATGGGTATCCATGGCATCTGTATACTTTACTTTCAAAGGGACACTTTCTCCGATATATACCGGAATATCTAGACGTTCCATATGTTTCAGAACCTTTCTGGCATTGGCAGCTCCGGTTTTCGCCGGTACATTTCCGGAAACCGTGGTGATTCCCAGAATCTCAAGTTCCGGGGAAGAAACTGCCAGCATCAGTGCAAGAGCATCGTCAATGCCCGGATCACAGTCAAGAATTACTCTGCGCATAAAAAAACCTCCTGAATGATTATCCTTTTTCGCGGCAAAATCCTCCGCAGAAAAAGGCATCATCATTCAGAAGACACCTGTACAGCCTAGTTTTTTATACTGGGAGGATTTCGAACCAGTTTATAAAATTTATAAAACTCTGATAGTATAACAAATGATCTGCAAAAATGCAATCATCCGTCCTGTGGCGAAGAACTCAGTTTTGTCCTGACAGCCTGGTCTCATGCAGAACTTAATCCTGAATGAAATCTTTTTTTGCTGCCTCGCTAAAACCGAAATAGATTCAGCCCGATTTCCTCACTAAATTCCCGTTCCACTTTTCCCTCTGTAATCTGCAGAATGATCTCTCCTGTGGCACTGATCACAGCCCGGTTTAAATGTCCTCCCCGGACTTTGCCGTCTTCATCTCCCGCGCTCATGTGAACATGCAGATAGACTTCTCCGTCCTTTTTTGTGACAGTTCCTGAAAGGGATACAATTTCATATGCTCCCTGGAACCGTATGGAATGATATTCCTTTGTTGCTGTGTTATAAACCCCTGCCGTAAAGTCATTCACTGCCCCTATACCGCTTATCTGCGCCAGGTCAATTCTTTCCTTCTCCGCAAGTTTTTTCACTTCCTCCAGGATTTCTTCACCGGGATCAAGTCTTAGATAAATGGTCTTTCCAAAACGTCTGTAATCCATTTCTGCCTCCTCTTCCAAATTCCCTCTTTTTCTCAGAATGCATTGCCTCTTTATAAAATAGTGTATTCCTCCACAGATTTTCTCTTTTCTGTTTTATTCTATATCGATTCTCCTGTCTCTGTAATAAAATTCCCTGTCTCTTTCTCCGATTTCTCTTAAAACACGGCAGGGATTTCCTACTGCCACCACATTGGCAGGAATATCTTTTGTCACCACAGAACCTGCTCCGATGACGGAATTCTCTCCTATGGTGACTCCGGGCATGATCATAACTCCCGCACCGATCCAGACATTATTTTCAATGTGTACGGGAAGGTTAAACTGAATCCCTCTTTCCCTTAGGGATGGCAGCACCGGATGTCCTGCTGCAGAAATGGTCACATTAGGACCTATCATTACTTTATCTCCTATGTAAATATCCCCATCATCTACCAAAGTCAGATTAAAATTGGCATACACATTATCGCCAAGATAGAGATGATGTCCGCTCCAGTTGGCATAAAAAGGAGACTGGATATAACAATCTTTTCCACACTGTGCAAACATTTTCTTCATCCATGCCTGCCTTTTTTCTGTCTGACTGGAGGGAATGGAATTAAACTCCTCCAAACAGTCCAGATATGGAAACTGCTCCTGCATAATCTCCTGGTCTCCGGGATCATAAAGCATCCCCGCCTTCATTCTTTCTCTCTGTGTCATAATCATCCTTCTCTTATTTTATTTCATCCGGATCTTCACTGTTACCGGCAGACTGCTTTTCACTGTTTTAGTGGTAATATGAAGTCCCTCTCTGTCTCTGTGCCATTCTGGTTTTTCCGAAAATCCAAGAATAGAAATATCTTCGATGATCCCCTGAAATAAGTCTTTTTGAAAATCCTCAGATTCTCTGAAAGAACGCAGGACAAGTTTCCCGTTTTCCGGATATTTCAGGGCAAACGCATACAGGCATCCGCCTTTCACCGTAAACCGGAAATCCTGCTCTGTATATACAGGGCAGCTCTGATCCGTAAACATACCTGCTTTTTCTTCCGTAGGACCTTCCGCCGCTTTTTTCCAGGACCTGCTGCCATAGATTCCCTCTCCGTTGACATTCAGCCATGCTCCTACTTCCTGCAGGATCTTCCGGTCACCCTCCGGAATACTTCCATCCCCTTTTGGACCGATATTTAAAAGCAGATTCCCGTTTTTACTTACAATATCGATTAAATTTAAAATAATCTCTCTGCCGCTCTTATAATCCAAATTATCTGTATAACACCAGGAGTTTCTTGCCGCTGCTGTATCCGTCTGCCAGTAAAAATGCTGGACATCGGCAAATTTTCCCCGCTCCATATCCACAATACCGCTTCCGAACATAAAAGCATCATGCTTATAGCATACCGCCGCAGTCTTTCCCTGCTGCGCAGCCCGGTTATAATAATATGCCATAAGTTTTTTCAGGTACGGCTTAAAAGCATCGTGCTGGATCCACCAGTCGAAATAAAGCACCTCCGGCATATAGGAATCAATCAGCTCCGCTGTCCGCAGCAGCCAGTCCTCCAGATACTCCCTGTCCGGATAAGGCCTGCTGTATAAATCCATATGATCCGGCTCCGGTCTGGCGGGCCAGTAGAAATCTCCCCGTTTCATAGGCTCACAAATATCACTGTCAAACTCCCTGCCATGTGACATAAAAAACCAGTGCTCCGCTCTGTGGGAAGAAGTTCCAAAACGAAGCCCCTGCTTTTCAAATTCCTGTTTCAGCTCTCCCAGAATATCTCTGTGAGGTCCCATGTCATAAGCATTAAATTTGGAAATACGGCTCTTATACATCTGAAAACCGTCATGGTGCTCTGCCACCGGAATCACATATCTGGCACCGGATTCTTTTATGATCTGTGCCCATTGTGCCGGATCAAATTTTTCCGCTTTAAACAGGGGGATAAAATCTTTATACCCAAAATCTTTCTGGTCCCCATAAACCTTTCTGTGGTATTCCCACTCTTCCCCGCCTTTGATATACATATTTCTAGAATACCATTCATTGCCGTGTGCCGGGATACTGTAAAGTCCCCAGTGAATAAAAATACCGAATTTTGCGTTCCGGAACCAGTCCGGCACCTGAAATTCAGCAAGGGAATCCCATTCCGGCAGAAAAGGTCCCTCTTTTGTTACACGATCAATCTCCTTTAGCTGTTCCTGGACCATTTGCCTTCTCCTCCTTTAAACTGTTTTTTTGCACATTTCCAAGTGATCAAATGTTCTGCTGATTTACAAAATCATTTACTTCTCTGCAGCTTTCACAACTTCTATGGCTTTCTGCAGCTGATTGTCTTCCTCATGGGTCAGGGCAGTTTTCTGCTCCAGCCCCTCTGCCAGCTCTACCTCAACATCCGGCTCAATTCCTGTACCGTGGATACATCTTCCCTTTGGTGTATAATATTTCGCCGTTGTAGTCTTGACAGCACTTCCATCTGAGAGCGGGATCAGGCTCTGCACGATTCCCTTTCCAAAAGTAGTAGTTCCCACGATCGTCCCGATCCCGTAGTCCTGAACAGCACCCGCAAAAATTTCTGAAGCGCTGGCACTATTTCCGTTAACCAAGACAGCCAGCGGCATGGTAAGCGGTGTTTTTCCCTCACACTCATATTCTACTTTTTCTCCGTCTTTATCCTCTGTATAGACAATCAGTCCTTTCGGAAGAATATCTTCCAGGAGAGCGCAGACACTGTCCAGAACACCGCCGGGATTATCTCTCACATCAATGATCAGGCGTTCCATTCCCTGAGCTTCCAGGTTCTCAAATGCTTCCTTATATTGACTTTCTATCTGATCTGAAAATTCATACAGAGCAATATATCCTATATGATCCTCCAGCATCTCATATTCCACCACAGGAATATTTACTTCCTCCAGAGGAATGTCAAACTCCAGATAATCCGTTTCCCCTTCTCTTAATACCTTCAGGTGTGCCACCTCTCCTTCAGAAGATGTGACTTTATCGACGACTTCAGAAAGCTCCATACCGCTGACACTCTCCCCGTTTACCTCTGCAATAACATCCTCCGGCAGAAGCCCCGCCTTTGCTCCCGGCGCATCTTCGTAGCATCTGACGGCCTTAATTGTCCCGGTCTCAGCATCCTGCTGCATCACCACGCCGATTCCTTTATAAGAACCAGATGTCTCTTTATTCACTTCCTCCAGCTCTTCTTTGGTATAGTAAGCAGAGTAGGGATCTCCAAGACTTGCCATAAGCCCTTTATACATGGTGTCTTCCATCAGCTGTTCATCCACATCACCAGTATATTCCTCTTTTACAATACTTTCAATCAGTTTTGCTTTTTCCGCAAATTGATCTGTCACTGCTCCCTGATTTCTCTGTTCTGCCGCTGCAGTGCTATAGATTTTAAATCCGATTCCTGCAGCCAGCAGGGCACACACAACCCCCAGCAGAAATCCTTTTACAAATTTTTTTCTGTCCATTCTTTGCTCCTCTGTCATTTAAATAATATTTCTGTTATTCCCCTGCTGCTTCTGTATTTTCTGGTACAGAAAAAGGAAGACTGCCAAAAACAGTCTCCCTTTTGTACCTTACACTTTTAGATGTTTTCTCACCGAAAAGATACTTCCGAAAAATCCGATACCCACTCCGAGGCCGATGCCTACAGGAAGAAGCCAGCGGAATACATCATTCACTGACAGAAACTGCAGAAAGCTTCCCAGCATATGGAATTTCGTCACAATGTAATTAATAACTCTCTCATATACTCCATACAAAATCCCCAGAGGAATCGCTGCACCGATGACACCCAGAAGAATTCCCTCGATGACGAAAGGAGACCTGACAAAAAAGTCGGTGGCACCTATCAGCTTCATGATTCCGATTTCTTCCTGACGTACAGAAATACCCATGGTAATCGTATTATAGATCAGGAAAAATGCAACAGCCAGAAGGATCACCACAATTGCCAATGACACATAAGCCATCAGCCTGTTGAAACTGGAAAGAGTATTTGCAGCCACTTCAGACTTCTCTACCTTCCGGACTCCGTCCAGACCTTCGATATATTTTACCAGTGTATCCTGCTGCTCTACATCATCCAGATAAACTTCATAGCGGGCAGAATTGGCAAGGGGATTATCATTGCTCTTAAACGCACCTTCCATACTTTCATCTTCGCCCTCCAGATAAACATCTTTAAAGCTCTCCCAGGCTTCATCTGCAGATACATAATTTATATCTGCCACCCCCGGCTGTTTTTCAATGTCATTTCCGATCTGGTCGATCTGCTCCTGCTTTGTCCCTGTATCAAAATAAACCACCACAGCAATTCCCTCTTCCGCTGCATGGACAATGTTGTTAAAATTCATTACCAGGGACAGAAAAACACCGAATAAAAAGATGCAGGCCGCCATAGTAGCAATAGATGCCAGAGAAAAACGCAGATTGCGCCAGATGTTTTTAAATCCTTGTTTAAATATGTATGCAATTGTACTAATTCTCATTCAGATATTCACCTTCCTGTTCGTCACTTACAATGACGCCTTTCTTCATCGTAATTACGCGTTTCCTGAACGCATTTACGATTTCTCTGTTATGGGTAACGACAAGGACAGTTGTACCTCTCTGGTTGATCTCCTCCAACAGCTTCATGATCTCAAAAGAGTTCTTGGGATCCAGGTTTCCTGTAGGCTCGTCGGCAAGAAGAAGGTTCGGTCTGTTTACCAGGGCTCTTGCAAGCGCAACCCTCTGCTGCTCTCCTCCGGAAAGCTGATCCGGTTTTGATTTATACTTTTCAGCCAGCCCTACCAATGTCAGCATCTCCGGTACTCTCTTTTTGATGATACGGGTGGGACGCTCAATAACACGCTGGGCAAAAGCAACGTTCTCATACACATTTCTGTCCTTTAACAGACGGAAATCCTGGAACACTACACCAATGCCTCTGCGGTATTTTGCCACCTTTCTTCTCCTCATCTTGTTCAGTCTCTGACCATTGACTGTAATGGTTCCGCTGGTTGGATCCAGCTCTTTGAGCAGAAGCTTGATCAGGGTTGACTTTCCAGAACCGCTGTTTCCAACGATAAATACAAATTCACCCTTCTCTACGTGAAGATTCATATGGCTGATGGCCGGATGGCCTTTGCTGTATGACTTGCTCACGTCTCTTAAATCAATCATAATAACCTCCTGTTTTCCTATTGAATCCCGGCGCAGCACCCCCTGCTGTCTTCCGTTCCTCTTTAGTAATCAAGTGTTTCCATATATTTCATGTATTTTACTACCATAAGGGCAATCTTAAACGTAATCGCGTCTTCAAACACTCTCAGGTCCAGCCCTGTGCTCTTCTGCAGCTTATCCAGTCTGTACACCAGAGTATTCCTGTGGATATACAGCTGTCTGGAAGTCTCAGATACATTCAGGCTGTTTTCAAAAAATTTATTGATCGTAGTCAATGTCTCTTCATCAAAATCATCGGGAGACTTTCCGTCAAAAATCTCTTTGATGAACATTTTGCACAGCGGGATAGGAAGCTGATAGATCAGCCTTCCGATGCCAAGGGAACTGTATGCGATCACTTCCCTTTCTCCGAAAAAGATCTTGCCTACATCCAATGCCATTCTTGCTTCCTTATAGGAGCGTGACACTTCTTTAATCTCTTTCACGATTGTTCCATATGCAATGTGTGTTGTCTTGTCCCTCTCAATCTCCAGAGCAGAAAGAATGTTGTTCGCAATCTTCTCCAGCTGGGGATACCCATCTGAAGGTGCCAGTTCTTTTACAATGATAATACTCTTTTCATCTACGGCAGTAACAAAATCGCCTGCCTTTCCTCCCAGAAGATTCTTGATATTCTCAAGAGAACCGTAATCCTTATCATGACCGCTTTCCAGAATAAATACTGCTCTGCGGGCTTCCACTTCGATATGAAGTTTTTTGGCACGGTTATGGATATCCACCAGCAGCAGATTATCCAGCAGCAGGTTTTTAATAAAATTATCTTTATTAAATCTTTCTTTGTATGCGGTCAAAAGCCCCTGGATCTGGAAAGCCGCCAGCTTACCCAAAGTATAGGCATCATCGCCCGCACCATTCAGCACCAGCACGTATTCCAGCTGATGGTCATCGTAGATCTTAAAATACTGGTATCCTTTTACTACCTGGCTGTCTGCCTGGGAATTGGCAAAAGCTGCCACCTCCTCTTCACCGCAGATATTCTCTGCAAAAGTTGATGCGAGAACCTTTCCTTCCGCATCGGCAACACAAAAATCTGACCTGGAAATTCCTTTTAATCCATCCAGGGTACTTTGCAGTATCTGATTTGAAATCATCGCTTCTCCTTCTTTCATCATATAGTTTTTTGTTGACTAAATCCCATAAAAATAAAACCCTTCACTATATACTAATACAAAATCGGAAAAAAATAAAGAGAAAACGCGAAATATTACATATTTTTTTCAATCGTAACATTTTGTTCACATTTTCTCTGTTTTTTCATTATACTCAGAAATCATTTTTTTAAAGCTGTTTTTTTCCACCAGACGGTTCAGCCATCCTGCTTTCAGCCCTGTCTCTTTGAAGATTTCAAGGCAGCTTCCCAGGCTGAACCACACACCTGTATTGAGCATCTTCCTCTTTCTCTTCACAAATCGTTCCGGCGCATAAGTACGGGAACAGGAAAGCACCGCATGGGGACTTACAGCATTGATCTCATTAATCACCCGGTCTTCATGGTCTTCCCCTGCTTCCTCAAGGCTGTCCTTTCCTGCGATCACAATATCCGGATACTTCTCACTTAAGTAATCGCAGAAAGTCTGGACATCCTCCATATTCTCTCCCAAAATAAAAATACGGTTTTTATACTGATTCAGCAGCCAGAAAAGTGTCCCGAAAAATCCATGCCCGGTAGCTTCTTCCAGCATTCTCTCATCTGTGATTCCTGCTGCCCGGATTACTTCCGGCTCGTCCACGACAGCCTTGTCCAAGCCTTCTATATAGGATTTCAGCTCCTCATCATTCTGAGCCTCCATCAAAAGGTTCATGGTGATGGTCCCGTAGGTGGACAAAACACTGCTGCTCCAGTGTTCATCTATACTTTCCATCACATCCGCAGCATAACATTTTTCCAGTGAAATTCCCATAATCTCTATTGTTTCGCTCATAGCGTCAGCTCCATTAAATGGTTTTCAGTGCCTTCTGCCGCATGCCTTATCAGGACTTTGCTGCGGCACATATTTGATGATTATAGCAGAAAATCCATCGGATAGCAAGTTTTTTATCATTCTTCCCGCTCCAGCTGTTTGATCAGATATCTTCCCACTACCGGGGAAAAACCGGAAATACTGCGGATATAGGCAAAATCTTTACCAAAAATTTTCTTTTCTGCTGCAAGGTCTTTTTCCTCTCCTGCAAACACTCCCAGAACACAGATTCCCTGACTTCTTAACTTGCGCACTTCAAATCCCGTATCTTTCACCGCATAATTTCCCTGATATGGCTTTGGATTTCTGGCGTTTGGCCTGTTTAAAATTACATCATATGGTCTTCCGTCACTTAGGATGATCAGAATCTTGTGCTCTTCCTCACGGGCAAAAAGACCTGCACCGGCTGCCTTTACAGCGAGTCCGTCCCGGTTATTGGAAGAAGCCCTGTACTCAAAAACATTGCTGTTCTCTCTTCTGTCTGCATCATAATCCCGAAATTCATGAAGAATGGTATAATCCCAGAAAGTGCAGAAACTCATGACTCTGTGGGGAATCCCCACATTGCTCAAAGCTTCGCTTAAAATATAGGCCTGGATCGCTACCTGCCCCTGACGGCTCTGCTGAGAACCACTGGCATCAATAAGCACATCCACCACAAAACTGCTGGAGTCACAGCGAAGCTCTCTTTTAAAAAATCCTGCATCACTGGTCCTTCCGATTTTCCAAAGCTTTGCAGGAAGGATCACACCTCTGTCAGAAAGGATTTCCTCTGTCTCATCCCTCATTACCAGTGTCTTTTTCAGCATCTCCGTAAGGATTCTGATATTATTTTTCACTGTACGGTGATTGTCATAATACTGGTACAGATTTTTATCTTTCTGTCTTTTTGCATATTCATACTGATAATTTCTCAAAACAGGTCCTTTTAGGATTCCTTTGGTGAAATACAGGCTGCAGTCGCTGTGGATTCCCCGGCACATCTGATAATTCAGCTTTTTCTGTTCCTTCTCAGAAAGAAAGCTTTTTCCGAAATTCCGCTCCACATAGGAGTACATTTTTTCCAGAGCTTTCTCATCAACCACCAGGATTTTTTTCTTCTTTCCGGTGTTTTCCTCTTCCTGCTCCTCCTGCTTTTTTCCTTCCTGGGTTTCCAGTCCGGTCATATTCTCCGCCATTTTCTCTATATAGGCTTCCAGGCTTTCTTCCAGTGCCTCTTCTTCCAGATAGTCCTTCCAGGAAAATTCCGTCAGTTCTTCCAAAGTCACTGCAAGGACCTGATCCAGATTCCCATATCTTCTCTCAAAGTAAGGATCTGCAATGGCGTTATAGAGGAAATCCGCAGTCCTGATCAGGTCCATAGTAGTCTCTGCTCTTTCCAGGTCTTCCACACAGTCCATATACCCCCGCATCTTTGCAGTGGCAGTCTGCTTTCCTTCCAGAACCTCCCGGAACAGAGAGATCTTCAGTCTTCCCGCCTCATTTTCCTGCAGGCGGTGAAAATCCAGTTCCAGCACATCTTCATATGCCTTTCTCCTGATTTCCGCCACACCTTCCCTCTCTTCTATAATCTTCCCGGAAACCGCGAATTCAATACAGAGCTGGGCAATAGTAAGGAGGGGGGCTTCCATACCGTGAAGATAGATTTTTTTCACCAGATAGAGAGAAAATTCTTCCCTGTCAAAATACCTGGCAAAAGCCCCCTGTTTAATACCGTCATACAAAGCAATATATTTTGAACGGGCAAAAGCCTGCAGATCCGGTTTAAAATCCAGGGCATAATCTCCGCTGACAGTCCACATCAGATTCTTGATTCTGTTTTCCAGTTCCATTTTAAATTCGTCCATGGCGCCTGCCTTTCCTAATCTTCAAACACATCAGAAGGAGTCCAGGATTCCGGAATCCTGGTCATGACCACATCCTGCACGATCTCTTTTTCAAAAATGTCGAAGCACTTGTTTACAACACCGATCTTCACTGCAAGAGAAGGCTTCAGTCCCTGATGTATAGTCTTTAACGCTCCCAGCATTCCTCTCAGGTCCAGCGCTTTTGTAGTAATCTCACTGTTATGCGCTTTTAACTGCAGATCCATGAAAAGACCCGTCCATTGTTTTAACGCGTGTTCCCGGATTCCGGGAAATTTCAGCCTGAAAATATAGTTCAGTGTGTCTTCATCCTGGGCGGGCATATCAATAACCAGAAAACGTGACACCAGTGCCTCATTCAGCTCTCTGGTACCGGCATATCCGTAATTCATTGTCCCGATAAATCGCGACGCATCGTGCATTTCAATTTTGTCATATCCCGGCACATCGATACATCTGCGGTAATCCAGTGCTGCATGAAGTACTGAGACCGCGTCATTTTTTGCCATATTGATCTCGTCCAGAATACCGAATCCTCCAAACTGGGCACAGCGGTAAATGCTTCCCTTCCTTAACTGAACCTTATTATCAATAAACGTATCTGTCCCGATGAGATCTCCGCTGTCGGTATTTACATGAAAAGAGACATTATAGACAGGACGTCCGAAAATCCATGCAAGATTCTCCGCCAGTACATTTTTTCCTGTTGCTTTGGCACCGGTGAGGAGCAGATTCTCCCCTTCCAGCAAAGCTGCAATCCCCATCTCAAGCACTTCTTTTCCATAAAAGGGAATATCGGGCTTCATCACTCGCTTCTGCTCTTCCTCTGCCACCGGATATCTGTTTCTGAATTCCCAGGCGCCTTCCACGAGTGAGGGGTCTACCTGCTGTTCTTTTAAAAACCCAAGTATTTCTTCCATTTTTTTCCTCCTAACAGTACAGGGTGCCCTGGCAGAGCACCCTGTAATCATGACTGCGGTCCTTTTTACAGTCCCGCTGGTTTTTATACTTCAAATAATAAATCACCGTATGACGGCATAGGCCAGATGTCTTTGTCCACGATCATCTCCAAAGCATCCACTGGTTTTCTCAGTGCTTCCATTGCCGGAATCACCTGCTTCCGGTAATAGAATGCCTTATCCTTTCCGTCTTCCATCTCTGCTGCCTGGGCGGTTACCTGGCGCAGATGGTTCAGTGCTTCCTGTGTTTCCTTTAATAAGGAGGAAGCCTCTCTTAAAAGTTCAGACTGCACATCCACATCCAGAACGCCGGCAGCCACAATTGCATTGATGGCATCAGCAAGTTCCTTGGTATAACGGATCACAGCCGGAACAATCTGTTTTCCTGCCATGTCGATCATGGTTCTGGCCTCGATATTAATCGCTTTGGAATAAGTCTCATACTTGATCTCTTTTCTTGCTTCCAGCTCTGCTTCCGTGAAGACCCCGAACTCTTCAAACAGTTTTACTGCCTTATCTGAGGTCAATGTCTCAATGGTCTCCACCATACAGCTCAGATTGGGCAGCCCTCTTCTCTCAGCTTCTTTTACCCAGTCCTCGGAATAACCGTTTCCGTTAAAGACAATCCTCTGATGCTCCGTAAAGTTTTTCTTCATCAGATCATGAACGGCAATTTCAAAATTATCTGCCTGTTCCAGCACATCGCAGGCTTCTTTAAACGCTTGCGCAACAATCGTATTAAGCACCACATTTGCTGGCGCAATGGAATCCCTGGATCCTACCATACGAAATTCGAATTTATTTCCTGTAAACGCAAAAGGTGAGGTTCGGTTCCTGTCAGTAGTATCCCTCATAAAATCCGGGATCGCCTTTACGCCTGTATCCAGTTTCTCACTTTCAATACTGCTCTTTGCCATACCTGTGGTGATCAGCTGGTTCATCACATCGGTCAGCTGGTCTCCCAGGAATACGGAAATAATTGCCGGAGGAGCCTCATTGGCGCCAAGGCGATGGTCATTCCCTACATCTGCGGCAGATTCTCTCAGCAGATCTGCATGGACATCCACTGCCTTTAAAATGCAGCTAAGCACCAGCAGGAACTGGATATTTTCATGAGGTGTATTCCCCGGATCCAGAAGGTTGTATCCGGTGTCCGTGGTAAGGGACCAGTTGTTGTGTTTTCCGGAGCCATTCACTCCGGCAAATGGTTTTTCATGAAGCAGACATTTCATACCATGCTGGGAAGCTACCCTTTTTAAAGTCTGCATGATGATCTGATTATGATCCACTTCCACATTTGCTTCCGCATAAATGGGAGCCAGTTCATGCTGTGCCGGTGCGGCTTCATTGTGCTGCGTCTTGGCTGTTACTCCAAGCCTCCACAATTCCTCATTGACATGTTTCATATAAGCAGAAACTTTCTGACGGATAGTTCCCAGATAATGATCATCCATCTCCTGCCCTTTTGGAGGCATCGCTCCGAAAAGAGTTCTTCCCGTAAATACCAGGTCCTTTCTCTTGCGGAACTTCTCATCATTTACCAAAAAATATTCCTGCTCCGCACCTACGGAAGGGATCACCTTCTTAGATGTGGTATCGCCGAAGAGACGCAGAAGACGCAGTGCCTGGGTATTGATCGCCTGCATGGAACGAAGCAGGGGAGTCTTCTGATCCAGAGCCTCACCGGTGTAGGAACAGAAAGCTGTAGGAATACACAGCGTAGCTCCGGCAGCATCATGTCTTACAAACGCTGGAGAAGTACAGTCCCATGCAGTATAGCCTCTTGCCTCAAATGTAGCCCTCAGACCGCCGGAAGGAAAAGAAGAAGCATCCGGCTCTCCTTTGATCAGCTCCTTACCGGAAAAGCTCATCAACACCTTGCCATTTGGAAGAGGTGCTGTTATAAAGGAGTCATGTTTTTCCGCAGTAACACCTGTCAGAGGCTGGAACCAGTGTGTATAGTGGGTTGCTCCTTTTTCGATTGCCCATTCTTTCATCTCATGGGCAATGACATCTGCCATTTCCGGAGACAGATCCTTTCCTTCAAGAATTGTCTGCTTTAAGTCTTTGTAGACCTTTTTGGGAAGACGCTGCTGCATTACAGCATCATTAAATACGTCTTCTCCAAATATTTCAGCTACATTTGTATATTCACTCATATGTTATGTTCCTTTCTCCAATCTGGGAAGCCGGGTTTCCCCGCTTGCTTCCTGAAACTGTTTCTAAGATACCTCAAATGCTTGGAAAATGCAAGTATTTTTTGTATGGGGACTGCTCTTCCCCAGTCCTTATATCCATAGGGAAGAGACAGCAAGCGCCAGCAGACAGACACCCCCCAGCCAGGAAAGATCTCTGCCTGCCGCCCGCCTTCCTTTATATCCTAAAATCCATCCGACTTTCATCATAAAGATACCTCCAAAAAAAGAACCGGCTGCCAGAAACATTTCCCCGGACTGAACCAGTCCCGTCCCCAGACCTGCCGCAAGACTGTCGGCAGACAGCGCAAAAGCCAGAAGCACGGCAGTCCCCGGCGTCAGCACCTTTGGTTCTTCTTTTTCAGGCTTCTCTCTTTTGCGGAAAAAGGAAATCAGGCGGTAACTTCCTATAAGAAATAAAAAAACGGTTCCCAGCCAGGAAGCCGCCCATCCGGGAAAAAGTCCTGCCGCGGCATTTCCCGTCCATAAAGCAGCGCCCAGGAGAGAACTCATGATTAGATTCATTCCCACGATCAGCCCTAAAGACATAGCAGTTCTGCTCATTCCATATGCAAAACTGACCACAAAAGAATCTGTGGTCAGTGCAAAAATCAAAATAATTCCGCTGATAAGCTGTGATACATCCATGACACACCCCGAAATATCTTTTATAATATCTTATGATACCCGGGTGAAAAAGGTCATGCATTTTATTCCGGCGTGTGGATCAGTGGTACTTCCTCGTTTTTTGAAAGCATGATCTGGACCGCATGTTTCATGTTTTTTATATTTACCTCTCTGTGTTCTCCTCCGAATTCACCATCCAGGGTCCAGGAAATCTCCTCCTCGCAGGATATGGTAAGGGAAGACGTCTTAAACGCCTCAATCAGCTTCGTATCCGCATTGCCCAGCAGAGAAGCAATAATCTCATTTAATTCCAGAATATTTTTTGGTTTTCTTACCAGCATAACTTCAAAGACTCCGTCATCCAGCATCACATCCGGACCAGTCAGCCTTTTGAATCCGCCCACAGAAGTTGTATTGCTGATCATGCCGAAAATAAATTCTCCCTCCAGATCCGTCTCTTCACAGTGCACCAGAAGATTATAGGACTTGATATTAAACAGCCTCTGGGTTCCCTCCAGGATATATGCTGCATGTCCCAGTATATTTTTAAGATCTTGGTTTGTCTCATAGGAAACATCCGTAAACAGTCCGAATGCTGCTATATAAACAAAAAGGTCATCGTTAAATTTTCCTACATCAAAAGCATGGGGAAGTCCCTCTACAATATCCGTAGCTGCCTGAAGCATATTTTTGGACACATGAAGACTCTTTGCAAAGTCATTGGTGCTTCCCGCAGGAATATATCCGATAGGAGTGGTATGCCCTCCCTTCAGAAGTCCTGTGACAATTTCATCCAGGGTACCGTCTCCGCCGCTTGCCACTACAATATCATAATCTCCGCCTCTTTTTTTCGCCACTTTCAGTCCATCCATATAAGACTGTGTCGAATGAATGCTTATTTCATAACCGCCTTTTATGAAAATGTCAATAATATCTGCAAGTCTGTTCTTAATACTTCCTTTTCCTGCTCTGGAATTAAAAATAAACAGCATTCTTTTCTTCATAGTCCCGCCTCCTTTTCTCTGGCTTTTCATTCTACTCTTTTTTTGCAAAAGGAGCAAGAATTTTTTGCTGCTCCGCACTGGAGCAGCAAAAAAACAGGGCTGCCGCACCAGCCATCCGAGCATATCACCCGGCTGATACAACACCCCTGCAGTTTTTCATTACAGCTTTGCGCTGCCTTATAAGATTAAACCAGCTCTAAAACTACTTCCATAGCTGCATCGCCTTTACGCGGCCCGATCTTGATGATTCTTGTGTAACCACCGTTGCGGTCAGCGTATTTAGGAGCAACTTCTGTAAATAATTTCTCTACCATGTCAACTTCTTTTGTATTTTTCTTCTTTCCAGCAGCTGCTACCGGTACTTCTTTTACCGGATACAGAACTTTTAACATCTGTCTTCTTGCATGTAATCTGGAAGGAGCATCTTTTTTAATCTCTTTCTGTACTTCATCGTATACAGTAACTTTCTTTCCATCAACAACTTCTTTTACTCTCTTGCCGTTCTCATCTTTACGCGGAACTTTTGCTGTGATAGTAACAGTTTCAAAGTTGTCTCTTTCGCGAACTGCCATAGCGATCAAGCTTTCAGCGATTTTACGAACTTCTTTGGCTTTTGATTCTGTTGTAACGATTTTTCCGTGGTATAACAGATTTGTAACCTGATTTCTCAGTAAAGCTTTTCTCTGGTCAGCTGTTCTGCCTAATTTTCTATATTTTGCCATTTTAGATTTCCTCCATTTGTGGAACAGTACGCCACGCTCTCTTCGGTCTTACTGGCGCACTGCTTGTCTTCCATAAATATTCTCTCTTCTTCGGCTTACTCCTCGCTTGGATTTAACTGTAAGCCTAATTCCTTCAGCTTTGCCAGAACCTCTTCTAAAGATTTACGTCCTAAGTTGCGGACCTTCATCATATCTTCAGAAGTACGGTTGCAAAGTTCTTCTACTGTATTGATTCCGGCACGTTTTAAGCAGTTGTAGGAACGAACAGAGAGCTCCAGCTCGTCAATGTTCATTTCCAGAACTTTTTCTTTTTCATTGTCTTCTTTCTCAATCATGACCTCTGCAGTCTTTGCACTTTCGGAAAGGTCAATGAACAGACTTAAATGCTCACTCAATACTTTAGCAGCAAGGCTGACTGCCTCGTCTGCGTCTAACGTTCCATTTGTATAAATATCCAGGGTCAGCTTGTCATAATCTGTAACCTGACCCACACGGGTATTTTCAACAGCCATATTCACACGCTCAACAGGTGTATAGATGGAATCCACCGCAATCACACCAATGGGCATGTCATCTGTCTTTCCTTTGTCAGCGCTGATATATCCGCGGCCTTTGGTGATGGTCAGCTCTGCATTGAATTTACAGTCTGCGCCACCATTTAAAGTAGCAATCACCTGGTCGGGATTTAAGATTTCCAGATCCTGGTCCACCTGAATATCTGCGCCGGTCACAACGCCTTCGCCTTCAAACTCAATATAAGCAGTTTTCGGTTCGTTGCCGTCGCTTACGTTCTTGATTGCCAGGTTTTTCAGGTTCATGATGATCTCTGTCACATCTTCCTTCACACCCGGAATAGAACTGAATTCATGGAGAACGCCGTCAATTTTCACCTGGCTTACAGCAGCACCCGGTAAAGAAGAAAGCATGATTCTTCTTAAAGAGTTGCCCAGTGTAATGCCGTATCCTCTTTCCAGCGGCTCTACCACAAATTTCCCATATCTCTTATCATCAGACA
>CALWHD010000065.1 GCA_944380235.1 uncultured Blautia sp.
AACATTCCGGTTAAAATAAACAGAGAATTAAAATAAAAAGCACGCTTATATTGCGTGCTTTTTATTTTTGTGGTAATATGTAAAAAAGAAAATCAGTAAAGAGAAGAAAGCAGGGTGGAGAAATGGCAGTGACAATACAGCAGATTGCAGAGCGTGCAGGAGTTTCCAGAGGAACTGTTGACCGGGCATTAAATAACCGGGGAAGGATCAATCCCCAGGTGGCAGAAAAAATCTGCAGGCTGGCAGATGAGATGGGGTATGTGCCAAAGAGGAGGAAAAAGACAGGCCCAGGGAAGCAGAAAATGAAGATCGGAGTGGTCACTCAGTTGGCAAAATCCTCTTTTATGCTGGAGGTCAATAGGGGAATCAACAAAGCAAAAGAGGAACTGCGGGAGCGGGGCATAGAAGTTATCTTAAAAGAAGGCGTGTCTGTGGACGAAGAGGAACAGATGCGTGCGATTGAAGAACTGGAGGCAGAAGGAATCCAGGGATTGGCAGTTATGCCTGTAGAATGTGAACGCATCCGTATGAAACTTAACACCCTTATAGATGAGAAGAAAATCCCAGTAGTGACTTTTAACTCAGATATTGTGGGAACCAGGAGAGTGTGCTTTGTAGGAATGGATAACCGGAAAAGCGGCAGGACAGCGGCAGGTCTTATGGGAATCCTTACAGGAGGGACAGGAAAAATTCTCATCATTACCGGATATTTCAGCAATCACGTAGATAATCAGCGTGTGGACGGCTTTATAGAAGAAATCAAAAATGCCTATCCTCAGATGGAGATTGCAGGCGTCCACGGCAGTTTTGATGAGACAGCAGAAGTGGAGCGTATTGTAGAGAATGCCATGATAAATACCACAGGAATCAGCGGTATTTTGGTTGTATCCGGCGGACAGGCAGGTGTTGGAATGGCATTTGAAAAGCTCAAAATCGACCGGAGGCCATATGTGATCATTTATGATCAGACACCGAAAAATGAAAAAGCTCTCAGGGAGGATACGGTGGATTTTCTTATTGACCAGAATGGATACGTTCAGGGATACCAGCCGCCCCGTATCCTTGCAGAGCTTCTGGCAAAGGGAATAAAACCGGAAAAAGAATTTCTTTTTACAGACATTAACATCAAAATGAAATATAATCTGTAAAGCATATCTTCAAATAGCACACAGAGCAGAGGATAAAAGGAAAGCGAAGAGGAAAAACATCCTTAAAAATATTCAGAATATTGTCGAAGTGTTATATTTTTGACAAAGAAAAATAAAAAAATAGAGGAAAAATAGAAAATTTATTTGAGAAAGTATAGAAGTGAGTTAAAAAATATGCGTGCATAATATGCGTGCTAATGAGTTAAAAGTGGGAATAGTGAAAGAAATAACACATTTTTATGAAAAAAGTACGCGAAAGCACTTGTGCTTTTGGAGAATGCATGCTATTATAAAGATACCGAAGAACTTCAGTGAAATAAATCACGGAAAAGAGAAAAGGAGAATTTCAAAATGGGAGAAATTAAAAAACTGGGCTATTTTGTAAATGGTTCTTTTAAAGAATCTAAAACAGACAAGTACACAGATGCTTACAATCCAAGTACCGGTGAAGTGATCGCAAAAGTTCCCTGCTGTACACCAGATGAAGTAGAAGAAGCCATTGCTTCTGCAAAAGCGGCTTTTCCGGGCTGGTCCGGCACACCGGTGAGAAAAAGAGTACAGATTCTTTACAAAGTACGTGAACTCCTCTACAAACATTTAGATGAACTTACTATGTCCGTTGCTGTGGAAAATGGAAAAGCCTGGAGCGAAGCAGAAGGCGACGTGCTCAAAGCCATTGAAGGAACAGAGCAGGCAATTTCCGCACCTTCTCTTATGATGGGGGAAAGCCTGATGGACGCTTCCAAAGGATTTGACACTGTATCTTACAGAGAACCTCTGGGTGTATTTGCAGGAATTATTCCTTTTAACTTCCCGGCAATGATCCCTATGGGCTGGATGACACCGATCTGTATTGCCTGTGGAAATACCATTGTGTTAAAAGCAGCAACCTTTACACCTCAGACTTGTATGAAAATTGCAGAAATTTATAAAGAAGCAGGACTTCCTGACGGAGTAATCAATATTGTTACCTGCTCCAGACACGAGGCTGAAATCTTCCTGAGCCATCCGGATGTAAAAGGTATCACCTTTGTAGGATCTACTTCTGTAGGAAAACATATTTACTCCACAGCAGCTGCAAACGGCAAGAGAGTCCAGGCACTGTGTGAAGCGAAAAACCATGCGCTGGTACTGGAAGATGCTCCTATTGAACGTACAGCAGCAGGTATTATCAATGCTTCTTTCGGATGTGCAGGAGAGCGCTGTATGGCACTGCCTGTAGTTGTAGTACAGGAAAGTATTGCGGATGAACTGGTGGCTGCAATTGTAGAAAAAGCTAAGGATCTGAAAGTTGGACCCGCATATGACAAAACCACAGGACTTGGACCGGTCATTAACGCGAAACATAAAGAATCTGTTGTAAACTGGATCAACAAAGGAATTGAAGAAGGAGCGGAGATTGTATTAGACGGTCGTGATACTGTAGTGGAAGGATATGAAAACGGCTTCTATTTAGGACCGACCATCCTGGATCATGTAAAACCGGGCATGACTGTAGGGGACAGAGAAATTTTTGGACCGGTACTCTGCATCAAGAGAGTGAAAGATTTTGAAGAAGGTCTTGCTGTGATGAATGCCAATCCATTTGCAAACGGTTCTGTAATCTTTACCCAGAACGGTCACTATGCAAGAGAATTTGTTAATCGTACAGACGGCGGTATGGTAGGCGTAAATGTAGGTATCCCGGTACCGATCGGAATGTTCCCATTCAATGGACATAAACAATCCTTCTTCGGAGATTTACATACTCTTGGAAAAGACGGATACCGCTTCTATACAGAACGGAAAGTAGTTACCACACGCTGGTTTGACGAAGAAGAAAAGAAGGTAAAAACTGTTTCCACATGGGATGGAACCATCTGATTTTATAGAATGGATTCTGTGCTTTGAAGCAGCGCAGAAATAGGCAGAGAGCGCACAGAAACAGAAGAAAAAACGAGTTTCTGTGCGCTTTTATTACAATACGGAGGTAAGAAAATGAAATATATAGAATTTGACGCGTCCAGGCCTATGGATCTGGTGCTCTTGGGAAGAGTCGCCATTGATTTTAATCCTGCATACAACGATCAGGTAAAAGAGGAATTTAAACCTCTGAAAAAGGTACATATGTTTGAAAAATTCGTGGGCGGATCTCCGGCGAACATTGCAGTAGGGGTAACGCGCCACGGACTGAAAGCAGGATTTATCGGCAAGGTTTCCGATGATCAGTTCGGAGATTTCGTAGTAGACTATTTTAATGAACAGGGTATCGATACATCTCATATAACAAGGTGTACCGGCGGTGAGAAACTGGGACTTACCTTTACAGAAATGCTTTCCCCAAAGGAGAGCAGTATTCTGATGTACCGCAATTGCATTGCAGATCTGCAGCTTCATGTGGATGATATTGATGAAGAATATATAAAAAATACAAAAGCAATCCTGATCTCCGGCACAGCCCTGGCAGAAAGTCCTTCCAGAGAGGCTGCCATTAAAGCGGTAATGCTGGCGAAGAAGAACAACACCAAGATTATTTTCGATATTGATTACCGGGCATACAACTGGAAAAATATGGATGAAATCTCCATTTATTATTCCATTGTAGCAAAGGAAGCAGATATTATCATGGGCTCCAGAGAAGAGTTTGACCTTACGGAAAAACTCATTCGGACAGGCATGACAGACGAAGAAAGCGCAGCCTACTGGCAGGGCCATCACGCAAAGATCGTAGTGATCAAACATGGCATGCAAGGTTCTACCGCATACACTTGCGATGGACAGAAATTCAGTATTAAACCTTTCCCGGTAGAAGCAAGAAAGGGCTTTGGCGGTGGAGACGGATATGGTTCCGGATTCCTCTATGGTCTGTATCAGGGATGGGAGATTATTGACTGTCTGGAATTTGGTTCTGCAGAAGCATCCATGATGGTAAGAAGCAATAACTGTTCCGATTCCCTTCCGGGACCGGAGGAAGTAGAGGCATTCATCAAAGAAGAAAAGGAAAAATTCGGTGAGATGATTGCCAGAGTATAGAAGCAAAAAGGAGAGTAGAAGACATGGCGAAGACGATCAGAATGACAACCGCTCAGGCGATTGTAAAATTTTTAGATAATCAATATGTCCTGATGGACGGAGTAGAGACAAAATTTGTGGAGGGATTTTTCACGATTTTCGGACACGGTATCGCAGTGGGATTAGGAGAGGCACTTGATACCAATCCCGGACAGCTCAGAGTTCTCCAGGGAAGAAATGAGCAGGGGATGTGCCATGTGGCAACAGCTTTTGCCAAACAGAGCAACAGAAAAAGAATTATTCCCTGTGCTTCTTCTGTAGGTCCGGGAGCTGCCAATATGGTAACCGCCTGCGCTACGGCTACTGTGAATAATATTCCTCTGCTGGTATTCCCGGCAGATACTTTTGCTTCCCGTCAGCCGGATCCGGTACTGCAGCAGCTGGAGCAGAGCAGCAGCCTTGCCACCACTACCAACGATGCATTTAAACCTGTGTGCAAATACTGGGACAGAATCACCAGACCGGAGATGGTCATGACTGCCCTTATCAATGCTATGCGGGTGCTGACAGACCCGGCAGAGACCGGCGCCTGCTGTATCGCCCTGTGCCAGGATGTAGAGGGAGAATCCTTTGATTTTCCGGAATATTTCTTTAAAAAGAGAGTGCACAGGATCACAAGACCTGTTGCTGTAGAGGAAGAATTAGAAGACCTGGCGGAAATCATTGCAGGAGCAAAGAAACCTCTGGTGATCGTAGGCGGAGGAGTGCGTTATTCCGAGGCTGGAGAAACTGTGGAGAAATTCTGTGAAGAATTTAAAATCCCCTTTGGTGAGACGCAAGGAGGAAAGAGTGCCTGCAAGTCCAGCCATCCCTACTGTCTGGGAGGCATCGGTGTGACAGGTACTTACGCTTCCAATATTATTGCGAAAGATGCGGATGTAGTCATTGCCATTGGTTCCAGAATGTCCGATTTCACCACCAGTTCCAAGCATCTGTTCCAGAATGAGGATGTACAGTTTGTTACTATTAATAACTGCAGGTTCCATGCTTATAAAATGGATGCAGTAAAAGCGGTGGGAGATGCAAAGGTGACGGTGGAAGCCCTTGCAAAGAAGCTGAGAGAAAGAGGTTATCAGTCCGCTTACACCGATGAGATCCAGAAGGCGAAAGCTGTATGGGACAAAGAGATGGAACGTCTGGCGGGCATTGAATATACAGGAGATGATTTTGAGCCTATTATCAAGGCAAGAGATCCCCGCACCATTCCTGAATTTGTAAAAATGACAAAAGGTAAGATCACTCAGACCGCAGCCCTTGCAGCCATCAACCGTACTATTGACAAGGATGCCACCATCATTACTGCCGGCGGTTCTCTTCCCAGCTGTATGCAGCGTATGTGGACCACTGACAAGAGGGGCGGATATCATGCAGAATATGGCTATTCCTGCATGGGATATGAGGTAGCGGCTACCCTGGGCGTGAAGTTCGCAGAACCGGAGCATGAAGTATATTGCGTGGTGGGAGACTCCAGTTTCCAGATGCTCCACAGTGAGATTATGACCATTATGCAGGAGAGAAAGAAAGTAAATATCCTGATTTTTGACAACTGCGGATTTGGCTGCATCAATAATCTGGAAATGAACCATGGAATCGGAAGTCTGGCTACAGAGTTCCGTTACACTGACGGAAAGAAACCGACAGGAGATCTGATCCCTGTAGATTATGCGAAAATCGGAGAGGGGTATGGATTAAAATCCTATACCTGCAGAACGATCCAGGAGCTGATCGACGCTCTGGAGGACGCAAAGAAACAGGATGTGGCATGTCTCTTTGACCTGAAGGTTATTCCCAAGACCATGACAGACGGATATGAGTCCTGGTGGAACGTGGGGATTGCCACCACATCAGAAAAAGAAAGTGTACGAAAAGCCAGCGAAGGTGTACTGGAAGGACGCCGGGAATCCAGAGCATATTAAGAAGGGAGAGAGAAACATGGGTAAAGTATTCGGTTATCCTGAGTTTGATGAAACAGGAGAAAAAATCCTCACTACTTATGACAATGATTATAAAGAAATGATGATGGATATCCGTGTATATCGGATGAAGGCAGGAGAAACAAGAAAATTCCTGCGCACAGGTGAGGAAACCGCAGTGCTTCTTCTGGAAGGTAAAATCACCTACCAGTGGGAAAGTCAAAAAGAAACAGTAAGCAGGAAAGATGTTTTTACAGAAGGTCCATGGTGCGTGCATGTCTGCACGGGGAAAGAAGTGTCTGTAACAGCAGAAACGGACGGGGAGATTCTGGTACAGTGCACCAAGAATGATGGAGAATTCCCGGGAAAGTTATATAAACCGGAAGATGCTCCCTGGGGGTATTCCTGTGTAGGAAAATTTGGAAATGTGGCAAAGAGAAGAGTCAATACTATCTTAGACCATGACATTGCGCCATACTCCAATATGGTTCTGGGAGAAGTATTAAATGACAGGGGCAACTGGTCCGGCTATCTGCCTCACAGACATCCCCAGCCGGAGACTTATTACTTCAAATTTGACCGTCCGGAAGGATTTGGAGCAAGTTTTGTGGGTGATCAGGTGTTTAAGAGTACGGATGGAAGTTTCTCAGCAATCCCGGGAGGAGAACTTCATCCTCAGGCGGTGGCGCCGGGATTTCAGATGTATACCTGCTGGATGATCCGTCATATCGATGGAAATCCTTGGCTGCAGACAGACCGCTGCGAAGACGAGAAATATGTATGGCTGCATGACGCAGAATTTTGATGAGCCAATTTTAAACAGCTAATAGAGAGAGGGAGAATAAGACATGGCTAGAGAATTTATCGTACCGGGTCAGATTATTTCTGGATCCGGAGCACTGGAAATGGCAGAGACAGCACTGAAGGAAATGGGGAAGAAGGCGCTGATCGTAACGGATCAGGTAATGATTGAGCTGGGTAACTGCAGAAAGGTAGAAGACGCTCTGAAAAATCAGGGAGTAGACTACTGCATTTACTCTGAGATCGCCGGGGAACCCACAGACAAAATGATTGAAAAAGGCCTGAAAGTATATCAGGAGGAAGGCTGTGATTTCCTGGTGGCTCTGGGCGGAGGAAGCCCTATAGATTCTATGAAAGCCATCGGCTCCTTGGCTGCAAAAGGGGGAAAAATCTCTGACTATATGGGAAAAGTCATTGACGTACCCATGCCTCCCATGGCGGCGGTTCCCACTACTGCGGGAACCGGGTCAGAGGCAACCCAGTTTACCATTATCACGGATACGGAAAAGGATATTAAAATGCTTCTGAAGGGAAAGGTACTTATGCCGGATCTTGCAGTTATTGATCCTCAGTTTACCATGACAGCACCGCCTGGTATCACTGCAGCTACGGGTCTGGATGCCTTGTGTCATGCGATTGAAGCGTATACTTCCAGGAAGGCGCAGACACTGTCGGATACCTTTGCAGTTTCTGCAGTAAAACGGATCATGAAATATCTTCCCGTGGCATATACATCGGGAAAAAATGAGAAAGCCAGAGTGGAGATGTCTGTGGCAGCTCTGGAAGCGGGGATTGCCTTTAATAATGCATCCGTGACACTTATTCATGGTATGAGCCGTCCTATTGGAGCTCTTTTCCATGTGGCTCATGGTCTTTCTAATGCCATGCTGCTGAAAGAGTGCCTCACTTTTGCCCTGCCCGGAAATTATGAGAGATTTGCAGATTTGGGCCGTGCTGTTGGTGTGGCAGAGGAAGCTGACGAAGCAGAGGAAGCTGCGAAAAAATTCCTGCAGGCAGTGGAAAAACTTACCCGGGATCTTAATGTTCCTACCCTGAGAGAATATGGCATCTCTCAAGAAGAGTTTTTCCAGGTCATTGACAAAATGGCATTCGATGCTATGGAAAGCGGAAGCCCTCAAAATACTATAAGGGACGTAACGGAAGAGGATATAAAGGAAATCTACCGGAAATTATGGAATAAATAGCAAAAAAACTCCTTAATCTTGCATATTAGGAAAGAGAATTATATAATACTTTTATAATTTTCTGAAAGGCAGCAGGGAAAGAGAAATGGGAGTTACCATACGGCAGATAGCAGAAGCGGCGGGCGTATCCAGGGGAACGGTGGACCGGGCGTTAAACAATCGGGGAAGAATTCGTCCGGAAGTAGCGGAAAGGATTCGTAAGATTGCCAAAGAAATGGGATACCGGCCCAATCAGCTTGGGCGGGCTTTGTCCATGAGTAAAAATAATATTAAAATCGGAGTCATTCTGCAAAGTGCAGAAACCCCCTTCATGCATGAACTTCTTAAAGGGGTGGAAGCGGCAAGGGAAGAAGTAGACAGTCTTGGCGGCACAGTACTGGTGTATAAAATCCCTCATATCAGTCAGTCTGATACCATTTCCGCAATGGAATTAATGCGGGAAGAAGGGGTGAGTGCCATTGCTATGGTTCCTATTGATGAGGAGAAAGTCAAAGAGCGGATCAACCTTTTTGTGGAGGAATATCACATACCGGTCATCACCTTTAACTCAGATGTAAAAGATACGAAACGCCTGTGTTTTGTGGGTCAGAATGCCCTGCAGTGCGGCAGGGCGGCAGCTGGGCTTATGGGAGAACTGGTAGGCGGAAAAGGAAAGGTGGCTGTCATTTCCGGATACAGCACCAATACCTCCCTGAGCAACCGTGTCCTGGGATTTCAGACAGAAGTAGAGAAGAGGTATCCCAGGATCCAGCTGCTGGGTCCGGAGTATTGTTACGAAGAGAACCCGAGGGCAGAAAAAATCACAGAAAAACTTCTGGAGCAATATCCGGATTTAAAGGGCATCTATCTGACCTCTCATGGAGAAGAAGGTGTGTGCAGTGCTATGAGAAAGTATGGAAAAGCAGGGAAAATCAAAATGATCGCTAATGATTTTATGGGAAAAAATTACGAGCTTCTCCGGGAGGGAAGCATTCATTTTCTCATTGGACAGGATGCACGCATTCAGGGCTATGAACCGGTGATGATACTTTTTCGTCTCCTTTTTAACGGGGAGGAGCCGGAGAGGGAATTACAGTATACAGAGATTTATATCCGAAATGAATATACGATACCAGAAGTATGAGAGAAGGAAAAGCATGTATCAGTGTGCTGATAGGTGCTTTTTTCATATGTACGTGAAAAAGAAGATCCGGGAATCCATTGTTTTAA
>CALWHD010000066.1 GCA_944380235.1 uncultured Blautia sp.
CATCCAGTTGAACATCTTGCGGTGAGATTTTCATACTGCCATTATATATCTGAAATGCCAATATTATCATAGCTTGTGCGTCCACTCCTGAATAACCTAGGTCAATAGCTGTATCAACGGGATTTATACGCCGGCGAAAATCTGTATGTTCTAGAGTTTCTTTTAAGAGGTCCAGTAGATATCTTTTTTCAATGTCCAAAAATATTTCTGATTGGATATCCCCTATTTCTTTTGTCTTTTTATCAGAATTTGCTTCAACAGATAGCGGAGCAGCCTTTGTTGTCCTTGCGTTTGACACTAAAACTTTTATTGCTGTTGTTTTTCTAGGCGACAATTAACTTTCTCCTCCCTATAAATTATTATTTTTATGGCATAACATCCGACTTTAGGAACTCCTTTTTCTATATAGCTACGGGAATCACCGTAGCCTCTCTTTCGTTTCTCATATCAATTTTTATAATATCATTTTTGTTATTCAGACCGATAAAAATATCATTTTCATAGTCCACGATCACTTGGTTGCATAATGACTTAGATAAAATAGTCCGGCTAAAACTACATACAGGATTCATAATGCCATTTGGAGATTCCATCTGCTTTCTGGAATAAATTTCAGTACCCAGTAAACCATAGTTCTGAGACATAAAATCTTTGATTATAAAAGCTTGATGGTCTTTGATTTTTCTTTTAAAAGCAAATTCCTTTCCTTCCATTTTTGTGGCTTTCATTGGGTAATCACGATACATTGTACTTGAATAATAAGAATCTTTTATAGCGGACCAATATCCAAATATCTTGTTCCTGTCATTCCCGATTTCTTGTATTTTCTTTTTTTCACTTGAGTCTGTCATTACATAATATTTAATAATCCTGCTTTTTAGCAGCTTGTCTATCGCACATATATAGGAATTCTGTATATAATAAAAATATATTTTATCTCCTGCTTGGATAACTTCTGACAATCTCAGCATAGATTCTGTATATTTTTTCCCTGTTAAGATTTTATCTCCATCCCATACCAGCATTTCCGTTTTTATAAGAATAAGGATGCCATTGTCTAAGATAATAAGGTTTCGTATAGTCTCGTCCGTCAACAGTCTTTTCTTTTCTCCAGTTTCCAGATTTTCCCACAATACAGTCTTTTTTTCATTACCGGCTGTCCTGACAAAAATATGATCTTTGATGTCAAATTTATCTTTTCTTTCAAAATCCTTCAGTTCTTTAATAACTTCTGCTTTCCAATCCCGCATTTCTACTGCAACAATATATGCTTTCTGTTCTTTCCAGACAAGGAAATATCCTGTTTTATCACTTGAAGTTCCTGTATAGATTTCTCCTTTCTCTTTCTTTTGCTGAAGCATATGGATCATATCCAAGACATCTTCTTCTGTGTATCCGCATTCTGTCCCTATATCTACAGGATTTTTTCTCCCAAAATCTTTGTGTTCTGAAATTTCTTTCATCATTGCAAGATAGTATTGTTCTCTATCTTCCCTGTACTCCTCCATAAGTTTTTCTCCTCAATATCCTTTTGTATAAACTTTTTTCTTAACTTGTTCTATATTTAGGTTTCGGGTTTTTTAAGAAGTACCCCGCTCAAAATTTCAAGGCTCTTTTTGTACTCTTCTTTTTTCTGACGGATTTTCTGTTTGTCCGTTTCCTGCAAAGTCCCTTTTACCTGCTTTTCCAGATACTGTACCAGTTCTTTTATATCTGCAATAGCAGTATCTTCTCTGCTGACTTTTTCTTTTCTGGGAATCGTCTCAAAACTTTTTAACAGTTCATCTAAAAAACTCAAGTTTAACGGCTTATTTAAAGTTTCTTTATTACCATTTTTTTCTGCATCTTTTTTCTTCGCTTCTCTCGGAATGTTCTCGTACATCTTTAATATATCATCTTCAAAATATCCCATCTTTTGCTTTCCTTTCTAAAACGGCAACCAGCTTAATACTGTATCTACAATACTACTTGCTACATTCTTAATACCTTCTACAACGCTCCTTACAATCTTCGCACCGGTCTTCACTACTTTCTTAGCTCCCTCAAAGATTTTTTCTCCGACTTTGCTTCCGGCTGTATATCCGACTACCCCGCCTATCACACCGCCAACAATAGGTCCTGCAACAGGTATCCAGCTAAGAGCCGCCGCTCCAATACCTGCCCCTACTGCTCCGGCACTAAGTCCGGCATACATAGAGACACTGGTCCTTCCCATATGCTCCATGGCCTCACTCATGGTCAGATCTCCTTTTACCACTTTCCATAAAATTTTCACATTTTCCACGCCTACACAAGCAATCTTAGCCAGGGTTCCTGCTGGTGTTCCTGGCGGCAGAAGTGAAATCACGCCCTTCTCTGAAGCTACCTTTAGGGCTCCCCCGGCTGCTGCTTTTACGCCAGTATCTGCTCCAGTGGTAATAGCTGTCTTGACAACTTCATCCGCTTCTACCGGTTCTCCATTTACAGCTTTCTCCACAAGATGAATTCCCGTTCCTATCAGTGCCGCCTGGATTCCAGCCTGTCCAGCCTGTTTTCCAATATTTAATGCAAGTTCCTTTGTCTGATATACATTCCAGTCTGTTTTTGGAATCATCCGATTGCTCTGAGCGTCATGCTGAAAAGATTTTACCTGCTCTTTGGATAATCCTTCTGATTGAATGGCAATCTTGTCCGTTCCCCCTATATGATCTGTCACTGTCTTATCAGGAAAACTTTTCTGAACCTCTTCTACCTGCTCTTTGGGGACTACCAGCCTCTGATTTGCATAATCTCCGTTTTTCAGCATTTCTACCGTGGCTTTACTGTCCGCACCATACTTCATCTGATAGCGTGCCACGCCTTTTTGTCCTGTCTGAATATTGTCAATCATGACATCAACAGAATTTTTTCCATACTGTCCATTTTCCGGAACACAGACTCTGGCACGGTAGGGAGATTTTTCCAGAACAGCTTTTGCATTAAAATTATTTACATGGTACTGCTCTGCAATAAACCCATCCAGATTTATACACTGGCTGACCTCTCCATCTGCACGAAGGATTGTTCTAGCCATCTGCATATTCGCTTGAGTCATATTCCGGTCAATTTCTCTTAAATATTCTCCGAACTCATTTACCGCTACGCCTTTCGCTCCATCCTGGAGTTTTTCAGCAAGCCAGGATTCCTTGGTAATCCCTTTCCTGCAGCTCTTGTTTAAATCATCCAAGTCCTTCTGATACTCTTCTATGGCTGTTGTAATCTCTTCTGCGATCTTCTGTAATTCCTCTTCTTTTTTCTCCGGCAGTTCTTCTTTCAACTGCTCAAAAAGCCACTTCCTTGTATCTGCTTCGGGATTTTCTTCATATTTTTTCAGGAATCTATGAAAAATTTTCTGTACTTCCTTTACTTCTTTCTCTGACAGACCTTCCACCTGCAGATTCAGTTCCTGGGCGTTTTCAACTTTTCTCATTTCTTCACTCATTTCTCTTCTCCTTTCATGACGCATTCTTAAATTTACGGTTCTTATATTCTTTTTCCATTTTTGAAATAGATTCTCCCATGATTTCTTTCAATGAATGGGTAGATTCAATTGCTTTCAATATGTCTTGGGTAGATACTTCTGATTTTCCATTAATAAAGGCATTTTCAATCCCTTCCTTTACTACCCCTTCAATATCTGCACCACTATATCCCTCTGTTTTATCCACCAACCTGGTGAAATCAATCTTTTCCAGATCCTGGGGACGACGCTTTTTAATGTGGATTTCGAAGATTTTCTTACGCTCTTCTGCTCTTGGCAGCTGTACATAAAAGATTTCATCAAATCTTCCTTTTCTCATAAGCTCAGGCGGAAGTTTCATAATGTCATTTGCAGTTGCAACCACAAAAACAGCACTCTTTTTTTCCTGCATCCAGGTAAGAAACTGTCCAAAAAGTCTGGTAGTAACTTCCGCACCGCCTCCGTTCCCCCCAATACCGGCAAAGGCTTTTTCCAGCTCATCTACCCAGAGAACACAGGGAGAAATTGCTTCTGCTAAAGCAATCGCACGTCGCATATTGCTTTCGGATTCTCCTACATATTTCCCCATGACACGTCCCATATCAAGTTTAAGAAGGGGAACTCCCATTAATTTTGCAGAGGCTTTCGCATTCAGGGACTTTCCGCATCCCGGTATTCCTGCGATCAGAACTCCTTTGGGAAGCTCTACCCCGAAAGATTCTGCTTCTTTCATATGTTTTAAAACTTGGGCTTTGTTTCCGATCCAGCGTTTCAGGCTCTCTAATCCTCCAATGTCTTTCATCTCCTCTTCACAGGACACCATTTCCAGAATACCGGCTTTTTGTATCATCTGTTTTTTCTGTTCCATAACCAGCCTCAAGGCACTATCGTTCAATTCTCCCTCCTGGCTGAATGCAAGAGATAAAATCGTATCAATTTCCAGTATGGATAATCCTTTAAAAGCCAGAGACATCTGTTCCAAAGTCTTGTCATAAACATTACCGATAGAATTTTCCTGTATGAAGTCAAGGATTTCCTTTTTAATCTCTTCCTCTGTCAGGTATTCTTCCTGAAGGACTGTAATATATTTTTCCAACTCTTTTGGTACTTTCAGGATAGAAGAAATAAATACAAATACTGTGTCAAGCTCTCCTGTTTCAATCTGCAGACAAGCATTTTTAAAAAGTGCCACAATCTCCGGATTTTCCAGGTAAGAGGCAATATCTTTTATCATAATTACCTTACGGTAAAATTCCTTTTCTATAACGCCAAGTTTTAAACACTGTTCAAGTGTATAGTCACCATTAATGGTTTCGTGAACATAAAAAACCTCTTTTTTCTCTATTTCTTTTCGATTCATCAGTCCATACATCTGATTCCATTCCCAGACTTTCCTTCTGCCTGTAACTTCCAGTACCTCTTCTTCTACCTCATTGTCATCATAAGTATTTACATAAATGATCGGTACCTTAGCATCAATGTAGGATTTCAGTTTTTCCTTCAACATAGCCTTTTCCTCCTAAATACACTCTAACTGCAGTTCCATCAGCTTCAAAAAGTCTAGAAAAACCATCTTCGTATCATCCAGATTCATCATCTTTCTGCTTTCTTCATCTGCCGGAAGCAGTCCGTTAAACTGTAGTCTCTGTTCCAGAAATTTATACTCATCTTTTTCTTCTATCTTCACCTTTGACTCTCCGACTCCTGTAAAAGCAATACCCCGTGCATTTTCAGGAATCCGGTAAGTTCCCCCTATCAGATAAATCTTCTTCCTTCCTCCTTTTATAAGTTTTTCAAGCATTTCCTGACTGTCTGCACTTGAATTGACCATTTCCTCAACTTTTTCTTCTGGAAATAATCGTTTCAGTTTTTCTTTTAAATGGGCTTTTTCCAATATTTCTTTCACATCTACCTGGATTTCCTGTTGTTCTACTCCCAGTGCTTCTGTAAAACGTTCTATAAAATCTTCCTCTTCTCCGGTTAGTTCCTCCAGCTCCTCTAAAATATCATCATTGTAAGTATTTTCCAGCCACTTCTGTAATTTTCCATTCTGGAAATATTCCAGAGCTTTCTCCAGATCAAAATACTCCTGAAGTTCGTCCAGCTCCTTAACCATTTTTCCTTCTGCCATCTCTAAAGGGAATCTAATCTTCTTCATTTGCACTCCTCGCTTTCTCTATCATCTTTTTAAGCTCTATCCATGATATCTGATGGAACTTTTCCAACAATTGCTGACCATATTTCTGGTTTTTCATCTTAAAAGAGGCAATCTTGGCAATGGGTATTGTCAACAGGCTTTCCAAGGTATCAAAAGCAAACAGATACATCTGATCCTCATAAACCTGGATGCCAACTGGTGAAACTACATTCTTTCTGCTATCCTGGAAATGTAGTTCAATCTTATCCTGCTCAATAATACACTGCTGAAGATCCCAGTTCATTTTCAGCAATGCAGCCTGATTTTTTGTGGAATAATCCTGGATATATTTTTCCATGATTTTATTCACATATCTTCTCCGGCTTATCTCCACTGAATTTAAAAGGCTGGCTGCCAGACCGGCATATTCATCTTCACGCAGAACTCGGCAGGAATTCAATAATTCAAAAATATAAACTATTTCCATTGCACTAAGAGGCTGATACTTATAAAAATTCTCCAGATGGTAGCTTTCATCTTCACGATCATAAATCAGGTTGTTCCCGTCAAAAGACTCGCTTAAATACAGACGAATATCCTCAATATCCCTGTCAAAGGTTCTTCTGTCTATACCAGCTTCCATGCAGAAGCTCCTTTTATAAATTCTCCCACCCTGTGATATTTGGGAATACATCAGCAATATCCGGGTGATCTTGTCCATTCTTGCCATCTTGTACTCCTCCATTGCATTTTTAGGATAGCAATCCAAAACGTCATAATCTGACGTTTTAAAAAATTTAATTATAATCTATAGCTATATTTTTATTAGTTATAGATTATTATACTCTAAGTATAAAAACCTTACAATGAGAGCATGATAGAAACAAAAAGAGAGGCTCTAGGGATATGAAAGAACTTAATTTTGAAAGGATTGGGAAAAAAATAAAAGAAGTTCGGTTAGAAAAGAAGCTCACTCAGGAATATATTGCTGATATAGTAGATGTAAACACTAGCCATATCAGCAATATTGAAAACAATCGCGTAAAGGTCTCCCTCTCTACCCTGGTACAGATTTGCAATGCTCTGAATATCACAGTTGACTATATTCTTGCAGAAGAATATAAACAGCCTTCTTCGGCTATAGAACAGGAGATTCTCCATGAGCTGAATCTCTGCTCAGATGAGACCAAAGAGCAGATACTGAAAATCGTCAAGGCTCTGCAGTAAAGTGCTGATCTCCCCGGAAAACATTCAGCAAATAATGCCACTGCATATTTGAATCCTTTAATAAACCCTGCTTCTTCTCCAATTGAAGCAGCCAAGAAAAACTTATCCCTGTAGTCCTCAAATCTCTGATTGTCCATTTCTGTCTTTTCAATTTTTACAATCTGATTGATTTTCTTTTCTACCTCTCTGCTCAGCTCCTCCATATATTTTGTGTCCTGTATCAAACATGCATAAATTTCTCTGATTCTTGTATCCATTTTTCTTCTCCCTATATGGTCTATTTAACTTCTATTTGTAAAAATCTTATGATGTGCTCATTCTTACTGGGCTACAGACTGATTCCTCTCCCGAAAGCTGTAATATTTCTCATTTCCTATGATCACATGATCATAGACCTGGATTCCCAGCAGTTCACCCGCTTTACGGATTCTCTGTGTAACATCTTTGTCCTCTTTGCTTGGCTCACAGTCCCCAGATGGGTGATTATGTACGAGTAAAATTCCTACAGCATTGCTAATGATAGCGTGTTTAAAGATTTCTCTTGGCTCCATAAAGGCTGCGTTTACGGAACCAATAGAGGTAATTTCCAATGCTACAGGCAGACATTTACTGTTTACGGAAATCACCAGGACATATTCCCTGTCTGCTGTTCCGATTATCTTCATGGCAAGTTCCGCTACTTTCTCTGGACAATCAAGCTTATC
>CALWHD010000067.1 GCA_944380235.1 uncultured Blautia sp.
GGCACAGAGAAAGAAGAAGACTCTGAAAAGGCGAGCGTCCTTTCCGGGTTTCAAATCGTTTCATCTCAGCACCTCCCTGTTAAATTCCAGATAAAATTCCCAGGAGGGGCATCATGACAGATAAAAGGATCAGCCCTACTAAAATAGAAAGAATGGCTACCAGAGTGGGTTCGATGACGGAGATGGCATTTTGAATAGATTCATCCAGATCATCCTGATAATGAGAAGCAATTCTGTCCATAGCATCATCCAGGGAGCCGGTCTTATCTCCGATAAGCAGAAGACGTGCCTGCATCCCTGTGAAAATACCGGATTTGGACAGAGATTCGGCAAGGGGAGATCCATCCTCCATCAATTTGCAGCAGGCGGACACCTTTTCCTGGAAGGCAGGATTTCCGGTAAGTTTCGCTGCCATAGTAAGTCCTTCTTCAGGAGTAAGACCGCTTTTTAACACCAGAGCCATTCCGCTGGCAAACCGGCAGGCAGCGCTTTTGTGGGAAAATCCCCTGGTGAAGCGAAGCCTGGAGAAAAGTTTTGCAGCAGACTTTCTGCCGGTATCTGTTTTGGCAAAGTAAAAGCAAAGTCCTGCAAGGATTACTAGGACTGCCAGAAAAACAGCAGAGTAGCGGTTCAGGGAATTGCCAAGAAGCAGCAGGCTCTTGGAAAAACCACTCATGTTCTGGCCTAGCTGGCGGAAGACCTGGTCAAAGACCGGGAGAACTTTGGTGATCAGCACCAGAACTACCAGAACCATCATACCGATCATAATACAGGGATAGGTCACTGCGCTTTTGATGGCCGCGGCAAGCCCGGATTCTCTTTCATAATGCAGGGCAAGGGCTTCCATCACATCGTCCAGCCGTCCGGCCTGTTCTCCCAGCTGTACCATATTCATCATGTATTCCGGTAAGACTTTGGCATCTTCGAGACCAAGGCTGAAAACGCCGGTGGTGTTCAGAGTTTCCTGTATGGCTGTGAGGATCTGCCGTTCTTCTTCTGCGGAAGTGTCCTCCAGCATAATGGCGATTCCTTCAGAAGGAGAGATGCCTGCTTTCAGAATAGAAGAAATCTGGCTGCAGAAGGAGGTAAGCTCCTGGGAGGAAAGAACGTTTGCGCTGTTGTTTTTCATATTCCTAACCAATCCTTTCTATAAATAGTATACACCAATCCTGCCGGTAACTTTGCCGGGCTTGTTACCGGGAATATTTCACAGTATAATTGGATCCGTCTCCAATGTATTTTTTTACAGAGGAGGCTTTGTTCCCTGCCGCCAGTGTGGGGTCTACCAGGGACCAGTGCTTTCCGTCGAATTCGATAATATTATCCACCCATCCTTTTTCTTCCAGCCAGGTGCTGATCCAGGCATGGTACACATCCCCGCTGTATCCGATCTCCAGCTTTGTGGGAATTCCCTGGGAGCGGAGCATGGCTGTCATCAGGGCAGCGTAGTCAAAACAGATGCCTTTGCCGGAAGCCAGGGTCTCATCCACATCCGGCAGGTAGCCGCTCTGGACAGTTTCCGCTTTTTCTTCGTCATAAGATACATTTTTAATCACGTAATCATAAATCTCCTTCACAGCCCCCAGACCGTCTTCTGCCTTTTGTGTAAGGTCAGAAGCCTTTGCTACCGCTTTGGTATTTTCTGTGAACCAGGTGTACTGATTGGGATAAAGGAAGGGAGAAAACTCATCTTTTACTGTAATGTCCAATGTTTCCATGTAAAGGTTGGAATACAGGTCATCCTCCACATGTTCCCGGACATCCAGCGTGTAGGTGCCGCTGCCGCCAGTGAGAGGAAGGGTGAACCAGGTTTCCGAAGACGGAAGGTCGTAGGTATAACGAACCTCATCGGGAGTGACCACGAAAAATTTCACCTTCTGTGCCGGGCCGGTATAGCGCGCCATGATATATCCTTCTGTCCTGTTTGAAACATCGATCCGGATCCGGTCATTTCCAAGAACTTCTGTCCCCGCAGCCTGGGGTACAAGAACTTTTGGAGAGCTGTCCCAGTTTTTTGAGGAGGAAGAGGAGCTGGTTTTCTTTGTCTTTGCCTGGGCACTGCTTCCGCCGCAGCCTGCCGTGGTGCAGAAAAACGCCAGTATAAGACAGAGAATACAGCAGAATATACGTTTTTTCACTTTCCCCTCCTCCTTTCTGCGGATGTATAAAATAATTCTATAACTAATGATATCATCGTAATAGGTGGGGGACAAGTGTCAATTCTACAAATTAATTGCCGTTAATTTTTTCATGAAAAATCGATACAGTAAAAATGGATTAAATTTCTCTGGATTTCGTAAATATGACGAAAGAAAATGAGAAGATAAGCTTTACTTTTTTCTCTGTGAATGCTAACATAATCTAGTAATATATGTCTTTTTCATATTTTTTTATTCTAAAATACAGACACTTATTATACGGACTTTATTTCTCTCTGAAGTATGAAAAAGATAAGCGGAAAGAAGAGGAAGATGGATTATGGGGAATGATTTACCAGAATTAAAGGTTTATATGCTGGGAAAATTTTCCATGGTATATGACGAAAAGACCATATCCTTCCGGCGCAGTACTTCTACCAAAGCTTTGAAACTGCTGCAGATACTTCTGCACAACAGCGGAGAGAAAGGCGGAATACCCAGAAATCAGTTGCTGGAGGACTTATTTGGAAGAGAGGAAGTGTCCGATGCGGCAAATAACCTTCGGGTTACAGTACACAGACTAAAGAAGATTCTGGCAGATACAGAGCTGCCGGAATATGATTATATACTTATTGAGAATGGAGTCTATAAATGGGACAGTCCCATGAAGACCTGGGTGGATGTCAACGAGTTTACCAGATATGTAAAAGAAGGAGATGCAGAGACAGACAAAGACAGGAGCATCAGATGCCTGAAAAAAGCGTGTTTTCTCTACAGAGGTGAATTCCTTCCTGCTCTTTCCGGGGAAGACTGGGTGATCATGTGCAGCGTGGCATATAAGGAACAGTATACATATGCCCTGGAGCAGGTGTGTGAAGACCTGAAGAGGAAGAAAGAATATGAGGAAATGCTGGAACTGTCCTCTCTGGCGTGCGAGATTTATCCCTTTGATGAATGGCAGGCAGTGAAGATTGAAGCGCTGATGGGACTGAACCGGTATAAAGAAGCTATGCAGTTTTATGATGAGACTTGCAGATTTTTCTTTGAAGAATTGGGGATTACACCGTCAGAAAGATTACTGGAGCTGTTTTCGGAGATGAGTTCCAAGATGACAGGGAATTTTCAGGCGGTAGGAGATATACAGGAAAGGCTGAAGGAACAGAAGGAAGATATGGGAGCGTTTTTCTGCAGCCTGCCAAGTTTTCGCGACGGATACAGACTGATACAGAGGATTATCGAAAGGAACGGGCAGTCTGTGTTTCTGATGATCATAACCCTTACAGACGGGAAAGGCCATCCGGTGGAAAATGCGGCAAAAAGAGATCTTTTCTCTGAAGAATTGTACCGGGCTATCAAGAAAAGCCTGCGAAGAGGTGACTCCTTTACAAAATACAGTACAACGCAGTTCCTGGTTCTGTTGGTGGGAACAAACAGAGAAAACTGTGCGCTTATTTTTAAAAGGATTGCCGATAACTTTTCAAAAGATCACAGGTCATGGCGGAATTATCTGGAGTATTATGTTTCTTCTGTGGCAGATGTGGAGAATGATAATTCCCGGATCCGGTTTAAGGAAAATGAATTTCATTGGAATTAGTGTAACAGGGGAGAGAAAATATGGAAGAAGCATTGGGCATGGGTACGGCATCGCGTAATTTGATCAATATCTGTGTAGAAAAAAGCATAAATGGGGAGATCGGAGGAGAGTTTTACTGCTGTTATTTTGATGAACCTCAGAAGTTTGACAATATTGTGCAGCTGCTGAGGAGCATGGAGCAGTTTTACAACTGGATTTCATTTCCCCAGTCCGCAGTACAGCTGAGAAACTTTGCGGGAGCAAAGTTTGAGCCGGCGCTGGGAAAGATATCGGAGAAGCCGGTGCTGGACCGGGACTATATTATAGAAAAAAGAGGAACCTGTGCCACTTTTCTGGTGCATGTGCAGTACCGGCAGAATGCCACCTGGCA
>CALWHD010000068.1 GCA_944380235.1 uncultured Blautia sp.
CAACAGAAGAAGAAAGAAAGATTAAAATGGAGCAGCTTCGTCCGGTTTCCAAATTGGAGAAGATTCTGTTCCCGATCATTATCACCGTTGTAGTATGTCTGATTCTTCCTACTACAGCTCCGCTGGTTGGTATGCTGATGCTTGGTAACCTGTTCCGTGAATCTGGTGTTGTAAAACAGCTGACAGAGACAGCATCCAATGCCCTGATGTATATCGTTGTTATTCTTCTGGGTACTTCTGTAGGAGCTGCTACCAGTGCAGAAGCGTTCCTGAAAGTAGATACTCTGAAAATCGTTGTCCTTGGTCTGGTTGCATTTGCCTTCGGTACTGCCGGTGGCGTGCTTCTTGGTAAGCTGATGTGCAAAGTGACAAGAGGAAAGATTAATCCTCTGATTGGTTCCGCAGGTGTTTCTGCCGTTCCTATGGCAGCCCGTGTATCCCAGAAGGTAGGTGCGGAAGCAGATCCCACCAATTTCCTGCTGATGCATGCCATGGGACCAAACGTAGCAGGTGTTATCGGAACTGCAGTTGCAGCCGGTACCTTTATGGCTATTTTTGGTGTATAGACCCTGAATCAGAGAAACAGCAGGAATGATTTTGTGTTCCGGCTGTGAATAGAGAAAGACGCCTCCGGCTGCAGGCGGGTTCAGATGCAGTATATCTGTCTCCTGGAGACCGGCAGGAAAAAATATGGAGGAAATAAAAATGGCAGAAGTAGTAAAAAAACCTATTAAAATTACAGAAACCATTCTGCGTGACGCGCATCAGTCTCTGATTGCTACAAGAATGTCAACGGAGCAGATGCTTCCCATCGTAGATAAACTGGATAAAGTGGGCTACCATTCCGTAGAGTGCTGGGGCGGCGCTACCTTTGACGCATCCCTTCGTTTCTTAAAGGAAGACCCATGGGAAAGGCTTCGTAAATTCCGTGACGGATTTAAAAATACAAAGCTGCAGATGCTGTTCCGCGGACAGAATATTCTGGGATACCGTCCATACGCAGATGATGTGGTTGAATATTTTGTACAGAAATCCATTGCAAATGGTATTGATATTATCCGTATCTTTGACTGTTTAAACGACTTAAGAAATCTTCAGACAGCCGTAAAAGCAGCAAACAAAGAAAAAGGACATGCTCAGGTGGCGTTATCTTACACGCTTGGCGATGCCTATACCCTGGATTACTGGGTAGATATGGCAAAGAAAGTAGAAGATATGGGCGCTAATTCCATCTGTATCAAAGATATGGCAGGTCTGCTCCTTCCATATACAGCTACAGAGCTTGTTACAGCATTAAAAGAAGCGGTTGATATCCCGATTCAGCTTCATACCCACTATACTTCCGGTGTGGCTTCCATGACTTATTTAAAAGCAGTGGAAGCAGGCGTTGACGTGATCGATACCGCTATGTCACCGTTTGCGCTGGGAACTTCCCAGCCTGCAACAGAAGTTATGGTAGAAACTTTTAAGGGTACACCGTATGATACAGGATTTGACCAGAAACTTCTGGCTGAGATTGCTGACTATTTCCGTCCGATCCGTGACGAGGCATTGGACAGCGGCCTGCTGAATCCGAAGAACCTGGGTGTAAATATTAAAACACTGCTGTATCAGGTACCGGGCGGCATGCTTTCCAATCTGACTTCCCAGCTGAAAGAACAGCATGCAGAAGACAAATTCTACGATGTTCTGGAAGAGGTGCCCAGAGTGCGTAAAGATCTTGGAGAACCGCCTCTGGTTACTCCGTCTTCTCAGATCGTCGGTACACAGGCAGTATTCAATGTTATCATGGGCGAACGCTATAAAATGGTGACAAAGGAAACAAAAGACGTATTAAGCGGAAAATACGGAGCAACTGTGAAACCGTTTGATAAAGAAGTGCAGAAAAAATGCATCGGCGATGCAGAAGTAATTACCTGCCGTCCTGCAGATCTGCTGAAACCGGAGCTTGATACCTTAAGAGGTGAGATGGCTCAGTGGTCCGAACAGGAAGAGGATGTTCTGTCTTATGCTCTGTTCCCCCAGGTTGCTACTGAATTCTTTAAATACAGGGAAGCACAGCAGACAAAAGTAGATCCAAAAGAGGCAGACACAGAGAACGGAGCATATCCGGTATAAAAATAAAAAAGCAAAAGCTCAGAGCCCTTAGCGGGGTATCTGAGCTTTTGCTTTTTCAATGGCTTCTATGTCTGAGGCAGATAATTTCAGGTTCGTCCTATAGCAGGCTCCATCGGGGGCGGTTACCTGGATTTCTACGACAGTCCCTTCTTTTACAGCGTTTTTGGAGACTGCGTTTAAGAAAGAGAAAAATCTGGGGTGGTTTTTCTCGAACGTATTTTTTAGCCGTTTTAATTCCATGAGTCTGACTGGATTCAGCAAAGGGAAGACCTCCTCTGGCGTAAGATTTCTGCATTGCCCCGGGGCATTTAACAGTAGGAAAAAGTATAGTGCACATGGAGAAAAAAGTCAACAGAAAGAAAATTTTTGCTGAAACTTTCTACATTTTGTGCTATGATAAAATGCATGTAAAAGAATGATGCAAGGAAGGAACACATATTATGGGCAGTACGGAAAATTTACTCAATCACATGAATGAAAAATATCAGAAGCTGAGTAAGGGGCAGAAGAAGCTTGCTGCATACATCAGAGAAAATTATGACAAAGCGGCTTTTCTCACCGCTGCCAAACTGGGGGAAACTGTGGGAGTCAGTGAATCTACAGTGGTGCGTTTTGCCATCCATCTGGGCTACAAAGGTTATCCGGAATTTCAGAAGGCTCTGGAGGAGCTGGTGCGTAATAAGCTGAATTCCATACAGAGGATGGAGGTGACGTACGGAAAGGTGCCGCAGTCAGAAATCCTGGATACTGTGCTCCATTCTGATATTGATAAGATCAAGATGACTATGGAAGATATTGATCATGATGCATTTGAGCTTGCTGTAGAAACTATACTCAATGCTAAAAATATTTATATTGTAGGAATCAGAAGCTGTGCGCCCCTTGCCAGTTTTCTGGGCTTTTATTTTAATCTGCTGTTTGACAGCGTACATCTGCTCAATACAAACAGTTCCAGCGAACTTTTTGAACAGATGATCCACATCGGTGAAGAAGATGTGATCATTGGCATCAGCTTTCCAAGGTATTCCATGCGTACTTTAAAAGCGCTGGAATTTGCCAACAACAGAAATGCAAAAGTGATCACACTGACGGACAGCATACATTCTCCTATGAATCTTTACTCCTCCTGCAATCTCATAGCCAGAAGTGATATGGCCTCTATTGTAGATTCCCTTGTAGCTCCTCTGAGCGTGGTAAATGCCCTGGTAGTAGCTTTGAGTATGCGCAGGCAGGAGGAAGTGGTTGCCACGCTGGAGACACTGGAGAAAATATGGGATGAATATCAGGTATATAACAGTGATGAGATCAATCTGGCAGACAACCACGAAATCGAGCTGAAAAATCCCAAGAAGCAGGAACAGCAAGAAGTAAGATACAGGGATTAAAGGAGTATTATATGGCAAAAATAATCATCATCGGGGCAGGCGCTGCCGGTATGGCGGCTTCTGTTTTTCTGGCAGAACAGGGGCATGAAGTCCATGTGTATGAAAAAAATGAAAAACCGGGGAAAAAACTTTTCATCACGGGAAAAGGAAGGTGTAATCTGACCAATGCCTGCGATTCGGATACATTCTTTGCCTCTGTGGTGACCAACCCCAAATTTCTCTACAGTGCTTTTTATGGCTGTACGAACCAGGATATCCTGGAATTTTTCCGGGGACTGGGGCTTGAGGTAAAAGAAGAGAGGGGAGGCAGGATCTTTCCTGTTTCAGACCATTCCTCTGATGTGATCAAAGTCCTGGAAAGACGTATGAAGCAGCTGGGAGTCAGGCTGCATCTGGAACGCGAAGTGAAAAATGTTCTTATCAGGGACACGGAAGTCGGGGAAAAAGTCCGGGGCGTCTGTCTGTCCGACGGAGAAACAGTGGAGGCAGACCGGGTAATTGTGGCCACAGGCGGGTATTCCTACCGTGCCACAGGTTCTACCGGCGACGGATATCGCTTTGCGCGGGAGACAGGACACAGGGTCACAGAACTTTTTCCTGCACTGGTTCCTATGGAGACGAAAGAAGAGTATATTCCCAGAATGCAGGGGCTTTCTCTGAAAAATGTAAGCCTGGTGATCCGGGATGGGAAAAAAGAGCTGTACAATGCTTTTGGGGAAATGTTGTTTACCCATTTTGGAATTTCCGGTCCCCTGGTACTGACAGCCAGTTCTTATGTGGGAAAGAGACTGCAGAAAAAAGAGCTGTCCGCCTTTATTGACCTGAAGCCCGCACTTTCGGAAAAGCAGCTGGATGCACGGCTTTTAAGGGAATTTGAGGCAGGGATCAACAAACAGTTTAAAAATGTGGCTGCAGGAATGTTTCCTGCAAAAATGTTTCCGGTGATCATGGAGCTTGGTGGGATCCCTCCGGAAAAGAAGGTCCATGAGATTACGAAAAAGGAGCGGCAGGACTTTATCCGCATGGTGAAGCAGTTTCCCATGACTATTACAGGACTTCGGAATTTTCGGGAGGCCATCATTACACAGGGCGGTGTAAACGTAAAAGATATTGATCCCAAAACTATGGAATCCAAAAAAGTAAAAGGACTGTATTTTATAGGGGAAGTTCTGGACCTGGACGCAGTGACCGGAGGATTTAATCTGCAGATCGCCTGGTCAACGGCAAAGGCGGCTGCACAGGAATGAGAAAAGGAGACAGAGAATATGTCATATAATATTGCAATTGACGGACCGGCAGGAGCCGGAAAAAGCACTATAGCAAAAGCTGTGGCAAAGGAACTTGGTTTTATCTATGTGGATACGGGGGCTATGTACCGCGCTATGGCGTTATATCTTATCCGGAAAGGAATTCTGCCGGAAGATACAAAGGAAATGGAAAAAGCCTGTGAACAGGCGGATATCTCTATCGTGTACCAGGAGGGATCCCAGCAGGTGCTCTTAAACGGAGAAAATGTCACCGGACTTTTGCGGCAGGAAGAAGTGGGAAATATGGCTTCCGTAAGCTCCGCAAACGGCAGGATACGGGAAAAGCTGGTGGAACTGCAGAGGCAGCTTGCTGCAAGGGAAAATGTGGTGATGGACGGAAGAGATATCGGCACCTGTGTACTTCCCGGAGCAGATGTAAAGGTATATCTCACCGCCAGCGCCCATACCAGAGCTCTGAGAAGATGCCGGGAACTGGAGGAGAAAGGGATTCCCTGTGTTCTGGAAGAGATTGAAAGGGATATCAATGAGAGAGATGAGAGGGATATGACAAGGGAAATCTCACCGTTAAAACGAGCGGAGGATGCAGTACTGGTAGATTCTTCTGATATGGGGATCCAGGAGGTAAAAGAGGCGATCATCCGTTTATACAGGGAAAAGGCAGGAAAGTAAGCATGGAAGTAAAGGTAGCAAAAACAGCCGGATTTTGCTTTGGTGTAAAGAGGGCGGTGGAAAAGGCCTATGAGGTGGCAGCACAAAGACAGGAAGAAGTTTATACTTACGGACCCATCATCCATAATGAAGAAGTGGTATCCGATTTGGAAGAACGGGGTGTTCATGTGCTGGAGACGGAGGAGGATTTGAGAAAACTTGAAAAAGGTACCGTGATCATCCGTTCCCACGGGGTTCCAAAACACATCTATGATCTGCTTGATGAGAAGGGACTGTCCTATGTGGATGTGACCTGCCCTTTTGTTTTGAAGATTCACAGGATCGTAGAGCGGGAAAGCCGGGCTGGGAGGCATATTGTAATTATCGGCAATGCGGATCATCCTGAAGTGGTAGGAATCCGGGGCTGGTGCCAGGGCGGTTCCACTGTGATCAAAAATAAAGTCGAAGCGGAAAAGTTTTTGTCGGAAATATATGAAAAAATTTGTATTGTTTCCCAAACGACATTTAATTACAATAATTTTCAAGAAATAGTTGAAATTCTGAACAAAAAGAGGTATGATAGAATTGTTTTAAATACGATTTGCAATGCGACACAGGACAGGCAGTCAGAAGCAGAGGAAATCGCAAAGCAGGTAGACGCCATGATTGTCATAGGAGGCAGACATAGCTCAAACACCCAGAAGCTATATGAAATTTGTAAGAGTAAATGTAGAAATACTTACTATATACAGACACTTGCTGATTTGAATTCTGATAGGTTTCTATCCGTTCAATGTGTAGGTATTACAGCAGGGGCGTCAACCCCAAATAAAATAATTGAGGAGGTTTCAAAACATGTCAGAATTAAGTTTTGAACAGATGCTGGACGAAACATTTAAAACAATCAGAAATGGAGAGGTAGTCGAAGGCACAGTTATCGATGTAAAAGAAGATGAGATTATCTTAAACATTGACTATAAAGCTGACGGTATCATCACAAGAAATGAATACTCAAATGATCAGAACCTGGATTTAAGAGAAGTTGTTCATGTGGGCGATACTATGGAAGCAAAAGTCCTTAAACTTAACGACGGCGATGGTCAGGTGCTTTTGACCTATAAGAGACTGGCAGCTGACAAGGGTAATAAGAGACTGGAAGAAGCATTTGAAAACAAAGAAGTACTGAAGGCAAAAGTTACTCAGGTACTGGATGGCGGCTTAAGCGTTGTTATCGACGAGGCCAGAGTTTTCATTCCGGCAAGTCTGGTATCCGATACTTATGAAAAGGATCTGACAAAATATCAGGATCAGGAGATTGAATTCGTTATCACAGAGTTTAATCCGAGAAGACGCCGTGTGATCGGTGACAGAAAGCAGCTTCTGTTAGCGAAGAAAGAAGAGATGAAGAAAGAACTTTTCGAGAGAATCCACGCAGGAGATGTTGTAGAAGGAACAATTAAAAATGTGACAGATTTCGGTGCATTTATTGATCTGGGCGGTGCAGACGGCCTGCTTCATATCTCTGAGATGTCCTGGGGAAGAGTTGAAAATCCCAAAAAGGTATTCAAAACGGGCGATACGATCAAGGTTCTCATTAAAGAGATCAATGGAGACAAGATTGCGCTCAGCTTAAAATTTGAGGATCAGAATCCATGGCTCCATGCATCAGAAAAATATGCAGTAGGAAATGTTGTAGAAGGTAAAATCGCACGTATGACAGATTTTGGGGCATTTATTGAATTGGAACCAGGTGTAGATGCTCTGCTTCATGTTTCTCAGATTTCCAGGGCACATGTAGAAAAACCATCTGATGTACTGAAGGTAGGTCAGGAGATCACAGCAAAGGTTGTAGATTTTAATGGAGAAGAGAAAAAAATCAGTCTGAGCATGAAAGTTTTAGAACCTGCACAGGAAACATCTTCTGAAACAGAAGAAGAGGCAACAGAGGAATAATCCTTTAAAAATAAAAAACAGCCGGTCATGGCTGTTTTTTATTTTTTGGAACTTATTATATTCCTCAGAAATCCTTTTGCATAAGCGAGGGCAGAGGAGAGAACCGGTTCCGGGAAAGGATAGGGCGTGTAGGTTTCTTTTGCTTTTATGTCTTCCTTGCACAGGGGAAGGTCAGGAGTACCCGGGGCATAGAGAAAAGTTCCTGTTATTTTTTGATAACAATTGGCAGCAGTTGCTTTCTGCCTGCGGGAAGGGTCTGTAAAGATGCCTATGCTTCTATGGACCGCTTCGTCTTCAAATGGGAGATAAAAATAATTTTTATAGTCCGGATAAAAATGTTTTAAAGTTCCTTCAAAGACAGGAGTTTTGATTTTTATCAGTTTCTTCTGGATCATCAGATACCCGTGAGGAAGAGACAGAGAAATCTGGGCGGGAATTTCTATAGGAAGCTCCAGGGTAAGCAGAAGAGAGCGCCCTGGCATGCCCTGGTAGTTGATTTCCTCCACTTCCTCCAGACTCTTTGCTGTATATTCTTCCTTCTCCAGCTGAGAGAGACGGGAAAGGGGCAAAAGAGAGAGCATTCCTTCCAGATCGTCATGATTGTGAAGAAGAATGGCATTTAAAGCATCTTGGTCATGGCTTTTTTCGAAGGCCTGATAAATTTTTATCAGATCTTTGCCGGATAGGATATCTTTTCTTGGATAACAAACCAGATTTTCAAATGATTTTTGCCTGTGATTTCCCATCTGGCTGAAAAAAGGCTTAAAATGCTTCAAGTGTTTGTAAAGATCTTCCTGAAGCACTGTATCCAGAGGAGAGGGCAGACCGTGTTTCTGGGATCTGTGGAGAAGATATGGGACATCAAACGATGTTCCATTAAAGTGAACTACGTATTTTCGATTTTTTAATAGTCTGTAAAAAGCCTGTAAAATAGCGCATTCTTCCTGATCGGAACTGTCTTCGGCAAGATACTGTACCAGAAGAGGGGAGGCGGCGCCGGCAGGCAGATAAATAGCTCCAATGAGGTAGACTCTGCTGGTCCTGGGGCTGAGGCCGGTAGTCTCAATATCGAAAAAAACAGAATTTTCCCAGGTTATATCCTGGGGGAAGAAACAGCAGTCTAAAGTTGGAGGGAATTGACAAAAAATTATCGTATTTGTTATCATTTTAACAAATTCCTTTCCTATTGTATTGAAAATAATACGAAATATCACCAAATATTTCTGGAGAATTCGCGAAAAACATGTTATATTATATAATAAAGGAGAAAAATATGGATTTGGAAATTGCAGGAGTTTCTTTTTATTATATCATAAGCTGGTTTTTTATCTATAGTTTTTTAGGCTGGGTATGGGAATCCGTTTATGTGTCTGTGAGAAAGAAAAAGTTGGTAAACCGTGGATTTATCAACGGACCGTTCTGCACGATCTATGGTCTGGGAGCGGTAGCAGTTTATCTGATTCTTAAGCCTTTTGATGACAATCTGCTGATTTTGTATGCGGGAGGTGTTGTGACAGCAACCATACTGGAGTATATCACCGGCTGGCTGATGGAAAGAATCTTCCATACCAGATGGTGGGATTACAGCAGCAAAAAGTATAATCTCCACGGTTATATCTGCCTAGGCTCATCAGCTGCCTGGGGTTTTTTTATGCTGCTGCTGTTTTATGTGCTTCACCCTTTCGTTTCCTGGATCACGGATCAGTATCCGGTGCGTGTGGGAAAGATTGCAGTTACAGTGCTCATGATACTATATCTGACAGATTTCACGATTTCTGCGGCAGCAGCTTTCGGTCTTTCAAAAAGTTTTGGAAGAGTGGAAGATTTGCTTGAAGATATTTCTCTGTATCTGCAGAAAACAAAGCTGTATGCTACGAAAGAGGAAATCCGGGATAAGCTGGAGAGCGTGAGGATTTATCCGGCAGTGCAGGAAGTCAGGGAGCGCTGGGGAGAGAAAAAAACAGAACTTCTTCAGCGTTATGAGAGCCTTGTTGCCCAGGGAGGATTTCTTGAGTCGGAAACCTATCTGAATAAGAAACAGGAGCTGGAAGCACGGCTGGATGAATTTGGGAAAAAATATTTGGAAATCAGAAAAAAACAGAATATTTTCAAAAAAAGAATGGTTTCTGCATATCCTGAACTGAAAAGTCAGTTTCACCGTTACAGAGAAAAACAACAGAAAAAGCAGGAGAAATAACCGGATCACCGGTTATGATATACAGCAGACAGGAAGAATGGCTGTTATGCTGTGAAAAAAAGGAGGGACAAAATATGGCGTTTTTAACCTTTAAGGGTGGTGTACATCCTTATGATGGAAAAGAACTGTCAAAAGAAAAGCCTGTTCAGGAGTATCTTCCGGGAAAAGAACTGGTTTATCCTCTGTCTCAGCACATTGGTGCCCCGGCGCAGCCGGCAGTGAAAAAGGGTGATCATGTACTGGCAGGGCAGAAAATAGCGGAGATGGGCGGATTTGTATCTGCAGCAGTCCATGCTTCTGTATCAGGAACAGTAAAAGACATTAAAAAAGTCAGGAATAATGTGGGCGCCATGGTGGATGCCATTGTCATTGAAAATGACGAAAAATATGAAACTGTGGAATTTTCTCCCGCCTCTTCTCTTGATGCATTGTCAAAAGAAGATGTTATCGCAAGGATCAAGGATGCCGGAGTGGTAGGTATGGGCGGCGCAGGATTTCCCACACATGTAAAGCTGTCTCCCAAAGAACCGGAAAAAATAGAATATGTACTGGTCAACGGCGCAGAGTGTGAACCTTATCTGACTTCTGACTACAGGCGTATGCTGGAACAGCCTGAATGGATCATCGGCGGTTTAAAATGTATTCTTAAGCTTTTTGACAATGCTAAAGGATATATCTGTATTGAGGATAATAAGCCGGACTGCGTGGCAAAAATGACTGAACTGGTGAAAAATGAGTCCAGGATCGAGGTCAGGGAGCTTAAAACAAAGTACCCGCAGGGCGCGGAACGCTGTCTTATTTATGCAGTCAGCGGAAGGGAGATCAATTCCTCTATGCTTCCTGCTGACGCAGGCTGTGTGGTGGATAACGTGGATACGGTATGTGCCGTTTACCGCGCGGTTATGGCAGGCGAACCTGTTATGGACCGTATTGTGACTGTCACAGGGGATGCAGTAGCAAATCCCTGCAACTTTAAGGCAAAGACAGGTACTTCATTTGCAGAATTGCTGGAAGCGGCAGGCGGGCTGAAGAGTCCTGCTGAAAAAATTATTTCCGGCGGTCCTATGATGGGATTTGCTATGTTTGATTATCATGTTCCTGTGGTAAAAACTTCCTCTGCCCTGTTGTGTATGACGAAGGATGAAGTTACCCAGAAAGAACCTTCCGCATGCATTAACTGCGGCAGATGTGTGTCTGCATGCCCTGCAAGGCTGGTTCCGTCAAGACTTGCAACATATTCGGAGCACGGTCAGGAGGAGCTGTTTGTGAAATATGATGGTATGGAATGTGTAGAATGCGGATGCTGCAGTTTTGTCTGTCCGGCAAAACGTCCGCTTACCCAGTCCATGCGTTCCATGAGAAAAATGGTTCTTGCAAACCGTAAAAAACCGAAATAGGAGGAGAGACTCATGAGTGAATTATTACACGTTTCATCTTCCCCTCATGTAAGGTCGAAGGTGGACACCAGCAGCATCATGCTCACCGTCATTGTGGCGCTGATGCCTGCAACTTTGTTCGGTATTTACAATTTTGGACCGAACGCACTTTTGCTGATCCTGATCTCTATTGCTGTATGTGTGGCAACAGAGGCAGTATATGAAAAGATCGTACATAAAAAACTGACGGTCCAGGACTACAGTGCTGTAGTAACAGGGCTTCTGCTGGCGCTGAACCTGCCGCCAAATGCTCCCTGGTGGATTCCTGTCATCGGCGGTGTGTTTGCCATTCTGGTAGTGAAACAGCTTTTTGGCGGATTGGGGCAGAATTTTATGAATCCGGCTCTTGCGGCAAGATGTTTCCTTTTGATCTCCTTTACAGGAAGAATGACAGATTTTGCTGTGCCGGACAGCGCATGGGGAAATATTGTTAATACTGTATCAGGAGCTACTCCCCTGGCAGCTATGAAATCCGGAGAAACAGTGGATCTGTTAAGCCTCTTCATCGGAAATGTTCAGGGAACCATTGGAGAGACTTCAGCTCTTGCTATCCTGATCGGTGCGGCGATCCTTCTGATCAGAGGAGTGATCGATTTCAGGATCCCGGTGACATATATTCTTACATTCAGTGTATTTGCGCTGATCTTCGGGGGTCATGGAATGGATTTCTATTATCTTCTGTGTCAGCTCTGCGGAGGCGGTTTGATGCTGGGCGCGTGGTTTATGGCTACTGACTATGTCACTTCCCCCATCACAAGCAGCGGGCGAATTGTGTATGGTGTCTGTCTGGGTATTTTTACAGGTCTGTTCCGTATCTTCGGAGGATCCGCGGAAGGTGTTTCTTACGCCATCATCTTCTGTAACCTGTTAGTACCTATTATCGAGCGCTTTACCATGCCGAAAGCCTTCGGAAAAGGAGGAAAGAAAGCATGAAAAAGAATACTATTTTAAAGGATACACTGATTCTGACTGCAATTACTCTGATTGCGGGAGGACTTTTAGGCCTGGTTTATGAGATTACCAAGGATCCCATTGCACAGCAGGAAGAACTGGCAAAACAGGAAGCCTATCAGGCTGTTTTTGAAGATGCTGATTCTTTTGAAGTCTGTGTTGAGGCAGATGATCCGGATGTAGCAGCATACCTTGCTGAAAATGGATTCACCGCACAGACGGTCAATGAGATCATGGAGGCAAAGGATGCTTCCGGGGAAACTCTGGGATATGCCATCAATATGACAACATCAGAAGGCTACGGCGGAGATATTTCTTTCTCCATGGGCGTGCAGATGGACGGGACAATGAACGGTATTTCCATCCTTTCTATCAATGAAACAGCCGGCCTTGGAATGAATGCCCAGAAGGATGAATTTAAAAATCAGTACAGTAATAAAAACGTAGAGTCTTTTGAAGTGACAAAGACGGGGGCTTCTGCTGATAACCAGATTAATGCCATCAGCGGTGCCACGATCACTTCAGATGCCATTACAGGCGGTGTAAATGCCGGGCTGTGCGCATTTAATTATATGAAGGAGGGAAATTAAGATGAAAGCAAATACACCTGCGGAACGTTTGTATAACGGTATCATCAAGGAGAATCCCACCTTTGTGCTTGTATTGGGTATGTGTCCCACTCTGGCGGTAACCACAGCGGCTATGAACGGTATCGGTATGGGACTTACCACAACAGTAGTCCTTGCAATGTCTAACCTGTTTATTTCTCTTCTGAGAAACATTATTCCCGATAAGGTACGTATGCCGGCTTATATTGTAGTAGTTGCTTCTTTTGTAACCATTGTACAGCTTCTTTTACAGGGATTTATTCCTTCGCTGTATGATTCACTGGGAATTTATATCCCGCTGATCGTTGTAAACTGTATTATCCTGGGAAGAGCAGAGGCTTATGCGTCTCAGAACGGTCCTGTGGCTTCTATCTTCGATGGTATCGGCATGGGTCTTGGTTTTACGATGTCCATTACCATTCTTGCAGCGTTCCGTGAACTGATCGGGGCAGGAACTCTATTCGGCGTTCAGATCATGCCGGGGTCATATGAACCTGCAACTATCTTTATTTTGGCGCCGGGTGCCTTTTTTGTCCTTGCTTTTCTTGCAGCAGTCCGTGCAAAGATCATGGAAAAGAAGCCGAAAGAAGAACAGAGGCCGGTACACTGTATGGAAGGCGGCTGTGCTTCCTGCGGAAATAAAGGATGCGCCGGAAAATTTTACGACAATACAGAAGTAAAGAAGTAGGGAGGAGAAGACAATGAAAGAATTATTGATTATTGCAGTCGGAGCAGCGGTTGTAAATAACGTTGTCTTAAGCCAGTTCCTGGGACTGTGTCCTTTCTTCGGTGTTTCCAAGAAGATTGAAACAGCAGCAGGAATGGGCGGTGCGGTTATCTTCGTTATTACCCTTGCTTCTTTTGTGACAAGTCTTGTTTATCAGTTTATTTTGACACCGCTGGATATGGGCTATATGCAGACGATCGTATTTATTCTGGTCATTGCGGCTCTGGTACAGTTTGTAGAGATGTTTTTAAAGAAGGCAATGCCGTCCCTGTATGAAAGTCTGGGTGTTTATCTTCCTTTGATTACAACCAACTGTGCAGTTTTAGGTGTTGCACTCAATAATGTACAGTATGGATATAATGTAATCGAAGGTGTGGTATATGGATTTTCCACTGCTTTGGGCTTTACCATCTCTATTATTTTGATGGCTGGTCTGCGGGAAAAGATGGAGTACAATGATATCCCTAAATATTTCCAGGGATTTCCTCATGTGCTTCTTACTGCCGGATTAATGGCGATTGCGTTTTTCGGCTTTTCAGGAATTATATAAGGAGGCATAAAATATGGTAACAGGTATTATCATCGCGGCAGTTCTGGTAGGCGGCGTAGGTCTCTTTATAGGACTTTTCCTCGGGGTTGCCGGAAAGAAATTTGCAGTGGAAGTAGATGAAAAAGAAATTGCAGTCAGGGCGGCGCTGCCGGGAAATAACTGCGGCGGCTGTGGTTATCCCGGCTGTGACGGTCTTGCAGCGGCAATCGCAAAAGGAGAGGCTCCTGTCAATGCCTGTCCTGTAGGCGGCGCTGCCGCAGCGGCAAAGATTGGAGAGATCATGGGACAGGAAGCGGGAGAGGCTGTCCGTATGACTGCATTTGTAAAATGTGCAGGAGACTGTGAAAAATCAAGCCAGTGCTATGAATACACAGGCGTGCATGACTGTAAGATGGCTGCCCAGATGCAGAATGGAGGTTCCAAGACATGTGCTTACGGATGTCTGGGGTATGGCTCCTGCGTAAAGGTATGTCCTTTTGACGCCATCCACATTGTGGGAGGAATTGCTGTAGTAGATAAGGAAAAATGTAAGGCATGCGGTAAATGTGTTGCCGAATGCCCGAAGAAGCTTATCGAATTGATCCCCTACAGCCAGAAACAGGCAGTTGCATGTAATTCGAAAGAAAAAGGCAAGGCTGTTATGAGCGCCTGCGAGGCAGGATGTATCGGCTGCAGAAAATGTGTGAAAGAGTGTCCGAAAGAGGCCATTACTGTGACTGATAATCTGGCGCACATTGATTCTGAAAAATGTATTAATTGTGGTAAATGCAAGGCTACATGTCCGCGTAAGATCATTGTATAATAAAACTGTATGGAGTGAAAATCAGCAGTTTTCGATGGAAGAAAAAACGCTTCGGTACTGTAAAAAGTACCGGGGCGTTTTTGCCTATGAGGAAAAGAAATGTGATATAATAGCTGTGCTGGAAACGATACTTTATGAATAGACAAAGAAAAGGGTGGGGAAGTGAAACAATGATAATGTGCTGCTTCCGGGACAGTTTGTTCTGGCTACGACGATGGAATATATTGGACTGCCGGATAATCTGACTGCCTTTGTGGAGGGGAGGAGTTCTCTTGGGCGAATGGGACTTTTTATCCAGAATGCAGGCTGGGTGGATCCTGGATTTCAGGGGGAGATCACACTGGAACTTTTTAATGCCAACCGCTGTGCTATAGAGCTCAAAGCAGGGAGAAGAGTGGGACAGCTAGTATTTGCAGAGCTGGATCAGACTGCACAGAATCCCTACAGAGGAAAGTATCAGGGACAAAAGGGCGCCACCGGCTCCCGGGTATTTCTGGACGCGGAAATCAGCGGCAGAGAAAACGAGTAGGGGAAATAAGAACATATATTTGCATTTTATGCCCCTGTGTGTTAAGATAGGAAACAGCGTACAGTTTCGTACAGTATTTATGAAAGTATTTCCTATGAAAGCATAACAGGAGTAAAATGAATGAAAAAAAGAGACTTTGTTCTGGTGGGAGCCGTCCTGGCGGCAGCCCTTCTATGCTGGCTGGTCCCCAGGGCACTGGGAATCTTCGGCAGAACGCAGGATACAGAACTTGTTATTACTGTAGATGGGGAAGAATACGGCAGATACCCTCTGTCTGAAGACCAGGTGATCAAAATAAATGAAACTAATGTCTGCCAGATCAGCAATGGAGAAGTGAATATGACAGAGGCAGACTGTCCTGACAAGCTGTGTATGCACCAGGGACCTGCAAGAGAGCAGGGGCAGACCATTGTCTGCCTTCCCAACAAGGTGGTTCTTGAGATCACTGGAGAAACACAGGAAAATCAGGCGGACAGTGTAGCACAGTAAAGGAGTGACGGCATGAACAGAACAGCAAGTATGGGATTGTTTTCCGCAGTGGCTATCATCCTGGGATATGTGGAGACTCTGCTTCCTGTATTTACAGGAATTCCGGGAGTGAAGCTTGGGCTTGCCAATCTGGTGGTGGTTTTTCTTTTGTACACCTTCAGTTGGAAAGAAGCCGCAGTGGTATCAGTCATCCGCATTATAGTGATCGGTTTTCTCTTTGGAAATCTGTTTTCTATCTTATTCAGTCTTGCCGGGGCAGGGTTCAGTCTTGCAGTCATGACGGGAATAAAGAAGATTTCAGGAATGTCCATTGTGGGAGCCAGCATTGCAGGAGGGGTCACCCATAATCTGGGTCAGATACTGGTAGCATCGGTGGTACTGGAAAACAAGAATCTGCTGCTTTACTATTTCCCGGTACTTCTCATAGCCGGCCTTATCACAGGTTTTCTTATCGGCCTCCTGTCAGCAGAAATCTTAAAAAGGACAGCAGGAAGGAATAGATTATGATAGCATATATAAAAGGACTCGTGGCAGAAATCATGGAGGACAGGATTGTCCTGGAAACTGGAAATATAGGCTATAATGTTTTTATGCCTATGGCAGCCGTGGAAAAGACGCTGCGTACAGGGGATGAAGTGAAGATCCATACATACCTGAATGTGAGAGAGGATGCCATGCAGCTTTTCGGCTTTCTTACAAGGGATGACCTGAATACATTTAAGCTCCTTTTAGGTGTAAACGGTATTGGACCCAAGGCAGCCCTGGGCGTCTTGTCCGGGCTTTCGGCAGATGAACTGCGTTTTGCGGTGCTGGCAGATGATGTAAAGACCATTTCCAGAGCACCGGGTATCGGGAAGAAGACGGCACAGAAACTGATTCTGGAATTGAAGGATAAATTCAGCCTGGAGGACGCCTTTGAACAAAAGACAGCACATATGCATGGAGAAGAGGCAGGAGAACTGTCCGGGCTTTCCGATATACGGAAAGAAGCTGTGGAGGCATTAACAGCGCTGGGATATTCCGGGTCAGATGCCTTAAAGGCAGTGAAAAAAGTGGAGATTACCCAGGATATGAATGTGGAAACTTTACTGAAGGCTGCACTGAAAAATATGTTCTGAGAGGACGAATATGGAGAAGAGAATTATCACAACAGATGTGACCGAAGAAGATCTGAGAACCGAAGGCAGCTTAAGACCTCAGTTTTTAAAAGATTACATCGGACAGGAAAAGGCAAAAAGCAATCTGAAAATTTATATAGAAGCAGCAAAACAGAGGGGAGATGCTCTGGACCACGTGCTTTTTTACGGTCCTCCCGGTCTTGGAAAGACTACTCTTGCAGGAATCATTGCAAATGAGATGGGAGTTCATATGAAAGTTACCAGTGGTCCTGCCATTGAAAAACCGGGCGAGATGGCGGCAATCCTTAATAATCTGCAGGAGAATGATGTTTTGTTTGTAGATGAAATCCACCGTCTGAACCGGCAGGTGGAAGAAGTCCTTTATCCTGCTATGGAAGATTATGCCATTGATATTATGATCGGAAAAGGCGCCACAGCCCGTTCCATCCGCCTGGATCTTCCTAAGTTCACTCTTGTGGGGGCAACTACCAGGGCAGGACTCCTTACCGCACCTTTGAGGGACAGGTTCGGAGTAGTACATCACCTGGAGTTTTATACGGAAAAAGAACTTCAGACCATTATCATGCATTCTGCAAAGGTACTTGGTGTGGAGATTGATGAGGAAGGTGCCCTGGAGATGGCCAGACGTTCCAGAGGAACCCCACGGCTTGCGAATCGTTTGTTAAAGAGAGTGAGGGATTTTGCCCAGGTGAAATATGACGGCAGAATCACAAAAGAAGTAGCAGATTTTGCCATGGATCTTTTGGAAGTGGAGCGCTACGGGCTGGAGCAGATGGTCCGAATGCTGCTGACTACCGTTATGGAGAGGTTGTCGGGCGGACTGGTAGGACTGGATACTCTGGCCGCGGCAGTGGGGGAGGATGCCGGGACCATAGAAGATGTCTATGAACCATATCTGATCAAAAATGGTTTTCTTCTGCGTACTCCCAGAGGAAGGACAGTGACAGATCTGGCGTGCCGCCATCTGGGACTGGAGCTGTAGGGACAGAGCCGGAAAAAACAGTTGTTTTTTCTGAAAATTCTATTATAATAAACATAAGAATACAGGGCGCGGCAGAATGTGAAAGTCTTGGATCTGCCGCAGCGCAAGATAAAATGGGAGGACCCAAATGGCGGTTAAGAATTCAGTACAGGTATTGATCGGAGGCAAGATCATTACATTAAGTGGATATGAAAGCGAAGAATACCTTCAGAAGGTTGCAGCATATATGAATGGAAAAATGACAGAGCTTGCAGAGATCCCCGGATACAACAGGCAGCCCCAGGAGACCAGACATACACTGCTGAGCCTGAATATTGCCGATGATTATTTTAAGGCAAAAAGGCAGGCAGAAATGTATGAAGAAGAATTGGAGGCAAAGGATAAGGAAATGTACGGTCTGAAGCATGACCTGGTAAACGGACAGATGGAGAAAGAACGTGCGTCCAGGGAAGCAGCAGAAAAGGACAGCCGGATCGCGCAGCTGGAGGCGAAAATCGGGGAGCTGGAAAAAGAACTGGATGAACTTCTTGCCGGTGAGTGACATATGACATAAAACAATGGACTTTTATGGGGCGTACAGATTTTGTTCCGCCCCTTTTTCTGTTAGCAAGTTCAGGAAAGTGAGAGGAAATATGAAAGCAGAACTGTTGGCACCTGCCGGTTCCTATGAGGGACTGCAGGCTGTAATCGAGGCGGGAGCAGATGCTGTCTACATTGGCGGCAGCATGTTTGGTGCAAGGGCATATGCTCAAAATCCCCAGAAGGATCAGCTGCTGGAGGCGATCGACTATACTCATCTTAAAGGGAAAAAAATCTATCTGACAGTCAATACACTGCTGAAAAACAGAGAGATCCAGGAACACCTTTATGACTTTCTGGCTCCCTGTTATGAGCGGGGGGCAGATGCTGTGATCGTGCAGGATCTGGGGGTGCTGGATTTTATAAGAAAGGAATTTCCGGGTATGGCAATACATGCCAGTACCCAGATGGCAATCACAGGCCCCGAGGGTGCAAAGCTGATAAAAGAGGCGGGAGCAACCCGTGTTGTGACTGCGCGGGAACTTTCTTTAAAAGAGATCAGAGAGATTTATAATGCCACAGATATGGAGATAGAGAGTTTCGTCCATGGGGCACTGTGTTATTGTTATTCCGGTATGTGCCTGTTCAGCAGTATGCTGGGCGGGAGAAGCGGGAACAGAGGCAGATGCGCACAGCCCTGCCGGCTTCCTTACACGGCATATGAAAAAGGAAAAGCACTGAGCGACAGAAAACACGCATATCTTTTAAGTCCAAAAGATATGTGTACTGTTGATATCCTTCCAGAGATTCTGGATGCAGGGGTTTACTCCCTGAAGATTGAAGGAAGGATGAAACGGGCGGAGTATGCGGCAGGGGTGACTTCCATTTACAGGAAATATCTGGATTTGTATGAAAATAATCCCGCGGGTTACAATGTGAGTAAAGAGGACAGGCAGGAACTGCTGGATCTTTATCAGAGAGACGGATTCAGCCGGGGTTATTATCAGATTCATAACGGGCCGCAGATGATAGCAGCGGTGAATGAAAAGGAACAGAAAAGAAAAGAAAATCAAAGGGCGACCAGAAACGAAGAGCTGTTCGCAAGACTGAAAGCCGAATTTCTGGATACAAAAAAGAAAGAAAAAATTTATGGAAATTTAATCCTGTTTGCAGATTCTCCTGCTATACTGGATTTAGACTTTCGGGATACCCATGTACAGGTAACCGGACCTGTGACAGAGCAGGCAAAAAAGCAGCCTTTGTCTGCAGAAAGGGTAAGGCAGCAGATGGAAAAGACTGGTCAGACACCCTTCGCATTTGAACATCTGGAAGTCATGACAGATGAAGCCGGATTCCTTCCCATGCAGGAATTAAATAAACTGAGGAGAGAAGGGCTGGAAAAACTGGAGCAGGAATACCTGAAACAGTTTTGCCGTATTTTGCCCAAAAGACAGGAGAAAAAAGAAAAGGAAGGAAAAACAACAGATAAACAGAAAGATCAAAGTACACGGGAATTTTATGTTTCTGCGGAAACCGGGGAGCAGTTTGAAGAAGCATTAAAATTTCGAGAAGTTACAGGGATCTACTGCAGTGTTTCCATGTTTTCGAGAAAAGAATTTTTCCGGGAGGCAGACAATTCCATAAAGCAGGCAGAACGTGCTGGAAAGGAAATTTATTTTGCTCTGCCCTATATTTTAAGAGAGGACAGTCTTGATTTCCTGAGTGACTATTTTCAGGAGATGAAGGAACGGATCGCCGGATTCCTGGTGAGAAATGTGGAAGAACTGGGATGGCTGAAAAAGCTGGGACTGCTGGGAAAAGCGGTATGTGATTATTCTGTATACACTTTTAACGATTGGGCGCAGCAATTTCTTGAAGAGCTCGGCGTGAGAAGGACCACAGTACCCCTGGAATTAAAGGAGGGGGAAATCCGGGGAAAGGCGTGTGAAAACAGTGAAATGATCATTTACGGTTATTACCCAATGATGATTTCTGCCCAGTGTGTAAAAAAAACCTGCGGTATCTGTGATCACAGATCGTCAGCGGTAGACCTAAAAGACAGATACGGACAGAATTTCAGGGTACAAAGTTTCTGTGATTTCTGCTATAATGTGATATACAACAGCGTTCCGACCGGACTGCTGCAGGAGGCTGACGGAGTTTCCGCGCTGGGAGTGAAGGCGTTTCGTATGAATTTTACTTTTGAAAGCGGAAGCAGGACCCGGGAGCTTTTGGAGGCTTTTACGTCTGTTTATGGAACCACAGGAGACAAAAATGAAAAGAAAAAGCCCGTACACCATGACTATAATTTTACAAAAGGTCATTGGAAACGAGGCGTGGAGTAGGTGAAAAAGTGCTTAATTTAATTATTGAACTTTCAAAATATCTTCTGCTGATCATTATTCTGCTTTATACTTTTGAAAGCTTCTGGGTATTTCGGTATGAAGATGATTACGATAAAAGATCAATTATGAGAAAACAGCTTCTGCTGATCGCATTTTTGGATTTCATAGCATTTCTCGTGATTTTTCTGAAAACACAGGAATTGAAGGTGATCTATCTTTTTGGAGCACTGCTTTTGTACTATCTTGCAGTGCAAGTGCTTTATCGCATTTTTTACAAAAATGCATCTATTCTGCTGCTGAATCATATGTGTATGCTTTTGTCCATTGGATTTATCATGATCGCACGGCTGGATATTGATTCTGCTCTCAGACAGTTTCTTATTCTGGCGGCTTCTACAGTCATCGCCATCATGATACCGGTCATGATCAAGAAAATGCAGTTTCTGAAGAAATGGACCTGGTTTTATGCAGCGGCAGGTCTTGCGCTTTTGCTGGTAGTTCTGGTATTCGGAGCTGATGTGAACGGAGCCAAGCTGAACATTGACCTTGGATTTTTTGTATTCCAGCCATCTGAATTTGTAAAGATTATTTTTGTATTTTTTGCGGCCAGCAGACTTTACAAGAAAAAAGCTACCTTTAAAGATCATGTGATCACCACGGCAGTAGCAGCTGCTTTTGTGCTGGTTCTGGTATTATCCAGGGATTTAGGGAGCGCGGTTATTTTCTTTATTACTTACGTGGTGATGCTGTATGTGGCCACCAAAAAACCTGTATATCTTCTTGCAGGTCTTGGAAGCGGCTGCGGTGCTGCAGTGATCGCCTATTTCCTGTTTTCTCATGTAAAACAGAGAGTGGTAGCGTGGCGGGATCCGTTTTCTGTTTATCAGACATCGGGATATCAGATCGTCCAGGGGCTGTTTGCCATCGGGACAGGCGGATGGTTCGGCATGGGACTGTGCCAGGGATCTCCGGAGATGATTCCTTTTGTAAAGCAGGACTATATGTTTGCAGCAATCTGTGAGGAGCTGGGAGGTCTGTTTGCTATCTGCATGATACTGATCTGCATGAGCATGTTCCTTCTGGTGGTCAATATATCCCTGAAGATTAAAAAGCGGTTTTATAAGCTGATTTCTCTGGGACTGGGTGTAGAGTACGGCTTTCAGGTATTTCTTGCTATCGGCGGTGTTACGAAATTTATCCCTATGACAGGAATTACCCTTCCGCTGGTCAGCTACGGAGGAAGTTCTGTGCTCAGCACAATCGTTTTGATCGCGATTATTCAGGGGCTGTATATATTAAGAGAAGATGAGGACGATGAATTTGAAAAGCAAAGAGAGAAAAAATGACAGGCAGCAGAGAAAAGAAGAAGAACGCCTGAGAAAACAGAGATTAAAGGCAAAGAAGGCAAGAAACAGGGAATACTCTATTGTCAGCTACTTTTTTGTGCTTCTTTTTATCTCCCTGATTGCTTATATGGTCTATTTCAACGGCTGGAAACGGGAAGAAGTGATCAGCAGCCCGTACAATACCAGACAGGATCAGTTTGAGGATCGGGTGACCAGGGGCAGTATTCTCTCTGCAGACGGAGAAACGCTTGCCTATACACAAACAGATGAAGAAGGTAATGAGACGAGAGTCTATCCTTATAATAATGTATTTGCCCATGTAGTAGGATATGATTCCAACGGAAAGAGCGGCATTGAATCCCTGGAAAATTTTGCTCTTATGACTTCACATAATGATTATATCGATCAGGTAAAGAATGAGATTATGGAGTATAAAAATCCGGGAGATACGGTAGTTACCACTTTAAATACCGAACTGCAGCAGACAGCGTATAATGCTCTGGGAGATTATAAAGGTGCAGTGGTAGTGATGGATCCTCAGACAGGCGCAGTCCTTGCCTCTGTCAGCAAACCGGATTTTAATCCTAACACCGTGGCGGCAGACTGGGAATATCTGGTCAGTGATTCTTCCAACAGCAGTCTGTTAAACCGTGCCACTCAGGGAGCTTATCCTCCGGGGTCTATCTTTAAAATTGTAGATACCATTGCTTATCTCAGAGAACATGGGACAATTGATGGATTTAATTACACCTGTCAGGGAAGTATTACCGTAGACGGACATACGATTCCTTGTTTTGGAGGAGAAGTCCACGGGACAGAAGATTTTACCACGGCTTTTGCGGAATCCTGTAACTCCGCCTTTGCCCAGATCGGACTGGATCTTGGAGCTTCCAGGCTGGAAAAGACAGCAGGGGAGCTGCTGTTTAATGAAAAACTGCCGATTCCTCTGGAATACAGTAAAAGCAGTTTTAATCTTGGAGACAGTCCTGGGAATCCGCTGCTGATGCAGACTTCTATCGGTCAGGGAAATACGTTGGTTTCTCCTATGTATATGGCGCTCCTTACCAGCGCCATTGCAAATGACGGAAAACTGATGCAGCCTTACTATACAGATCATGTAGAAACTGTAAGCGGAGATGTGGTGAAAACCACAGAACCTTCGGTTTATAAACAGCTTTTGACTCAGGATGAAGCCTCTATACTGAAATCCCTTATGGTAGAGGTGGTAAACCGGGGAACCGGGACTCAGCTCGCCGGGGAGGTATATTCGGCGGCAGGCAAGACAGGTTCTGCAGAGTATTACGGAGAGAACGGGGAAATCAGGACCCACTCCTGGTTTGTTGGATTTTCCAATGTGGAAGACCCTGATCTTGTGGTGGCAGTTATCGCGGAGGGAGCCGGCACAGGAAGTACAGTGGCCGTACCTGTTGCACATGAAATTTTCAATGCCTTTTATTACTAAGACAAAGTGTTAAATTTCTTGCGCCTGACTTTAAAAAGAGGTATACTAATGCCAGGGAAACACAACGCAGGCACAGCTCAGAGTGCCATAAGCAGGAGGATATGCAATATGATTGAAGCAACAAGCTGTGGCGGGGTGGTAATATATAGAGGAAAGATACTGACCTTGTACAAGTCCTATAAGCATAAATATGAAGGCTGGGTACTTCCCAAGGGAACAGTAGAGAAGGGCGAAGACTATAAAGAAACAGCTTTGCGTGAAGTAAAAGAAGAAGCAGGCGTAACCGCAAACATTATCAAGTATGTGGGGAAAAGCCAGTATAGTTTTTGTGTACCGGAAGATACGGTGGAGAAGGAAGTTTACTGGTATCTGATGTCGGCAAACAGCTATTACAGCAGACCTCAGAAAGAAGAATACTTTGTAGATTCCGGTTTTTACAAATTCCATGAGGCTTACCACCTTTTACGTTTTTCAAATGAAAAACAAATCCTGGAAAAAGCTTACAACGAGTACCTGGATTTGAAAAAAGCAAATCTGTGGGGCAGCAGAAAGTATTTTTAAGTATCACGAAGCCTGCGGAAGGCAGGGGCTTTTTGTGAGAAGAGAGAGGGGACTGGAGCTTTCCGGTCCTTTTTCTGTTATAAAATCCAAAATTTGGAGAAGATAAAAGGAAAAGTATGGGAGGTGAATGTATGCTGGAACAGATTGATTTGACGAGGAAACTTGGAAAAGAAGAGTATCAGCAGAAAATGGAGGAAATGGAGCCTGCTCTTGCCAGACTGCAGAGAGAGTGCAAGGCCCTGGGGATTCCCGTGATTGTGGTTTTTGAGGGATTTGGAGCTTCGGGGAAGGGGCTTCAGATCAACAAACTGATTCATCCTCTTGATCCCAGGGGCTTTGAAGTTTTTGCTATTAAGGGGGAGAATGAGGAAGAAAAGATGTATCCGTTTTTATGGCGTTTCTGGATCAGGACGCCGGAAAAGGGACGAATTGCTATTTTCGATACAAGCTGGTACAGGAAAGTATCCGTGGAACGCTTTGATAAAAAAATGTCCAAGGAGGAACTGGCTTATTCCTATCAGGAGATCAATACTTTTGAGAGGGCGCTTACTGATGATGGTACTGTACTCATCAAACTTTTCCTCCACATCAGTAAAAAAGAGCAGAAAAAACGCTTTGAGAAGCTTCTCCATTCGAAAGAAACAGCATGGAGGGTTAATGATGAGGACTTAAAGAGAAACAAAGAATACGAAAGCTATAAAGCAATGAATGAAGAAATGCTGGAAAGGACAGAGACAGCCTGCGCACCCTGGAGTATCATTGAAGCTGAGGACAGGCGGTTTGCCACAGCCAAGATTTTTTCTGAGGTCATTCGTATTTTGAATGAAAAAGTAAAAGAAAAGAAGGAACAGAAGAAGGCAGGAGAAAAAGGTGAGAAGGGCGGAGAAGAAGTAAAAGTCCCGGAAGATTTTGGAGAGGGACTGGATTCTTCTGTTTTAAGCAAAGTGGATTTAAGTCTTGCCTATACAAAAGAGGAATATAAGGAAAAACTGAAGGAATTGCAGGAGCGCATGAGCCTTCTTCACGGAGAACTTTACCGAAAAAAGATTCCTGTAGTCCTGGGATTTGAAGGCTGGGATGCCGGGGGAAAAGGCGGGGCGATTAAGAGGCTGACAGAGGCTATGGACCCAAGAGGATATCTGGTGAGCCCCACAGCAGCACCTGATGCCACGGAGAAAAGTCATCATTATCTTTGGAGATTCTGGAAAGCAATGCCAAAGGCCGGACATATAACTATTTTTGACAGGACCTGGTACGGCAGAGTTATGGTGGAAAGGATTGAAGGATTCTGCACCAGGGAAGAATGGCAGAGAGCTTACAGGGAAATGAATGATATGGAGGCAAGCCTTGCCCATTCGGGAGCCATTGTTTTAAAATTCTGGTTGCAGATCGACAAAGATGAACAGGAACGACGCTTTAACGAGCGTATGGAAAATCCGGAGAAACAGTGGAAAATCACAGATGAAGACTGGCGCAACAGAGAAAAATGGGATTTATATGAAGAAGCAGTTAATGAAATGATACTGAAAACTTCAACTTCCTATGCGCCTTGGATCATTGTAGAAGGAAATAATAAGTATTATGCCAGAATTAAGGTTCTGGAATCTGTAGTAAGGGCAATCGAAGAGCGGTTACGGGAATAAATCATATGTTGAACTGGTATAAGAATCTATATGTTGGTGATAATGCAAAAAAGAAGAAAAAACAGTTAATACGGAAAATCAATACAGGAGCGGGCGTTCTGGATGTGTATCTGATCACTTTGGCAGTCAATCCTGCCAACCAGCTGGAAATCTTTTCGGCAAATGAGCTGATGCAGAAAGCACGCAGGAAAAGCTGTCCCATGATTGTGGGGCTTTGCCGAGGGTATGAGGAAGCTCTTGAGATGGTACAGTACTTTGCACAGAAAACTTATGAGAGTACCGGGACAGGGGCTGTGAGAAAATGGCTGGAAAAGGAGATAGAAGGCGGCAGGTGACATTATGATTATACTACATATAATTTTAGGCATACTGAAAATCATTGGAATTGTGCTGCTGATCTTGTTGGCACTGGTGCTGCTGACAATTCTGTCTCTTCTGTTTGCGCCCATCCGATATCAGGTGCAGGGAGAAAAGAATACCTCCTTTTACCGGGGGAATATTTCTGTATCCTGGCTGTTTCATCTTTTCTGGATAAAAGCAGGTTATGACAGCCGCAGAAAAAAGGCTGAATATTCGATACGGATTTTGGGGATTTCTGCCAAGCAGGCAGTGCGGTTTCTGGAAAAGCTGAAGAAGATCAGACGGAAAATGGCAGAAAAAAGAGTACAGAAGAAAAGAGAGAAAAAGAAAAAAACAGGTTCCGGCATTACAGCAGCACAGGAGATTGCAGCAGAGGAAAAGAACCAGAAATCTGCAGAAAAAAAATCCCCAGATAAGTCCCGCGCCCTTCCGGAGCCCGACTTTTATGCTCCAACAGAAAAAGAAAAGAAATCCGTCGGGAAATTTTGGGAAGAGCTGCTCAGATTTATAAAGAACATGCTGTCTGTTCCCGGAAAGATCTGCAAAGCTCTGAGAAACTTTCAGTTAACAGCAGAAAAGATCTGTGATAAAATAAGACAGATCAGAGAATTCTGGAACACGTCTCAGTTTCAGGGGGCGAAGAAAGCAGTACTTCAGGAGATGAAGAAAGTACTGCTTCATATAAAACCCGGGAAAATACAGGGCAGAATCGCTTTTGGAACAGAGGATCCTTGTACCACAGGAGAGATTCTTGCGGCGGCCGGCATATTTTATCCCCTTTATGGAGAAAATCTTATCATAGAGCCATACTTTGACAAAAAGGTCCTGGAGGGAAATATACAGGCAAAAGGCAGAATTTACGGAATCTGTATGGTGCTGGCAGCTTTCCGGCTGTTTCGGAACCAGGATATCCGTTATATCATAAGAAAATACAAACAACATTAAGGAGGAACCAGATATGGCTTCAGAGAACAACTTTCAGTCCACTGTAGAGTCCCTGTTTAAGGGTATGGACAGTTTTATTACAACAAAGACCGTAGTGGGTGAGGCGATCACAGTAGGCGATACGATTATCCTGCCTCTGGTGGATGTTTCCTTTGCAGTGGGTGCAGGCGCATTTTCCGGAGAAAAGAAAAATAATGGCGGCGGCGGAATGGGAGGAAAGGTGTCTCCCAGTGCAGTTCTGGTGATTTCTAATGGTGTTACAAAACTGGTAAACATCAAAAATCAGGACGGGCTTACCAAGATCCTGGATATGGTGCCAGACTTCCTCAATAAGTTTACAGATAAAAAAGATGGGGATGTCTTAAGCGGTGCAAGGGAAAGCGCTGCATCAAAAGAAAAGGAAGATTCCGAAGAAGAGAAAAAAGAGGAACAGTAAAACATAAGAATTTGAAAATGGAAGAGAAAGGCTTTTGTCCGGGAATCGGCAGAAGCTTTTCTGCATATAATGAAGAGAAGGACGCTGTGAAAGGAGAACAGAAAGCATGCGTCGGGTCTGCGGGCTGGCTTTATTCTGCGTAGGAGTGGGGCTGTTTCTTGCCCTGATTTTTCCAAAATCCTTTTTTATGATCGTGGTGGCGGCTCTGTGTCTCCTGGCAGGATATAATCTGTTTTGCTGTTGAAAAAAACGACCTTGTCCACGGGACAGGGTCGTCTTATGAGTCAATGAAATATTAAGCTCTTTCTACTTTGCCGCTTCTTAAGCAGGAAGTACAAACATACATTTTCTTAGCGTTTCCGCTTTCTGTTTTAACCTTTACAGATTTGATGTTAGATTTCCACATCTTGTTACTTCTTCTATG
>CALWHD010000069.1 GCA_944380235.1 uncultured Blautia sp.
GAGATCATAACAAGCTGGGAAGAGAGATGGAACTTTTCACTACGGTAGATGTGATCGGACAGGGACTTCCTCTTCTGATGCCCAAGGGTGTGACTGTGATCAAGGAGCTGCAGAGATGGATCGAGGATCTGGAGGACAATGAATGGGGATACATCCGTACCAAGACTCCGCTCATGGCAAAAAGTGATCTGTATAAGATTTCAGGACACTGGGATCACTATAAAGAGGGTATGTTTGTTTTGGGAGATGAAGAAAAGGACAAGGAAGTTTTTGCCCTGCGTCCTATGACATGCCCGTTCCAGTATTATGTATATAAGGCGTCCCAGCATTCTTACAGAGAACTGCCTCTGCGCTACAGCGAGACTTCCACACTGTTCCGCAATGAGGACTCCGGAGAGATGCACGGTCTGACACGTGTGCGTCAGTTTACCATTTCTGAGGGACATCTGATCGTTCGTCCGGACCAGATGGTGGAGGAATTTAAGAACTGCCTGGCTCTGGCAAAATACTGCCTGGAGACTCTGGGACTGCAGGATGAGGTGACCTACCATCTGTCCAAGTGGGATCCGGAGGATAAAGAGAAATACATCGGAGAGCCGGAAGTGTGGAATGAGACCGAGCAGGATATCCGAAATATTCTTATAGAGCTGGATGTTCCTTTTGTGGAAGATGTGGGCGAAGCGGCATTCTACGGACCCAAAGTAGATATCAATGCAAAGAACGTATACGGAAAAGAAGACACCATGATCACCATCCAGTGGGATGCCCTTTTGGCAGAGCAATTTGATATGTACTATATTGATGAGAACGGGGAGAAAAAACGTCCCTGCATCATACACAGAACATCCATTGGCTGCTATGAGAGAACTCTGGCATGGCTGATCGAGAAATATGCAGGTCTGTTCCCCACCTGGCTGTGTCCGGAACAGGTGCGTGTGCTTCCAATTTCTGAGAAATATGCAGACTATGCAGAAAAGGTAAACGCACAGCTAAAAGCAAACAAGATCCGTGCAAGCGTGGACAATCGTTCTGAAAAGATTGGTTATAAGATCCGTGAGGCAAGACTGGCAAAAGTTCCATACATGCTGGTGGTAGGGGCAAAAGAAGAGGAAGAAAATGTAGTTTCTGTGAGAAGCCGCTACCTGGGCGATGAGGGACAGAAGTCTCTGGATGAATTTATTGATGCCATCTGCAAAGAAATCCGCACAAAAGAGATCCGTAAGATCGAAGTGGATGCCCAGGGACAGAAAAAATAATTTATGGAGGCAGCGGGAATGGGAATTTCCGCTGCCGTTTTTGGTGCTGCCAGGCGTTAAAAAAGGTACGTCTATTTTTTAAAATTAATAGAGAGAATAAAAAACGCAAAAAAGTACATACTATTCCTGCCAGGGAAACAAAGCTGTTTACCCTGATATTAGTTTGGGGGGCAAAAAATATGTAAGCTTGTTTTTTGCCGCCGGATTAGGAGGGAATATTATGCCGTTATTAAGCTGTACCGCAAGAAGCTGCCTGTACAATAAGGGCGAACTGTGTACAAAAGGAGATATTCAGATTGACGGAAATACAGCAAAGGTAGCTGATGAGACCTGCTGTAAAAGTTTCGTGGAGAGAAAGGACAGCGCCACAAACAGTGCAGATACCAGGAACGTCTGCCCCACGTCTAAAGTGGACTGTAAGGCACACAGCTGTATCTACAACAGAGAAGAACAGTGTGACGCGGCAAAGATCACTGTGACAGGAGCACAGGCATGCAGATGCGAAGAGACCTGCTGCGGAAGTTTTTGCTGCAGATAAGAGTTCCGGAGGAAAAGGACCGTCCACCATGTGAAAAGACACAGGTGGGCGGTCCTTTTTGAATGGAAAAGAAGCGAATGCTTTTCCTGGTATTTTAGACGCTGATCCAGCCCATTGCCTCAGAGACTGCAAAGATAAGGACCATGATCAGAAAGATGGGAGCGACCCATTTTACCATCAGACGGTAGAATTTTTTGATCTTGAATTCGCCATTTATCTCCACTTCGTCCTCGATGACTTTGGGACCCACGAAAAATCCAATACATACGCAGGTGAGGATCGCTACGATAGGCATCAGCACACTGTTGCTGATAAAATCGAAGAAATCCAGAAGCCCGAAACCGATAATCTTGATAAAGCTTAAAGGACCAAAGCCTAAAGATACGATGGCTCCCAGGATCAAAACATAGATGGTGATCACAATAGTGCTCTTTTTCCGATCCCAGCCGAATTTGTCCCGGACAATGGAGACCGTAGTTTCCATCAGGGAGATGGAAGAGGTAAGTGCTGCGAACAGCACAAGCAGGAAGAAGACAGCCCCGATCACGCCGCCAAAAGTCATATTGTCAAAGACTTTGGGAAGGGTGATAAACATCAAAGAAGGTCCTTTAGAAAGAGCCTCCTCATTTCCTCCGGAAAATACGAAGACAGAAGGTACGATCATCATACCGGCGAGAAATGCCACACAGGTATCAAAGATCTCAATCTGACGGACAGATTTTTCCAGGTTGTTGTCTTTCTTCATATAAGAACCATAGGTGATCATAATACCCATGGCAAGAGACAGAGAGTAAAAAAGCTGTCCCATAGCTGCCAGCACTGTAGTGGCAGAGAATTTGGAAAAGTCAGGCAGTAAGTAATATTTTACCCCTTCCCCCGCGCCCGGACGTGTGATACAGTAAATGGTAACACCTACGATCAGGACCAGGAGGACCGGCATGATCACCCGGCTTGCTGTTTCGATCCCGCGCTCCACGCCCAGGATGACGATGACAGCAGTCAGCAGTACGTAGATGCAGAACCACACAAGCGGTGATACTGTCTGGCTGGTAAAGGTAGTAAAGTAAGTATCACTGGCAGAGTCTGCCACATGCCCGGTAACAAAGGTTACAAAATATTTGATGACCCAGCCTCCGATTACGCAGTAGTAGGGCGTAATGATAAAGGGTACCAGGCAGGCGAAAAAGCCTACAAAATTAAAACGCTTATCCAGCACCTTGAAAGCTCCTACCGCACTCAGTCCGGTCTTTCGGCCGATAGCGATCTCTGTGATCATCAGGGTGAAACCAAAGGTTACGGTAAGGATAAGATAGATCAGCAGAAATATTCCACCCCCGTATTTCGCTGCCAGATAGGGGAAACGCCAGATATTGCCAAGACCTACGGCAGAACCGGCAGCGGCAAGGACGAATCCCATTTTGCTTGAGAATGAACCTCTTTTTTTCTCCATAACAACTCCTTCTTTCATAGTTTTACTTTTAAAGCTCTATGGCGTGCTTTAGAAATATAGAACTTTAAAGAAATACCGTTTTTATATGGTACTTAGTCATAATTATGCCATTGATAAGGGGAAAAAACAAGATTTTTCTGCGGGAAAGTAAAAAAAAAAAAAAAGAAAAAAGAAGAAAAATTTTCCTTGCTTTTTATTCGCAGATATGATAATCTATATAAGTCTGAAAAAGAAAAAGAAAGCAGAGTATCCACTCTCACCTTAGCACAAATGAGTGACTAACGGTTTATAAGGTAATGAAGCGCACAGCGTTTTCTTATGCGGAACATGGGTGGATAACAGGATTGTTATCCATTTTTTTGTGATAACCGGAAGCTGGCAGGGCCTGCTTCCCATGCACTGCATCAGATAGAAAACCGCTCTGTAGATTCTTATTCTTTCCTGACAAGAAGGTTCAAAAATGTGAGATTCAATATTATGGAGGTGCACGACTATTAGCGATTTAATGATTAACGAACAAATCAGAGACAGAGAGGTACGTCTCATTGGCGCAGACGGAGAACAGCTGGGTATCATGTCTGCCAGAGAAGCGCAGAAACACGCAGCGGAAGCAGGGCTGGATCTTGTGAAGGTTGCTCCTACAGCAAAGCCGCCGGTTTGTAAAATTATTGATTATGGGAAGTATAAGTACGAATTAGCCAGAAAAGAAAAGGAAGCTAAGAAGAAACAGAAAACCATAGAAATCA
>CALWHD010000070.1 GCA_944380235.1 uncultured Blautia sp.
TTCTTTTTACATATCACATTATAATATAAAAGTAAAAAAAAAGCAATAATATTATTTTTTTATTACAATACTCTTAAAAAATGCAGGATTTATTTTTGCCTCCGGAGAATATTTTCGGTCCCAGTCAGAGATACTAGGACTGTAATAAAAATTGTTTATTCAGGAGGTAATTACAATGGCTAGAAACAGCAGCAGTGAAAACAGCAGAAACAAAGCAGCTTCTAACAGCAAAAACACTTATGTGGAAAACTGCGGAACCAGAAATGCGCAGAACGGAAGCTCACAGAATGCACAGAACAACAGTTCACAGAATGCGCAGAACAGCTCAAGCTCAAAGAATAAAAATTCTGCATCCAGGAACAGCTCAAAATCTGCATATGACTATGAATAAATACAGATAAAACCACAAGAAGAAGCTTCGGCATTTTGCCGGAGCTTCTTTTTGCGCGATAGGGGAAAGTGTTTCCTCTATCCAATCAGGAAAGACAGAAAACAAGGCAGAGGAATTTGTATATACTAAAAGAAAAAGGATAAAGTTTATGGTCAGTATTGAGACAATATCTGCAGATGAGCTGGATGACTATCTGGACAGAAAAGATGCAGTAATTATAGATTTGCGGGACAGAAAAGCTTACAAAGAAAGTCACTTTAAGACTGCGGTGAACATTCCCTACGAGGAGATTGGAACCTGTAACAAAATCCCAAGGCGAAAAATACTGATTCTCTACTGTGAGAGAGGGGGAAGCAGTCTTTTTGCCGCAAGGACACTGATGAAAAAAGGATACAGAGTGAAATCAGTAGTGGGAGGAATACGCTGTTATCAAGGTTCTAACTTGTATTTTTCTACAGAGCATAGTAGAATGAAAGAAACTTGAAAATAAAGGAGACAAAAGAGAATGAAATATATGTTTGCATCCGATATCCATGGTTCTGCTTACTATTGTGAGAAAATGCTGGAGGCATATAAAGCAGAGAAGGCGGACCGCCTGATCCTTCTTGGGGATCTGCTCTATCACGGACCACGCAATGACCTGCCAAAAGACTATGCGCCTAAGAAAGTCATTGCCATGCTCAATGAATACAAAGACCAGCTCTATGTTGTAAGAGGCAACTGTGATGCTGAGGTGGACCAGATGGTACTGCAGTTCCCCATTATGGCAGATTACTGTATTCTTCTGGATGGGGAAAGGACAATCTACGCCAGTCACGGGCACATATATAATGAAGAAAATCTGCCGCCTATGAAAAACGGGGACATTTTTATTCATGGACATACCCATGTGCTCAGAGCAGAAAAGAAAGAAAAGTATACGATCTTAAATCCAGGTTCTGTATCTATTCCCAAGGAAGGAAATATCCCAACATATGGAATTTTAGAGGATGGAGTGTTCAGTATCCGTGGATTTGAAGGAGAAATTGTGAAGGAGTTACAGCTTTCATGAAAAAGTTTGAACTGATCGCGCCCTGTCATTTTGGAATGGAGGCGGTGCTGAAACGGGAGATCCAGAATCTGGGATATGAGATCACCGAAGTGGAAGACGGAAAGGTTACCTTCCTGGGGGATGAGGAAGCAGTGGCCAGGGCAAATATCTTTTTGCGCACCACAGAGCGTGTGCTGATCAAAGTGGCTAAGATCAAAGCAGGGACTTTTGACGAGCTGTTTGAGAAGACCAAGGCACTTCCATGGGAAGAATACATTCCCCAGGACGGAAGATTCTGGGTGGCAAAAGCGAATTCTGTAAAGAGCAAATTATTCAGCCCCTCTGATATTCAGTCGATTATGAAAAAAGCCGTGGTGGAGAGACTGAAATCCGTATATCATCTGGAATGGTTTCAGGAGGACGGACCAAGTTTTCCTATCCGGGTTGCATTTTTGAAGGATATGGCTACAATCGGGATTGATACCACAGGACCTTCCCTACATAAGCGGGGATACAGAAAGCTGACCAGTAAAGCGCCTATCACAGAAACTCTGGCAGCAGGTCTGCTGATGCTGACCCCCTGGAATAAGGACCGGATTTTGGTAGATCCTTTCTGCGGAAGCGGGACTTTTCCCATAGAGGCTGCCATGATGGCGGCTGATATCGCCCCTGGTATGAACCGCAGCTTTCTTTCCGAGGAATGGAAAAATCTGATTCCCAGGAAGCACTGGTATTATGCCCATGATGAGGCGCGGGAGAGAGTAAATCTTGATATTGAGACGGATATCCAGGGATACGACCTGGATCCGGAGATTGTGAAGGCGGCAAGGGAAAACGCAAGGCTTGCAGGGGTGGAAAAGCTGATCCATTTCCAGCAAAGAGATGTGAAAGATCTTAATCACCCGAAAAAATATGGTTTCCTCATCTCAAACCCTCCCTATGGAGAGCGCATTGAGGAAAAGAAAAACCTGCCAGCGCTGTATCAGACCATAGGAGAGAGTTTCCAAAGACTGGATTCCTGGTCTATGTATCTTATCACTGCGTACAGTGATGCAGAGCGCTATATCGGAAGAAAAGCTGATAAGAACAGAAAACTGTATAACGGAATGATGAAAACTTACTTTTACCAGTTCCTGGGACCAAAACCGCCCAGGAAAAAGCACCCGCAGGAGGAAAAGGAGTGTAGGGGAGAAGAATGAAACGATTGATTTTTGCTACAGGAAATAAAGATAAGATGAAAGAGATACGGGAAATATTAGGGGATCTTCCTGTGGAAATCCTCTCTATGAAGGAGGCAGGGATCCAGGCGGACATTGAAGAAAATGGAAAAAGCTTTGAGGAAAATGCTCTCATCAAAGCCCGTGCTGTATGCAGACTTGCAGGAGAAATGGTCCTTGCAGATGACTCCGGACTGGAGATTGATTATCTGAACGGGGAACCGGGAATCTATTCTGCCAGATATATGGGAGAAGATACCTCCTACAAGATAAAAAATCAAAATCTTATCGACAGGCTTGCAGGAGTTCCTGATGAAGAAAGAACTGCGCGGTTTGTGTGTGCTATTGCTGCAGCGTTTCCCGACGGAAGAGAATGTGTAGTGCGCGGAACCATAGAAGGCATGATTGGTTATGAAGAAAGAGGGGAAAACGGATTCGGCTATGATCCTATTTTCTATCTGCCTGACAGAGGCGTCAGCACCGCGGAACTGTCCAGAGAGGAGAAAAACAGCATCAGCCACAGAGGGAATGCATTGAAAAAGATGAAGGAACTTTTAGAAAAAGAAGATTTATTGTAAAAAGAGGGAGAATTTTACAGTATGAAGATACTGATCGTCAGCGATACCCATGGACATGAGAGTAATCTGGAAAAAGTGCTGGAGCGTGTCAGCCCCATTGACCAGCTGATCCATCTGGGAGATGTGGAAGGACATGAAGATTATATAGAGGCACTGGCTGAATGTCCGGCGCATATTGTAAGCGGAAATAATGATTTTTTTTCTGACCTGCCAAGAGAGGAAGAATTCTGGCTGGGAAAATACCATGTGCTGATTACCCACGGACATTATTACGGTGTTTCTGTGGGAACAGAGAGGCTTAAGGAGGAAGCTGTGTCCAGAAATATCGATATTGCCATGTATGGACATACACACCGCCCGGAGATTGATATTGATGATGAGGTGACTGTTTTGAACCCGGGCAGCATTTCCTATCCAAGGCAGTGGGGGAGAAAGCCCAGCTATCTTATCATGGAGATTGACAGAGACGGAGAAGCTCATTTTACCATTAATTATCTGGAAAATTAAAAAAACAAAAAATATGTAAAAAAAGTGTTGACTTTTGAGAAACGGTATGGTATATTTAATTGCGTCGCCGGGAAAGAACGCCTGGCAGGCATGAAAAAACACCACGGGGTGTGGCTCAGCTTGGCTAGAGCGCCTGGTTTGGGACCAGGAGGTCGCAGGTTCGAATCCTGTCACCCCGACTGTTTCAAAATAAAAATCGTGCGGGTGTAGTTCAGTGGTAGAACACCAGCCTTCCAAGCTGGATATGTGGGTTCGATTCCCATCACCCGCTTCATCAGAACTATCTGATGTGAGTTGTGTTTGTAGCTCAGCTGGATAGAGCAACGGCCTTCTAAGCCGTGGGTCGGGGGTTCGAATCCCTCCAAGCACGTTTGCACTGAGAAGTGCAGAGAAATATATGGTGGGTATAGCGCAGTTGGTTAGCGCGCCAGATTGTGGCTCTGGAGGCCAAGGGTTCGAATCCCTTTATCCACCTTAGCCGTAAGGCGGTCTTGGGCTATCTCCAAGCGGTAAGGCACAGGACTTTGACTCCTGCACTCGCTGGTTCGAATCCAGTTAGCCCAGTTGACATTATGGAGCATTAGCTCAGTCGGTAGAGCACTTGACTTTTAATCAAGTTGTCCGGGGTTCGAATCCCCGATGCTTCACTGGAA
>CALWHD010000071.1 GCA_944380235.1 uncultured Blautia sp.
ACCCCCTAAGCGAAAAAGAAAAAAAACTGAAGATAGGCGATGAACTTGTGGTACAGGTCTGCAGGGAGGGAATGAAGAACAAGCTTCCCAGTGTATCCCGCAACCTGAATTTTACAGGACGCTATCTGGTGCTTACTACAGAGAGAAAAGAGATGGGATTTTCCAGAAAACTTCCGGAGGAAGAAAAGAAGAGGATACGAATTCTTTTAAAAGATAAAAAGCCTGAAAATGTGGGTATCATTGTCAGGACCAACTGCCGGGGTATTTCCAGCGAGGAGATCGTAAGGGAGCTGGAAATGCTGAAGAAACGTATGGAGACTGTGCTTCATAAGGCAGAAAGCCGTACATGTTTTTCTCTTTTGGAAGAAAGCATTCCAGAGTATCTAAAGGAAGTCCAGGATGCCTGCGGGCAGTATGCAGATGAAATCCTCACAGATGACAAAGCATTGTATGATCATATCTGCAGTTATATGGAGTGTTTTCAAAGCAGGAAGATTCCTGTGCGGCTTTATGAAGACTATCTTTTGCCCCTTTATAAACTGTATAGTCTGGAAACGGTGCTGGAGCAGGCTCTGAATGAAAAGGTTTGGATGAGATCAGGGGGATTTCTGGTGATCCAACAGACAGAAGCTTTTGTATCTATTGACGTAAACACAGGAAAATTTACAGCGAAGAAAGATCAGGAAGAGACTTACCGGAAGATGAATCTGGAGGCTGCCAGAGAGATTGCTTACCAGCTGAGACTCAGAAATCTTTCAGGGATCATCCTTATAGATTTCATTAACATGAAGAGTGAGGAGGATGAAAGGTTGTTGATGGAAACCTTGCAGAAGTATCTGAATGAGGATTCTGTAAAAGCATCAGTGGTGGATATCACAGCGTTGGATATTGTAGAAGTTACCAGAAAAAAAGTAAGAAAACCTCTTTGCGAGGAGGTAAAGGAGATTTTTTCTCCTGGACAGGAGGGATAAAGATGTCAGAGCGTTCCAGTTTTACAACACTTTGCTATATTGAAGATGAATCCAGATATCTTATGCTTCACAGGACAGCAAAGGAAAAGGACGTAAATAAGGATAAATGGATCGGTGTAGGCGGACATTTCGAGAAACACGAGAGTCCGGAAGAATGTCTTTTAAGAGAAGTGAAGGAAGAGACCGGACTGACGCTGATTTCCTGGAGATTTCGTGGAATTATAACTTTCAGTCTGAAAGCAGGCGGCGTACAGGAAACAGAATATATGTGCCTGTACACCGCAGACGGATATAAAGGGACACTTGCGCAATGCGATGAAGGAACTTTGGAATGGGTGGAAAAGAAGGACATTTTTTCCCTGAATCTATGGGAAGGAGATAAAATATTCTTTCGTCTTCTGGAACAGGAATGCCCTTTCTTTTCTTTGAAGTTGGTATATGAGGATGATATTTTGAAAGAGGCGGTCTTAAATGGAACCAATCTGGAATGGAAATAAGGAAAACAGGGAAACATTAAAACCAGTCCATGGAATTCTTATGTTTCTGCTGGTAATGGTCTGCTTTTACACGGTTATTGCCTGGGTTCAGAGAAAATTTGGGATGTACGGACTTGCTCTCACAGAGCTGCTGCTCCTGCTGTTGAGCACAGGGGGCGCAAAGATATTAAAAGTGCCTTTTCAGGAAATTTTTCCTGTAAAAAAACCGGAGTGGAGGAAAATTTCGGCTGTTTTTCTGTGTTGGATTTCAGCATATACGGTAGTGATTCCTTTGACGATGACAGCAGCATATTTTTTTCCGCAGCAGATTTTTGGAGTGAGTGACTATTTAAATAGTTTCATGGGAAGTGTTCCAGTTCTGATTTCCGTACTTATCAGCAGCGTTATGCCTGCAGTCTGTGAGGAGGCTCTGCACCGGGGGTTCATACTGAAAAGTTTTCAGTCAAGGATTCACAGTACTTTCTGGCTGGTCCTTCTGATGGGAGGGCTTTTCGGCATTTTCCATGGAAATATCTGGAGATTCCTTCCTACGGCTTTGCTGGGCGGAGTGCTGACCTGGCTTATGGTCAGAACCGAGAATCTGGTCTATCCTGCTCTCTTTCATTTTATTAATAATTTTCTTCCTTCTTTTCTGGCTGGTTTTTCATCAGACCAGAGCAGCGAAGCGGCAGCACAGATGCTGATGCAGCAGGGACTTCCTATTGCTTTTCTTGGAATTTATTTTGCTTCGGCATGCATCGCGCCTTTTGGATTTTATACGGCGGCGTTTCTTCTGAGAAAGGGCGAAGAGGGAAAAGAGCAGCGATACCTGAAATCGAATGGGATCCTGGCAGTCCTGGTGATCCTGACCGTTCTTCCTATTGTTTTGGGAATGGCTTTGTTTGCATGGGGGATCATAAGAGATTTTCTGTAAAAATTTGAAAATAGTTATTGACGAATTGGAATTTTACTGCTAATATAATGTCGTATGCCGCACAAAGAGGTATAAGTACCGGTTCTCCGGTCACCATATTTGGCGAGTAATGATAATAGGAGGTGCCATATGTACGCAATTATTGCAACAGGTGGTAAACAGTACAAA
>CALWHD010000072.1 GCA_944380235.1 uncultured Blautia sp.
GGGAGCGACGAATTGCGCCGCCTGCGATTAAGGCCTTCCGGGGGTATTTCAATCCACGCTCCCACGAGGGGAGCGACAGCAATTTCATCCAAAAATTTATTCCAATTTTTAGCAAAAATCAATAAATTATCATTTTATATAGTTTAATTTTCCCCTTTTCCATCCCCTCTTTTTTCTACACTCCACTTCATTTGTGCACATTTTAGAGTGCGAATCCCCCTACATTTTTATGTCTGCTTCTTATTCGCACTTTCATATTATCACAAAATCAAAGTATCATCTACTGCAATTCCACGATCAACGCCTATGTGTTCTACTTTCGTTTGATATTTATTCCCCAGATAATAAAATCTCAAGCTATCAACATTCTCATCAATAATATCTACTAATATAGCCTTTAGAGTAACACACTGAGCATTATCCAGAATACATTCGAAAACAGAATTCTGCACTCGTCTGCCATAATTCGTGCATTGCTTTGCAACTTTCCGCAGTCTCTTCCTTCCTGCGGCAGTCTCAGTATTCACATCATATGTGATCAGTACGAGCATTTTCCCACCTCACTTCCACAGGAATACTGGATAACCGTCCAAATCACCTCTTAAATATCGTGCAAGGAGCATCGCCTGAACATAAGGAACCATTCCCCATTCGACTTTTTCTTTCAAATAAGGATGTGTAATAGTTTCCTTTTTCTTGTTCTGCCATTCTGCCAGCACCTTTTTCCGCAGCTCATCGTCCATGAGTACCGCACCGTTTTCTTTCACAGAAAAATTCTTCCCGCTGACAATCTTCTTATTGATCAATGTCAAAACAAAACGATCGGCAAGGATTGCTCGAAGTTCCTCTATCATATCCAAAGACAGCGAAGCTCTACCCGGTCGATCCGTGTGAAGGTATCCTACATAGGGATCCAACCCTACACTTTCTAAAGCCGAAGTAATACTGTTTGTCAGTAAAGTATATACAAAAGATAATAATGCATTCACATTATCAAGAGGCGGACGCTTATTTCGTCCTCTGAATACAAAATCTTTTTTCTGCTGGAGGATCAGTTCATCAAATACTCCAAAATAAATACTCGCCGCCTCTCCTTCATATCCTCTTAACTGATCTTTTGATTTCGCATTCCGTATCCTTTCCAAAGCATTTTTCAAAAAAACAGAGGCCTCTTTTACTCGTTCTGTATCAATCTGCATCGAATGATCTCTCATTGCTCTTTCCAGAACCCACCTGGCATTATATACCTTTCCCAGTATGCAGTTTTTTGCATTTCCCAGTCTTATTTTTTCATCATTTTTACTTGCATACTGCTGCTCTCTTAATATCACATTTCCTTTGATTCTTCCAGAGACACGTGCCAGAAATTTTCCCTGCGGAGTAAGGTAACACAAAGAAATATTTCGTTCCGCACAAGCCCCCATTAATGCCGGACTTGTCCCGCGATAACCAAAGGAAACGATTCCTTCCAGATTATGCAGAGGTATCCTTCCCAATTCTTTCTGATCCTCCAGGACAACTATATTTTCCCCATCCAGAGACAGATAACTGTTTTCAGAAGTAACATACAATGTATTCAACAGTTTTCTCATTCTTCTTCCTCCTTCAGCATCTGATCGATATATGTTTTCACTGAAATTGATTTTCCCAGTCTGGGCAGACAGTTGTCCTTGAGAGAACACGCATTACAGGACTTGCTGTATTTCACTTTTGGCGTATACTTTCTTGCATAATACTCATGCATCTCGCGAAACATATTTTTCACTTCACTGCGCAGTTCTTCTGTAATCTCCACAGCTTCGCGTCTTCTTGTCTCTCCGTAAAAAATTGCTCCTGCCGGCACCTGTGCAGAAAACATCTCTTCCAGACACATCGCCTGTGCCGCCAACTGAAGTTTATCTTCCTCTGACAGTTTAGGTTTTCCTTTCTTATATTCCACCGGATAAATCGAGTAAAGTCCTCTGTGACCATGCAGCTTTATCCCATCCTCACATTTGTGAAACTCCACCAGATCGCACTCGCCGCTGATCCCCAGTTCTCTGGAAGAAACCGGAAGGGCTCTGGCAACGATGACGTCTTTTCTCTTTTCCCTAAGAGTAGGATCATGCACTTTTTTATGCATCAGTTCTCCTGTGACAGTATGAACGTTTTCCGCCCACTGCTGTTCAATATGGATCAGAGCCCACTGCCTCCGGCAAAATTTGAAATGCTGAATTCCTGAAATCATCAGATAATCGTCTTCTGAATATTCCATCATACCATCCTTTTCACTTCAACAGAATCTGGTATCCTTTCTTCATGTACTTCCACTGTATAGTCCTGATATTTTCTTGGATATTCCACATCTTCCTTTTTCCTGACTTCCACTGCATCAAACAATTTATATGCCGGACAGTCTCCCAGTTCTCTACTATGTTTAAATACAATCAGTTCCCGAACTGCCATTTTTCCTCTTGCCGCCGAGCGATCATTTTCAAACATATTGATGATTGCTTCCCACAGCAGCTTCAGATCATCTTCGGAAAAACCTGTCACTCTTCTGGCAAGATTCGCAGATACATATCCCTCTGTGCGATATAAGCCATAAGGAACAATGCTCTTTCTTCCCATCTCAGTGCTTTTGTTTTCCGCATCTTTCTCAGTGGTGATCGCTACTCTTGTGATCGTTACCTCCTGGCTGATGACCGGGTCAATACTTCTTGCAAATCCGATCTGTACTGGACCTCTGACCTGCCCGCAGTTTAATGATGCCTTCACAAAAGTCGTCATAACAGCGCCAAATGTACGAATATCATAAAAATTCCTACACATATAATCTCTTAATTTGATATCTGCATCCGGATCACTTTTCTTTAATTTTTTCAGCGCATCTGTCACTTTTTTATCTTCTGTCTCCTCGATCCCAAGACTTTTACATGCCTCTCTGTCACTTCTGTTAAGAGGTACATCTTCCTTAATATAGATCTGAAATCCCTCTGCATCTTCTTTGACCGTCTCAACATAATTTCTGATTTTCCGCTTCAAGCATACGTCTGTCACAATCCCCAATCCGCTTTCAGGATCAATCCTCGGCATGTTGCCGGCGTCAGGATCCCCATTTGGATTTCCGTTTTCCACATCAAACAGCACGACAAATTCATACCTGTTTTTAATTACATCACTCATTTACTTTTCCTCCCTTTTTTCATATTTCTTCTGTACCTGATGATAATATCCCAGAATGAATTTTCCCTGGTCTTCCAATGACAGACGTTTCGGATATTCATCCAGTTTTCCCATAAGTTCGGTCAACAATTTTTCATAATATAATTTTGCACTGCCCTTATCTCTCTCCAGTTTTTTCATATGACTGTTCTTCAATTTTATAAGCACTGGAAAAATCGATGCAGGCGTTGCACACGCAGAATTAAAATAACGGTCACGGATCGTCGCCTTGATTCCCGGATTTGCATCCATCTGAATGGATTCTAATACAGAAAACAGCCTTCCAAGTACATAAGCCATCTCCCTGCTCTCTTCATTCAATCCCATATAATTCTCTCCTTCCTTCCAGTTTCCATTTCGTATCAGATATGCTTTGATGATCGCCGCTCTTCCCCAGGTAACCTTTCCCTGCTCCGCACGAATCCGAATCAACACATCCGTATAAAGACTGGCCGGATACCTGGCGCCTGACAGAATTGCCTGAAGTACGAACGCCGCCATATTGGGAACAGGAGATTTATCCTTTGCATTCTGATTTACTGTCTCCGAAAGCATATCCCTGACTCCCATATATTCTCTGTTCTCCCAGGATGGTTTCACCATTGACATCCGCTCGTAATGCGCAGACAGATTCTTCAATATATTTCCAAAAGAATCCTGATAAAAAAAACGTACAGAAAGTCTCGCCGCATTCGGGGCAAGCGAAAGGATATAAAATCTCTGGTCCGGATTTAAAGTAAAGTCTCCGATAGAAACCGGCATACCCTTTTTCAGGTTGTCAAATATTCCTTT
>CALWHD010000073.1 GCA_944380235.1 uncultured Blautia sp.
CCTCCGCCTCAAAAGTCTCTTTCGGGGAATCAAAGGGTTCTTTCTGCATATTTGTGATCCACCATCTGTTTATGGAATCATCATACCCGATTTTGTAATTTAATCTTCCCATATGCGCCTTCCTTTCTGTCAATTTTTCTTTTTTACAGATTTTTTCCTGATTTTGGGCGCAAAAAAAGTACCTACCTTATCTTGCGACAATTCTCAGGTTTCAGGCATTCTCTCTAATAATTTTACATGAAATTTTTCTGCCCGTCTTCGTCAGCCGTCTAATTGCTGTATAATTCTCTGTAATTCTTTTTATAATTTGTTTACTTTTTCTTTACTGGAATTACTATACCATATCTTTTCTTACCATCTCTACACGTTTTTTGCTTTTTCTCCCATTTCACATTGCATATTTTGCTTTTTCTGTTTAATATATACAATATAAAAACTTTGTTTCATATCACAAATTTATGATATTGACAGGAAAGGAGCTTCGTTATGCTGATCCAAGGTATCTCTTTATATGAAAAAAATCATTTGTACAGAATCAACACCCCCGCAGATCCCCTTTACTATTTTTTTGATTATGATGAGCGTTCTTATAAACTGAATATGCAGTTCCAGCATTTCCATTCCTTCTATGAGATAATGATTCCTCTGGAGGAATCTGCAGGACATCTGATCAACGGAAAATATTATGAACTGAAAATGCACGATCTTGTTCTTCTGAGACCTTCCCTTCTGCACAAAACAGTCTATCCCAAAGGATATCCCAGTAAGCGCCTGATCATCAACTTCCGTTTTTCATCCAATATGTACTATGGCATGGGGTCTGTCTTCGCAAAAATAACAGCGCTGTTTAACGAAAAAATCCCGATTTTCCGTTTTGAAGAAACCCAGAAACAAGCGCTGTTTAAAATCTTAAATGAAATCTTCCTGCTTTCTGACTCTTCACGTGAATCGAAAAATCTTTTGATCCACAATAAATTTCTGGAATTCCTCGTACTCCTGTCAGAAGAGCAGGACCAAAACTGCTATCTTCCGGAAAACGCCGGACAGACCATTGAAGATAAAATTTACAGTATCACAGCTTACATACACAGTCATTATCAGGAAGAGCTCTCCCTGGAATTTATTTCTCAGAAATTTTTTATCAGTACTTACTATCTTTCCCGGAGCTTTAAGGCTGTTACAGGTTTTACGCTGATCAATTACATTCAGATGACCCGCATCCGAAATGCCCAGCTGCTTCTTTTATCTACCAGTGAAAAGATCACAGACATTGCAGAGCAGTGCGGATTCACCAGTTTTTCCCAGTTTAACCGGTGTTTCAATAAATTCTGCCAGCTTTCGCCTTCAGCCTACCGGGCGGCCAATACAGTCAATGGACTGGAAACTTTTGAACTACAGGAGGATCTGCTTCGGGAATCTTAAAGCAACAGATACGCAGATAAGAAAAGCGGAAACGCTCTTTTCGTTTCCGCTTTCTTATCTGCAGGCAGCGCTTTCTTCTGCATCAGGGCATTCTCCCTTCTCCAGTTTCTGAAGCTTCTCTATGATCTCCTCACAGATTTCCTGCATGTCTTTCTGGTCTGTCTCAATCCTCACATCTGCGGCTGCCTCATATTTTATTCTTCTTTTTTCCATCAGTTCGGAAATGTACCCCACATCTTTATGGTTTTCCAGAAGAGGACGGTCATGGCTGTTTCTGACCCGCTCCAGTATCGTTTGAGGAGCTGCTGTCAGCAGGACCACTTTTCCGTTTTTTTTCATTTCCTGCACATTGCATTCCCTCATGGGGACACCCCCTCCGCAGGAAACCACAACATTTCTCTTTGTCTGCATTTCCACCAGAAGATCGGTCTCCAGGCTGCGGAAATATTCTTCTCCATAAATACGGAATATCTCTGAAATACTCATCTTTTGTCTCTTTTCGATCAGCTGGTCCATCTCGATACGTTCCATACCATATCTTTTTTTCATCCACTGGGAAACTGTACTCTTCCCTGATCCCATGAAACCGATCAGAAATATATTATAAGGAAACAATTCCCCGTTCTGTCTCTTCTTTATCTGCTGCATTCTATCCTTCTCCCATCCGGAATATTCATCATTTAACGCATTAAATTGCTGTACTGATTATAGCAAAAGATGTCCTCCGACGCAAGACTGTCAAAATAAAAGCACTGAAAAAAGTTGCCGCTCCTTTGATGTATATCAATAAAAACCTATAAAATATCTTTTCTCCGGTAGTGCCACAGTCCCACAGCAACTCCTGCAAATCCATAGGCGATCCCCAGGATTGCGAGCTTTCCATCCAGGCCGCCTTCAGAAATGATCTCCGCCGCATCTCCATAGGCATAAGGTGTGATGTATTTTACTGCATCCGCCTTCTCTGCAATATTCTTGAAAAGTCCCAGGAAATAGAGCAATGCTGCCACTCCTATTCCCAGACTGATACTGCCTCTTCGAATGAACGCAGAAATCCCACAGCAGACTCCCAGGATCTCCGCCTGCATCAGCAGCTGTGCTCCATGATAGATCCAGAAAATCTTCCAGTCCGGCTCCTCTCCTATCATCACAAAAGAAGTACAGGAAAACAGTATCACGATTCCGTTCATCAAGACCAGCAAAAACACCATAGCACCCAGTTTCTGAAACAAGATTCTCTCCCTGCTCACCGGATGTGTCAGAAGAAATTCTGCTGTGTGTTCCTGTTCTTCCCTTGCAAGCATACCGGTTCCCAGAATTGCACTGTAAAACATACCTCCGATTCCCAGCATGCTGCCTCCGTAGATTCCGTAGAATCCCATAATCTCACCGTAATTCAGACGGTCCATCCCAAAAGCAGAAGTAAGTCCGCCCATATTTTTCAGTGCTTCTTCCAGGGAATCTACCTCTTTTTTCAGCTGCGGGAACAACAGAAGACAGAGCATGATCATTCCGCCTATGACTGCACTCCAGATCAGAAGTGATTTTATGTTTCTTTTTATTTCCATTTTTGCGATTGTCATGCCCTTTTTCCTCCTTCATAAAAATGGAGAAAGGTTTCTTCCAGTCCCGGTTCTGTAATGGTCAGATCTTCTATAGAAAGTTCTGACAGTTTTTCCAGAAGCGGTCGTATTTCCCCTCTGTAAAGAAAACTGATACCATTCTCCAGCATCTGTATATCTGCTGCTTCTATGCCGGAAATTTCTGTGATTCCCTGCACAGTCACCCTCTTTGCTGATGCTCTGCAGATATTTGCCACCTCATCTTCCTTCACCAGCCTGCCTTCTCTGATGATCGCCGCCCGGTGGCAGTATTTCTGAACCTCACTTAAAATGTGAGAAGACAAAAATACCGCCGCACCTGCCTGATTTCTCTCCTTTACCAGAGAAAAGAATTCCTTCTGCATCAGCGGATCCAGCCCGCTGGTGGGTTCGTCCAGGACATACAGATCTGCCCCGTGCTGAAAGGCACAGACAATACTCACTTTTTTCTTATTTCCAAGGGAAAGTTCCTCTACTTTCTTCTTCGTGTCCAGCTTCAGCCTTTCGCAAAGTTTTCCAGCCTCTTCCCTGCAGTCCCTGCCGTACAGGTCTGCGGAAAATGCAATTACATCTTTCACCCGCATGGAGCTGTAAAAAGCAGCCTCAGATGGCATATAGCCCACCCGCTTCAGGATTTCTGTCTTATTGGAAACGGTATCCATTCCCAAAATTTCTGTCTTTCCGGAACTGGGCTTTAAAAGCCCCAGCATAGTACGGATAGCAGTACTCTTTCCCGCGCCGTTTGGACCTATAAATCCATAAATTTCCCCCTTTTTCACCTCCAGATTCAAATTCAGGACACCCCTGTGTTTTCCGTAGTATTTTGTAAGATTCTGAATACGGATGACTGTGTTCACCTTACTCCCTCCTCATTTTCCCAGCAGACTTTTTTCAAATTTTATGTTTTTATTCTAATACGAGTGACTGTTTTTGAGAAGAGTTATAGAACATTTTCTTTAGATAAAAAGGACGCAGGATATAGTTTTATACAGAAGCAAGCTCTTTGAAAACACCTTCCAAAAAATCTTTAGATCAGAATAAAAGAATATCAGCATACAAAGACAGAATATGGTAAAATAGTCCCAGGAGGCGTATAAGATGAAAATCACACGTAGTTTAGAATTTCAGTCTGGAAGCAAAGAAGAGAAACTGCCCTGCTTTTCTCCCAATTTTCCCTATATTGCATCACAGGCCCAATTAGATTATTACAAAGAGCCTTATGTCCCGTGGCACTGGCATAGAGCCATAGAATTATTCTATATACAAAGCGGCGAACTAAAATATTATACACCAAACAAGACTATAGTGTTTCCTGCCGGCTTCGGCGGTATGGTCAATTCCAATGTACTGCACATGACCAGAATTCAGACACACCAGGAAAAAAATGTGCAGCTGCTCCATATCTTTGAACCTGATTTAATCGGCGGAACCTATGGAAGTCTTATTGAGCAGAAATATGTCACGCCGCTCATCACAGCTTCTCAGCTTGAACTGATTGCATTCTGTCCCGATAATCCGGCACATACAGATATTCTTCATTTAATCCGCAAGGCATTTGAATTATCCGAAAATGAGTTTGCCTATGAACTGCGCATAAGAGAATCTTTATCGCAGATATGGATAAAGTTATTAAACTTATACCGCCCTGTTCTCCAGGAGAAATCAAATTCGTCCAATCAATTGACGGATAAAATAAAATTGATGATGGCATATATCCACGAGCACTACTCAGAAAAAATTTCTATTTCCCAGCTTGCCGCCTCTGCCTTTTTAAGCGAACGAGAATGTTATAGAGTTTTTCAGAACTGCCTGCATATGACGCCTGCAGAATATATGAAAAGTTACCGTTTGCAGATTGCCTGTCAAATGCTGACAAAAGAATCCACTCCGGTAACAGAAATCGGCTTTGCCTGCGGGCTGGGAAATGCCAGCTATTTTGGAAAGATTTTCCGTAAATCCACAGGCTGTTCACCTCTGGAATACCGCCGGAAATGGCAGGATAGGAACAAAAAATGACAGAAAAAAGATATTATATTTCTTCCTCATCCCCTATAATAATCTTTATAAATATAAGAGCTGCTGCAGTAAAACAATAAAAACCGGCAATACCAAATGGTTTGCCCTCAGGACAGACATCGAATCTGAGAAAGGAAAACAAATTGGAACTAAACTGTAAAATAGCTGAAATGGAATTAAAACATGCAGGAACACTAAATCCGGGACCTTGGGTAGATCATTCCCGTTTTGTTGCAATCGCCTGCAGAAATATAGCATGCCGCTGTGATGACTTATCTTCTGATTCTGCTTATTGTTTTGGTCTTCTGCATGATATAGGGCGGTATGCCGGCATAAGTTCAGAAAAACATTTAATCGACGGCTACCGTTTTTGTGCGGAACGTGGCTGGGAAAAAGCAGCACAGATATGTATTTCTCATGCCTTTATGATACAGGATATAAAAACGTCAATTGGTAAGTTTGACATATCTGAAGAAGATTATCAGTTTATGGAGCGTTTTATCAAAAATGCTGTCTATGATGATTACGACCGTCTTGTACAGCTGTGCGACGCATTGGCCCTTCCGACCGGCTTCTGTCTTTTGGAAAAACGTTTTGTAGATGTGGCACTGCGTTACGGAACACCGCCTGCCACTGTAGATCGCTGGAAAAAGATATTAGAAATAAAAGATTCCTTCGAACAAAAAATAAACTGTTCCATTTACACGCTGCTCCCGGGAGTAATGGAAAACAGTTTTTTCTAGATTTCTGTTAATTCGTGACAATAGACGGCTGGAAAAGTGTGCCATCTATTGTCATCTTTTTTAATGAATAGACACTACTTGAAAACCTGCATCTTCCACAGCTTTTTTCAGTACACTGTCACTTACTTCCCTGTCATAGGATACCACCGCACATTTTCTGGCTAAATTTACTTTTGCTGCCACTCCGTCCAGCTGGTTTAACGCAGAAGTCACACTCTGCTTACAATGAGCACAGTGCATCCCCTCAATTTCAATGACCTTTTTTCCCATCCTCGGATTCTTCAGCACTTTCTTTTTCACTTTCTCAGGCTTTGATCCGCCTCCGCAGCAGCCGCCTTGCCCCTGAAAATGTTTAATACTTCCCTTCACTCCCAGAATCAGAACAATCACTACAATTAATAAAATAATCCCATTTTCCATGAATTTCTCCGCCTTTCCTTTTTGTTAGTTATTACTAACCACATATTAAAAATACCTCTTCCTGATTCATTTGTCAAGAAGGTATGGAGGATTACGCAAAGAATACTTCTGATGATAAAAGGCAGGTATCTTGCTGGATCTAAAGCCCTTTCCGCCTTTACTCAAAAGATACCTGCCTCTTTTTTATTCTTCTTCCTGAATTTCAATGGTATTCAGCTCATCATCCGCCTCTTTTTCTTTATGCCCCACAGTGCCCGCAACAATATAATAGTGGAATCTGGGCTCATAATAATATTCTTTCACCAATGCAAAGTTTTCAATCTTACCTGTGCTCTCCACATGCATCAAAGGCCCGGTGCAGTGGATGATCTCATCACCGATTTTAATATGTTCTTCATCATAAGGAACAATAGGAAGATCCTTGGCGATCAGATCTTTGATTTTCCCTTCTATTTCCTCCAGATCAAAATTGGGTTTCTCTTTATACTGTATGACAAATCCGTGTTTAATGTCTGCCCTGGTATACTCCGGCCGTTCCATATCCCGGACGCAGTAGCTGAACAGATCTTCTGCACTGTGGGCCATCTTCCTGTAGATCAGGGAATTAAATACAATGTCCGCAATATTGTCCGGCAAAGGTCCGAACAAAGAGGGCCTGGTAACAAGCACTTCCTCTCCGATACCGATCAGCAGATCAGCATTTCTCTTCAATACAGGATAGAGGATCTCAAAATGCTCCACAATGACTCTTTTTCTGCTGGCAGTCACATCCTGAACCGCCTGTGCAATTTCCTGCAGGGGCACATATTTCATCGCTGCCCTTACATCTACATGAAAAGTCCTGGGTGTATAAAATCCCACATCCTCAGAATTCAAGAGGGGCATATTGAGAATGTCGAATTCATCATCCCCTTCCACCGTCTGAATACCGGGAAACATTCCCTTGATCAGCATACTCTTTCCTGAATCCTGGGCTCCGATAATCCCTATGATCCGGTCAAAAGGATTCAAATACATCTGGGTAATCTTCATCCCCAGTTCCATCATTCTGCGGTTTCCTCTTGGTGCAAAGAAAAAATTGTACAGATTGCACTCGTGCCTCACATTGTTATAAATCATAAAAAACCCCCGCTTTTTCTTTCTGCAGTATCCGCTTCCCGTTCAAATGCTGTCTTCTGTCCCTGTCAGATACTGCAAATGTATTTCACGTTTTTACTGATATCCCTATTGTATCATAAAAACAGAGGTTTGTATATGCGGATTATTTCAGGAATCCACTGATGATCTGCTCTTCTGCCTCTTCCTCTGTAAGCCCCAGTGTCATCAGTTTAACAATCTGCTCTCCTGCGATTTTTCCGATAGCCGCCTCATGGATCAGTGCAGCATCAGAGTTATTGGCAGTGATTCCAGGAACAGAGCTTACTTTTGCATCTCCTACAATAATAGCGTCACATTCAGAGTGTCCGCTGCATTTGGCATTTCCATTAATATTTGACTCAAAAAGCTGGTAGGAGTTATCCTTTGCTACAGAACGTGAGATAAGATTGGTACTGGAATCTTCCCCGTTCATATCTACAAAGAACACACTTTTTGCAGTCTGGTTCCCATGAGTCATCAAACGCTCTGTCACTTTCAGTCCCGCTCCTTTTGCCAGTTTTGCGGTAGTTTTCCTGATAGTGGAATCCACGCCTTTGATCTGCGCTGTATCCATCTCCATATAGCTGTCTTCCCCGATTTCCATGACAGTTTCCGGGTTCATGATACGCTCTCCGCTTCCATCTCCGCTTCCATAGTGTTTTTCAATGTATTTCACCTTTGAATTCTTTCCAATGAAAAAACTGTGGATTCCGTCATGCTGACTGTCATCCGCGGTTCCGCAGTGGATTCCGCAGCCTGCAATAATGGTCACATCACAGTCATCTCCGATATAAAAATCATTGTATACTGTCTCTTTAAGCCCTGCCTTACTCAGAACTACAGGAATATGGATACTTTCATTTTTCGTTCCCGGTTTGATGTGAATGGTGATTCCGTCTCCGGATTCTCTTGGCACGATTTCAATGTTCTCTGTGCTGTTTCTTGCTTCTGTCTTTCCGTCTGTACGGATATTGTAAGCTCCCTCAGGGATTTCGTGAAGTCCTGAAATTGCCTCTAATAAATTTTTCTGGATACTGTCCATTATTTCACACCTCCCTGTTTCCATATCTGGCAGCCGTCTGCTCCGTCTGCCTCCTGAAGCAGTCCCGGCAGAACTTCTTCTCTGCTGCCTCTCTTTACCAGTTTGCCTTCTGCGATCACCAGGATCTCATCCGCAGTATTTAAGATTCTCTCCTGATGGGAAATGATCAGAATAGACCCTTTTCTTTCTTTGTTCATATTCTCAAATACATGAATCAGATTTTGAAAACTCCACAGGTCAATGCCTGCCTCCGGCTCATCAAAAACAGAAAGCCTGGTTCCCCTTGCCATAACAGTTGCAATCTCGATTCTTTTCATCTCCCCGCCCGACAGACTGGAATTTACTTCTCTGTTAATATAGTCCTTTGCACATAAGCCTACTTCTGAAAGATACTGGCATGCGCCGGAAAGAGAAATCTCCCGTCCTGCCGCAAGATTGATCAGATCAAAAACAGTCACGCCCTTAAAGCGCACCGGCTGCTGAAAAGCATAGCTGATTCCTGCCTTTGCCCTGTCTGTAATACTCCAGTCTGTTATATCCTGTCCATCAAAGAAAATCCGGCCTTCCGTAGGTTTTTCAATTCCTGCAATAATCTTTGCCAGCGTAGATTTTCCGCCGCCGTTTGGGCCAGTGATAGCCACAAATTTGTTATCTTCCAGGGTAAAGCTTACATGCTCCAAAATTCCCTTCTCTTTATCTCTTTCCTGATCGGAAACACTGAAAGAGATATCTCTTATTTCCAGCATGGTCTGTTCCTCCATTTGTATATATATAATCACAGCAAGCCCTTTCCCGGTTCTTTCTCAGGAAATTAACTTGATGTTTTTTATCAACTTCTTAATTATAGACCTATGGGCTCTGGTTGTAAATATTTTTTCTGTATTTTTCCAGATACGTGAAATTTGTTTACTTTTTCGTTTCCCAATCAGCCAGAGCATGGTATAATGGCTGTACACAGCGCAATCCAGTCCATTTTTTCGGACTGCCCTGCTTTGTGGGTATTCTAAAGAAAATGGAGAATGATTTATGAATATTAACAATTTAAATCTCAGTGTAGAAGAGTTAAAAATCCTTGCAGAAAACGGACAGAAAGACTTTATTTACGGCGTGGGTTATTATTATGAAAACGGAATTCGAACCTCTGTAGACTATATCCAGGCGGCACAGTGGTATGAAAAAGCAGCAAAAAAAGGACAGGCAGAGGCAGCAATGCACCTGGCTCTCCTTTATGCTCAGGGAAAAGGCGTAGAAAAAAATGAGAGAAAGGCTTATCTTTATATGGAGCAGGCAGCCCAGAGCGGCAATGTCAATGCCCAGTACAACATGGGCCGCTGTCTGGAAGAAGGGATCGGCGTAAAGCCGGACTATTCCAAAGCTTTCGACTGGTATAAAAAAGCCGCGGCACAGGGGGATTTCCGAGCCATGTGCTGTATGGGCGGATACTTTCTTTCCGGCAAGGCAGTTCCTTACTCCCCGGAAAAAGCATTTAAACTTTTTGAAAAAGCTGCCAATGCAAACATTCCTTCCGCTCAGTATAATCTCTCCGTGCTGTACCGCTACGGGGAAGGAACTGAGAAAAATCTTGAAAAAGCTGATTTCTGGCGTCTTAAAGCTGCACAGAATGGCTTCCGTATGGCTATTGATGAGCTGGAAAAGCCGGAAGAGTCAGCAGATTTAAAACAGGAGTAACACAAAAACAGCAGGAATACCGTCAGGCTCCTGCTGTTTTTCTGCTGTTTTTCAAGACCAAAGTTTCTGCCGTATGTACCTCTCAAGGTTAATCACAGGCAGCCTTAAACTCTGTCCAGTTCTGATTATAAACTTCTTCTGCTTCTGTGCTTACGTTCTGGATGATCTCTCCCTTTGTCACAGAATCCGGCACCACCAGATCAGGATTTACCAGATCGTCCGCTGCCTTATTGGTACAGTAATAGCCTACGAAATCAAAACATTCCGCCGCTACTTCCGGCTCCAGAATGTAATTCAGAAACTGATATGCTTCTTCTGTGTCCGGGGCATTCTTGGGAATGAAGAAATTCATGATTCCAAATCCCAGCCCTTCTTCCGGATATACCACCTCCAAATCAGGATTTTCCTGTAATGCTGCGATTACCTGTGAGGTGTAAAGGATTGCCACAGAAGCCTCTCCGTTTAACAGGGCATTCTGTGTGTTGGTATCCTGAATCATACGAATATTCGGTGCAAGTTCCTTTAACTTCTCTCCTGCTTCTTTGATCACTTCAGGATCTTCTTCATTCATGCTTTTTCCCATGGTAAGCAGTACCATACCTTCCACCGCACGATAGCTGGCAATGGTTGCGATCTGATCTTCCAGGCTTTCGTCCCAAAGGTCTGCATAGCCCTTGATGTCAATATCTACCTGTTCCGGGTCATAAACGATCAGAGGGATTCCCGCACCGTGGGGAATGGTATATTTATTCTCCGGATCATAAAACTGACTCTGATACAGAGGATTGATGTTTTTATAATTGTCCAGTTTTCCTTTATCAAGTTCCTGGGCAAGATCCGCATTTACCACCTGTTCAATGATATAGTCGTCTCCGATGACTACATCATAATCCCCTCCGTCAGCCTGCTGGACTTTTTCAAACATTGTCTCATTTGAATCGAAGTTAGAGTTAATGATCCTGATTCCCGTTTCTTCTTCAAAGCTGTCCAGCACCTCCTGGGGGAACAGTCCTTCCCAGGTATACAGCACCAATTCTTTATTATTTTCTTCTTTGCTCTCCCCGCAGCCTGCCAGCATAGTTGCCCCAAGAGCTGCGCATAAAATTCCTGCGATTATTTTTTTCTTCATAACTTTTCCTTTCTTTTCTATTCTCCGTCTTTACTTTTGTGTGTCTTTTTCCCCGCCAGGGCGGAAATCCCCAGCACCAGGACAATGACAAGAAGAATCACTGTGCACAGAGCGTTGATCTCCGGTGTAACGCCTGTCTTCAACTGGGCATAAACCTTCACCGGCAAAGTATTCAGCCTTGGTCCGTTGACAAAAATACTGATCACCACATCGTCAAAGGACATGGCAAATGCCAGAAGACTTCCCGACAGAATCGCCGGAGCGATCAGGGGAATGGTAATATCAAAAAATGCTCTCACAGGAGTTGCCCCCAGATCAAGCGCTGCCTCCTCCAGTGATTTGTCAATCCCTACCAGACGCGCTTTTACCATCATAAAAATATACGGAATACAAAAAGTAGTATGCGCAAGGATCAGAGTTGTCATACCAAATGGGAGATTCAGCAGGGAAAAAAATACTAAAAATACCATTCCCAGAATAATCTCCGGAATCATGATCGGTATAGTGGAAAGATATTCCATCATCCCTTTGGACTTATATTTGACTCTCGCCATTCCAACAGCGCCCAAAGTTCCAATAACAGCTGAGAGCAGACAGCTTGCAGCTCCCAAAATAATGCTGTTGACCAGAGCCTCTTTCAGATCTCTGTCTGCCGCAAGAGCTTCATACCATTTCAGGGAAAATCCCGTAAAGGAGGCGGAAAGGCGGGATTCATTAAAAGAGAACACCACAACGATCACAATGGGCAGATACATCAGCAGGATCAGCAGCCCCAGATATAAGTTGGACCATTTCCATTTTTTTCTCAAAAGAATCCCTCCAAATCTTTCACATGAGTTATTTTTCTATAAAGCCAGATCATCAGGGACGTGAGGATCATCAATACTACAGCAAGGGCAGCTGCAAAAGGCCAGTTGCTTCCTCTTGTAACCTGATCCTGGATCACATTTCCCACCAGAACAATCTTATTACCTCCCAGGATATCTGCGATAAAAAACAGTCCCATGGACGGAATAAAAGTCAGTATCACACCAGTCAGAAGTCCCGGCAAAGTCAGCTTCAGGGTCACATCAAAAAAGGCGCGTGCCCGTCCTGCACCCAGATCTCTCGCTGCCTCCACCAAAGACCAGTCCATCTTTTCCACACTGGAGTAAACAGAAAGGATCATAAAGGGCAAAAGGGCATACACCATTCCAACGACTACTGCAGGATAGGAATACAGAATCTTCAGCGGCTCCTGAATCAGTCCCAGTTTCATTAAAATTCCGTTTAATACGCCCTTTGCCTGAAGAATGATGATCCAGCCGTACATACGGATCAGAGAACTGGTCCAAAAGGGAATCATGATCAGCAGCATCATTCTTTTCTTTCCTTTTTCTGACAGTTTTGCCATAAAATATCCGAAGGGATATCCCATAAGCATGATGAGTACAGTACTGGTGATGGCCAGCTGAAAGGACTGGACAAAACTTTCCAGATACACCGGCTCTCCGATTTTCTTATAATTGTCCAGCGTAAAACGCCATATGGTATCACTCCCGTTTCCATTGGTGGCAAAACTTAAGGCAATCATATAAAGAAGCGGTCCCACCACAAAACAGATAGTAAATACATAGAGAGGCAGGACAGTAAGAAACAGCCCCGGCTTTTTCTTTCTCTTTTTCTCCATAGTTATGCCTCCCGCCTTATATCTACAGGAACTGCATGCTGCGGCTCCCAGCTGATCCGAACTTTCTGTCCCTGGGAAAGGGGCGCATCCATGCCGTACCGGCTTACCGTAATCTCTTTTCCGGAATTTAAATTTAATGTCATATGGAGCTGCCCCGCCTGGAAAGACTTATCTTTCAGAACAGCCTCAAGGCCTTCTTCGCAGTCACCGCAGACTTTCATATTTTCTCTGCGCACAGCCAGAGAAATCTTATCTCCTGCCTGAACGCCGGGATCTGAAACTGCTTTTACTATCTGTCCTTCTGTTTCTACGAGAATTTCTTCTTCTCCTGCCTGCCGCACAATGCCTTCTATAATATTGGCATTTCCTACAAAATCAGCCACGTAACTGGTTTTTGGGCAATTATAAATTTCATCGGGTGTTCCGATCTGTTCAAATTTTCCCTCCCTCATAACCACAATGCGGTCCGACATATTGATCGCTTCTTCCTGGTCATGAGTGATATATAAAAAGGTGATTCCCAGTTTTTTCTGAAGCCTTTTCAGCTCTGTCTGCATGGCACGCCGCAATTTCAGATCTAATGCTCCCAAAGGTTCGTCCAGAAGCAGCAGCTTCGGGCTGTTGATCAGAGCCCTTGCAATAGCTACTCTCTGCTTTTGCCCTCCGGAAAGTTCGGAAGGCATCCTTTTTTCATATCCATCAAGCTGGACCAGCTTCAGCATATCCGATACTCTTTTTTTTATTTCCTCTTTCGGGACTTTTCGGATTTTTAGCCCATATCCCACATTTGCTTCCACATTCATGTGGGGAAAAAGAGCATAGTTTTGGAAAACCGTGTTTACATCCCTCTGATGAGGTTCCAGATACGTTACATCGCGTCCCTCCAGCAGTACCTGGCCTTCATCTGGCTTTTCAAGTCCTGCGATAATTCTCAGGGTAGTAGTTTTCCCGCATCCGGAAGCGCCCAAAAAGGTAATAAATTCTCCCCGGCTGATGGAAAGTCCGATTCCGTTTAACACATCCGTAGTTCCAAAACTCTTTTTTATGTTTCTAAGTTCCAGTAGTGTTTCGCTCATATCGATCCTTCTTTACTCTATTTATGTATTTATAAAGATTTTCCAGACATATCCGGAAACTCCTGTGAAAGGCCTCTCCAAATATGCCTTATGTTATATAATTGCATAAATCTCCCGCTCTGTCAATTCTGACAAAAATATCCGGCGGCAAGAACTGCGTAATAAAGACCGCGTTTGCCGGCACCGCCTGCATAAAAAAACTTCCCTGCTTCCGCAGAAAACTGCCTGGATATCCCTGCCGCAGCAGTATGAAAGTCCTGCAAAAGTGCCCCTGCCGCGGCAGGGGCACTCTTATTAAAATGCTTTAAAGTCATATCGGTAGGGAACCATTTTTTCTTCTCCGTAAAGGCTTTCCCACAGCTCACTCCAAAGCTGTGCTATGGAATCTTCCCCTTCCCGGATATCATCAATCACCAGTCCTCCATTTTCTTCCAGCAGCTGGTATGCCTCTGAATTTTTTCCCATCTGGTGCAGGGCTGAAATATAATAAAATTTCAATTTTCCTGTCTCCTGCTTTTCTCTGTCCAGAGTTTCAAAGAAACCAATCAGCTGTGAAAAACCCCTGCATAAAAACAGAATCTTAAAGCCTTCTTTTAGATAGGACAAATTCTCCTTTTTCATTTTCATGCCTCTGCAGATCCAATCTGCTCCTTCTTCTTTTTTCCCTGACAGAAGGCAGACGCATGCCATACCATGGCATGCCCAGGGATTTTTCCGAAGCTTCCAGGACTGTTCAAATGCCTGTTTTGCATTGTCAAAATTCTCTTGTGAAAAATATCCCACTCCAGCCTGATAATGAGCATACCAGTTATCTTTATTCACGGTACTCAATGTATCTGTTAAAAATTCCAGATTTTCGCCGTCTACCAGAAATTCATCCGGAATCTCCCCGGGATCCGGCATATGCAGGATCCCGCTTTTGAAAAATTCCTGCCACTTTTTCAAAGAATCCTCCGTGAAAATATACTTCAGATGTTCTGACCATTTTCCTCGTTTCTCTAATGCCCCGTATCCACTGCCTGCCATCACTATTTTTGCCGGTTTCTTTGCCATAGATACTGTTTCTTTCAGTACTGCCTCCATCTGCTCCGGGATATGGGCAGCATTTAAATAATTGGTTATTTCCTGTGCTCTTTCCCTATGGGATTTCTGACTGCTTCCGTCGGTCATCTGCACTGCACCATATCGTTCCATCCACTCCCACGCTGTATGAGGCGCCATTGGAATACAGCCGTACTGAGTCTTTCCAAGACCTGCCTGGATTTCCACATACCTTCCTGCTTTGTCTGTAAGAAATTCCTGCCAGTGGTCTGATGCCGGACCGTTTCCCCAGGAAAATAGCTTTCTGCTTCTCAATCTCTTGGTAGATACCTGCAAAAGACCGTATCCCTCCTTGTCCACATTGGCAATGTACTTGGGACTCGTATCAGGAATGTCAAAGAAATAGTCCACAGACTTGGGAATTTGTTTGTAATCGGTAATATCAATCCCGTTTACAATAGGAATATCCACCTTAAAAACTGCCCCGTCCTCATAAGTAAATGCCCGGTCGGCAGGAACCACTGCTCTGCCTCCTTCATATTCCGGTACCGCAATATTGCTCCACCAGTACATAGGAACCACTTCACTGCTTTCATTAACAATCCGCATCCGGCAGTTCAAAAATCTGTCCTCCTCTTCCAGCCAGAAATCCATCTGATAAGGAACCTTGCGGATACGCTCATATTCATACATGCGAAGGACCGGGACTCCCGTGCAGGTCTCTGTTTCAGCAGCATACAGCGGAGATGCGGTATAAGGGTTATGCCCTATGATTCCCACATTCCACTCCACGCCTCCGCTGAACCAGGCGTTTCGAACAGCCAGATTGGAGAACTGCAGCACATCATTGGTATAAAGAAGATTTTTTCCCGTATTTTTATCCCACAGCTCCCAGAGTCTTCCGCCGTATTCCGGTAAAAAAACTGCCTTCAAATACCTGTTTTCCAATACTGCTGTCCGAATTTCTTTCTCTTTCAGCTTTCTTGTATAACTATTGAACTGACGGTAAGGATAGGCATTTTTTCTGCGCCCGTATCCTTCATATATTTCATCGTATTCGTCCAGACGAAACTCCAGATGATTCTGTAAAATATGCTCTCCCAGCAGATCCGGCACACAGCACTGCGGCCCTAAATCTGCTCCCTGTATCTTCATTTTCTCAAATCTTAATTCTGGCTTCATAATCTCCTCCTGCTTCTGTTTCATAAAGTTCTTAATTTTGATTTCTTGCTTTATCTTTTTGATCTCTGGGATAATAGTATTCGTATTTTCCCTTATTATCAATGGAATTTCTTGCCTATCTATTACAAAAAATTGCTCTGTACTCCCTTCCCTTTCCCATATCTGTATGATAAAATACTTCATATTGCCAAAGAAAGGAGATTCTGCTTTTGAAAGTTCGGGAAGCTCTGATTTCACCAGATTCTGAATATTACATTTATACTCCAAGCCTAACTGCCAAAAAACTGTTCTTTTCTCTTACTCAAATCGGGCTGTACCAATATGAACCAGGTTACCGGTTAAAACGCAGGAGTTTGGACAGTTTTCTTTTTATGCTGATTTTGGAGGGAAACTGCAGTATCCGTCTGGAAAGACAAGCCATAACAGCGTCTCAGGGAAGCCTGGTGTTTCTCGACTGCTATGCTCCTCATCAGTATGAAAGCACAACAGGGTGGAAAGCTTTATGGATCCACTTTGACGGTCCTCTTGCCAGAGATTATTATACCTATTTAATCGGCAAATGGGGGAATGTCATGACACCTTCGGATTTCCAGACAATCACCTATGAAGTGGAGCAGATACTAAAAACCTTCCAGACCGGTTCTGCTGTCTGTGAATCCCGCCTTTCCATGGAAATAACCAATATTCTCAACCGGCTGGTAGATATGGTACCCAAAGATTCACCGGTTCCAGGTCATACCGTCAGGGATTGTATTTCTTATATCAATGAACATTTTTCAGAATCTCTCACACTGAAAGATTTATCAGAAAAGGCCTGTCTGAGTCCTTTTTACTTTACCAGGATTTTCGCCAAAGAGGTTGGTATGACCCCTTACCAATATCTGCTTTCCACCAGAATATCCACCGCCAAATTTCTTCTGAAATCCACTTCTTTTTCTGTAAAAGAAATAGGGTATCGCTGCGGATTTTCCAGTGAAAGCAGTTTCTGCTCTGCCTTTAAAAAATGGGAGAATAAGACTCCCGGAAAGTACCGCAGCGAAGTTTAAAGAGCAGAAAAACAGCCTTCCCAAACCTTAAAGTACTATAGGAAGGCTGCTTTTCCTTCATCTCGCAGCAGATATATCTGCTGCAGATTTTTCTATTATTTTTCTTTCTGATCCATCTTTACAATCGTCCATCCTGTCTGAGCACAGATCAGAGAAACAATCGGATTAATATAATTTAAGAAACAAAACGGTGCATAGATTCCTGTGGTAACTCCCAGCACTCCGGAGAGAAAAGCTGCGTCTGTTCCCCAGGGAACAAAGGGTGCGCATAAAGTTCCGGTATCCTCCAGTGCCCTGGAAAGGTTTTTCGGATGCAGCCCTCTTTCTTTGTAGATATCCCGGAACATTCTTCCCGGAATGATCAGGGCAACATACTGTACGCCAGTAGCAAAATTGGTAAAAATTGTTGACAGTAAAGTCACTGTAACCACTGTGGAGTCTTTCTTTGCATTTTTCAGTGCTTTTTCTATTACAATCTTTACCATACCGCTTTTTTCTACGATCCCTGCAAAAGACAGGGAAATCAGAATCAGACAGATTATCTCCATCATACTGGTCATACCGCCCCGGTTCAATAGATCGTCTACTTCCGCAACACCTGTTTCAACAGAAAATCCTGAAAAAGCAGAGCTGATGACTTCCTGCAGAGATGCTCCCTGAAAGATCACTGCAAACAAACATCCCAAAAATGCTACAGCCAGAAGTCCCGGAAGCGCCGGAACCTTCAATACCACCATCGCAATGACCAGTACAGGCGGAATCAGCATAACAGGAGAGATCATAAAGGTGTCATTCAGTGTATCCAAATAGGTATTTACAATAGAGGAATCAAAATCATTGCCGGCAAACCGTATTCCCAGAATTCCATATAAAATCAGGGCAATCACAAAGCTGGGTCCAGTGGTAAAGACCATATGCCGGATATGAGTGAAAATATCTGTTCCTGCCATGGCAGGAGCAAGATTGGTGGTATCTGAAAGCGGTGACATTTTATCTCCGAAATAGGCTCCCGATATGATTGCTCCCGCAGTCATCCCAGCCGGAACACCAAGTCCTGTACCAATTCCCATAAGAGCCACACCGATAGTTCCTACTGTAGACCAGGAACTTCCTGTTGCGGTTGATATTACTGCACAGATCAGGCAGCTGGCCAGCAGGAACACGGAAGGAGACAGAATCTCCAATCCATAATAAATCATAGTAGGTACAATTCCTCCCAGAAGCCACACACCCATGATCACGCCGATAGCCAGCAAAATTAAAATTGCAGGCACTGCTGCCTTTATGGTATCTCCGATCCCATCCTGCAGCTCTTCCCAGGAATATCCCGAACATACTGCCACGATTCCTGCGATTACTGCTGAGATCAGCATAGCGATATGCGCCGGTCCGTCCAGTGCAATGGTCACCGTAAGAAGTGATACCACTACAAAAGCAAAGACAAACACGGCTTTTCCAAATGTCATTTTTTTCTCTTTTTTTTCTGTCATAAACTTACCCTCTCCTTTGGTTCATTTCATCAATCAAATCATACAAAAGTCCCTTCACAGCTCTTTCTTTGTATTGTTTTTCTGCATCTGTGATTTTCAGCTTTGACTGCCGGGTACGCTTTTTTTTCAGTTCGAGAATCTGTTCCCTCAGTATCTTTGCAAGCTTTTCTGCCCTGTCCTCTTCTACCTCTTCTCCAGAACAACAGTAAAGATATGGCGCTGTATCCCAAACTGATCTATCACTTTGAGCGCAGCGCTGACCATGAAAAATATTTAAAATACTCTGT
>CALWHD010000074.1 GCA_944380235.1 uncultured Blautia sp.
GTAAGACCCCTTGAAGACGACGAGGTAGATAGGGCAGGGGTGGAAGTGCAGCAATGCATGGAGCTGACTGCTACTAATCGGTCGAGGGCTTGACCTGAGAGTGCAGCGTGGAAGGAGACGGAAGCGTATGCATGGAAGCGGTTTAGTTGGAGATGGTTTTAGTTTTGCATATGTAGTTTTGAAGGTATGTGAGAGAGATTCCTGTTAGCAGAAATGTTAACAGGTTTTTTATTTATAAAATTATGAAAATAGTGAGAAAAGAAGTGGCTGCTGATAGCCACTTTTTTTGTTTTGCAGATTAATCTCTATAAAAAAGTATTAAGTATTTTCTTAAAATATATTTCCTTTAAAAAGGATATAAAGATAAAAAAAATTAAACAAGAATTTTAATAAAAATTCACTTTGTTTTTCGGATACCTGTGATCCCCCAGGGATTTATGTTTAGTGCAAATGCAGCAGGATATACGATAGGGCAGATTAACAGAAGCCCTAAGTTAATGGCGGAAAGTCATAGGATCTGCCAGGAAAAGTATGGATATGACGGATGTGTGATCGATGTGGACGATGCCAGCCTGGCAGAAGCATGCGGAGCCAGGGTGATATTCCGGGAAGACAGTGTGGCTGCAGTTGATGAACACAATCCGGTTTTAGGGGATTTAAGAGACATAGATGATTTACATATGCCGGATCCGGAGAAAGATGGAAGACTGCCGGAGTGGCTGGAGACTACCCAGCGATTGGTGGAGATGATCGGAGATCATGTCTTCATTATAGGACGTGCAGATCAGGGACCGTTTGACCTTTTGTGCCTGTTAAGGGGAACCCAGGACTTTATGATGGATCTGCTCACAGAGGATGAGGATGTGATTTTACATGCGCTGGAATGGGCAACAGAAGCCCACAGCAGATTCGCGAGAGCACAGTTAAAAATCGCACATGCGAGCAGTATGGGGGATGCATACGCCAGCCCGGAACTGGTGTCTCCGGATATGTACAGGAGGTTTGCACTTCCGGCAGAGCAGCAGGTAGTAAAAAATGTGGCAGATTTAAACAAACCATATTCTATTCACATATGCGGGAATACTACGGGAATTATCGAGGATATGGAGACAGCAGGTTCAAAGATTTTGGAAGTTGACTGGAAACTGGATATGGAATATGCTAGAAGTAAAGTAAAAGAAGATATTGTACTGATGGGAAATCTGAATCCAAGTGATCCTATGTGTATCGGAACACCGGAGAAAGTGAGGGAACAGGCGGAAGCAGTTATCCGCAGTACAAAGGGCAAAGGCATTATTCTAAGTTCAGGATGTGCCTTGGGCGCAAATACAAAACCGGAAAATATGGAAGCCCTGGTTGCATCTGCAAAAGAATTCGGAAGTTACGAACAGATTGCGGCGCTTCAGGAAAAATAGCAGGTAAAAAATATCAGGGAATATGGGGGAAAACATGGAGAAAGAAAAAATTAAAAAAGTGCATGTTGTGTTTAAAACACATTTGGATATTGGTTTTACAGATATGGCGCAGTCCGTATTAGATAAATATACAACTGACTATATCCCGCATGCGCTGGAGCTGGCAGAGCAGATGAACACCAGGGAGCATAAGGAATTTATCTGGACCGTAGGCTCTTACCTGATTGATTATTTTTTAGAACACGGAACACAGGAGAACTGCGAAAACCTGAAGAAAGCAATCGTCAATGGGGATATCTGCTGGCACGGACTTGCCTGTACAACATCAACAGAACTTCTGGATGAAGACCTGCTGGATTTTAACTTATCCATTTCCGACAGGCTTGATCAGATGTTCGGGAAAAAGACTATGGGCACAAAGATGACAGATGTACCGGGACATACAAAGAGTATGATCCATGCCATGTGCGCCCATGGGAAAAAATATCTGCACATTGGAGTAAACGGTTCTTCCATGCTGCCGGAGGTTCCGCCCACATTTGTGTGGAAAGACGGGGACGAGGAAATCATAGTACAGTATTCTTTTGACTACGGTACTCCCTGCTATGTGGAAGGCATGGATGAAGTCCTGGAATTTGTACACACAAGAGATAACCGGGGTCCTCAGTCTATAGAAGAGATCCAGACGGAAATGAATAAAATCCGGGAAAAATATCCAAAGGCAGAGGTAGTGGCATCCACCATAGATGACTATGCCAGAGAACTTTTGAAATTCAAGGATAATCTTCCTGTATTGGAAGAAGAGATCGGAGATACCTGGATCCACGGCGTTGCGTCAGATCCTGTCAAGACTATGCGTTACCGCGCCCTGCTCCATCTGAAAGATCAATGGAAAGCCCGGGGGCTGTTTGAGTGGGATGATCCAAAGTTCAGAGACTTTATGACGAATCTGATGCTGGTAGCGGAACATACCTGGGGTCTGGACTATAAAAAATATCTGTTTGATTTTACAAATTGGACAAAAGAAGATCTGAAAAAAGCCAGAGAAAAGGATACCACAGACAGTACATTTCTCACACAGCGCAATGCCCATATATTACAGTCTTTAAAAGGGGAAATGGAGAAGTACCGGGGAGGCGATTTTACAGGATCTTATGCCGCATTTGAAAAGTCCCATGAAGAGCAGATGGATTACATATGGAAGGCGGTAGATTCACTTCCCGAAGATTTGAAAAAAGAGGCAGAGAATGAACTGAAGCGTCTGGATATGCAGCGGCACCGGGGCTATAATGAAACAGCACATGCAGGTACAATGCTGTATCCTTATGAAAGAGTTACTGTGAACGGATGGACAGCTGCATTTGGAGGAAACGGTGAGATGGTCCGCCTGGAAAAAGACGGAAAAGACTGGCTGGATAAGGGAAAATTCGGGCGGCTGGTCTACACCATTTACAATGCGCGGGACTGTATGGATGACTATTATACCTATAACAGAGCATTCAGAGAAAATCACTGCTGGGCAGAACCTGATTTTTCAAAACCGGGACTGGAATTCGTGGAAGGGTTGGAACACAGGGATTATGTTTTTGGTGTAAAAGAGATCCGGCTGTGTGCGAATAAAGTGTATATTCATATTTTAGGGGATGAAACAGCAGTAAAAACTTTCAGCTGCCCTGCAGAAGGTGTGATTGTATACACCTTTGAGGATGAAATCAGCTGCAGCGTGAGCTGGCAGAAAAAAGATGCAGGACGTATACCGGAGGCGCTGTGGCTGGAAGCCCAGTTTGGCGTAGAAAATATGTATCGCTGGCAGATGAAGAAGATCGGAAGAATGGTCTCTCCCCTCAATGTAGTCAGAGGCGGCGGAAGACGTCAGCACTCTGTAGAATCCATCCATTACAGCGGCGGGGACGGAAGCCTGGAAATCCGCAATATCCATGCGCCGCTGATCAGCGCAGGAGGTCTTCGGTTATATGGCGGCTGCAGAGAACTCCCGGATATGAGCAAAGGATTTGCATGGTGTCTGTTTGACAACAAATGGGGTACAAACTATAAGATGTGGTGCGAGGATGACTGTACATTTGAATTCGTTATCCGGGCAAAAACATATCCAAGATAGCTGTACATCCAGAGAAATAAAAGTTTTATGAGAAAAGGGTGAAATTCATGTTATATGAAATCAGAGGAGAGCAGATAAGTGCGGTTATAGATTCTCTTGGCGCACAGATCATGTCTGTAAAGAAAGATGACACAGAATATTTATGGCAGGGGGACGCCAAATACTGGAAAGACAGAGCCCTGACACTTTTTCCCTATATTGCCAGGCTGACAGAAGGGAAGTACCGCTATCAGGGAAAAGAATACAAAATGGACATTCATGGATTTGCAAAGGACAGTGAATTTCGCCTTATAGAACGAAAAGAAAACGAAGTAACGCTGGAAATCTGTGATACGCCGGAAACCAAAAAATGCTATCCGTTTTCCTTCCGTTTCCAGGTTATTTACAGGATTGAGGCAAACTGCCTGAACATTACTTACAGGGTAGAAAACTGTCAGGAAGAAACCATGTATTTTGCTGTGGGAGGTCATCCGGGATTTCAGGTTCCTTTGGAGAAGGGATTCACCTTTGATCAGTACAGACTGAGATTTCCTGAAAGTGAAACTATCCTTCAGATGGAATTTTCTCCGGACTGCTTCCCTACAGGAAACCAGTCTGTCTGGAAGCTGGAGCCGGGGAAAATAAAAAAACTGCAGCATTCCCTGTTTGACAATGACGCTGTGATTATAAAAGACAGCGGAAATAAAGTGGAGTTATACGCCCAGGATGGAAAACGGTCGGTAACAGTAGAATATCCGGACATGAAATATCTGGGAATCTGGCATACTCCGGGGAAGGATGCACCCTATGTATGTCTGGAGCCATGGTCGGCGCTTCCCTCCAGAAAAGGGATCGTAGAAGATCTGGAGACTCAGCCGGATATGACTGCCCTGGAAGGCGCCGGTGTTTATGAAAATACATGGCATATTGTGCTGGAATGACAGAAAGGGGTAAAAAAATGTTTCAGCCGGACTACAGAAATATTGTGAAATGTGCGCGAAATCAGGAGGCATCCAGGCTTCCTCTGTATGAACATATCGTATCTTTTAAGAAGATAGGAGAGATTGAGGGAAAAGATTTACCTTCCCTGTATGAGGGGGATGACCGGGACATTCATGAGTTCTTTCGAGTGTACTGCAATTTCTTTCGGGAACACGGATATGATACCGTGTGTTTCGAAGAATGTATCGGAGAGATCATGCCGGGAAGCGGAGCGCTGGGAGACTGCAGAGTCACGCCGGTGATCCAGGATGGAGATGATTTCAGGAATTATCCATGGGAAGAAATCCCTGAACTGTATTTTAAGAAATTTTCCCGGTATTTCAAAGCCCTCCGCGATGAAATGCCTGCAGGAATGAAGGCTGTCGGGGGAGTGGGAAACGGAATTTTTGAGTGCGTGCAGGAACTGACCAGCTATCAGGGATTATGCTACATATCTGCGGACGATGAGGAGCTGTATCGGGCGCTTTTTAAGAAAGTGGGAGAGACCAATCTGAAAATCTGGAAGCGGTTTATGGAAGAATTTTCAGATGTATTTTGTGTTCTCAGATTCGGAGATGATCTGGGGTATAAAAACAACACTTTGCTTTCTACCGATGATACGAAAAATCTGATCTTTCCACAGTATAAGTCCATTGTAGACCTGGTACATTCCTATAATAAACCTTTCCTGCTGCATTCCTGCGGCAAGATATTCAGTGTTATGGATGATCTGATCGAGAAAGTGGGAATTGATGCGAAACATTCCAATGAAGATCAGATAGCGCCGTTCCCTGTATGGGTAGAGAAATATGGCGACAGGATCGGAAACTTCGGCGGAATTGATATGAATTTTATATGCTGGGCGTCAAAAGCGGAAATGAAGGAATATATTCATGATGTGATCAGGAAGTGTACGGGGCATGGAGGTTTTGCCATTGGAACAGGTAATTCCATACCGGATTATGTTCCTACGGAGAATTATCTGGATATGATCGAGATTGTGAGGGAATACAGAGGAGAATAGGAGGCATACAGCAATGATGCTTCCAAAATATACTGACTGTCATATGAGAGGTCAGCAGACAAAAAAGATCTGCTGATCTCCTTTTCATTTTGGCAATATAAATAAGCCTGACTCATTGATTTTACAATGTCCATATATTAGTTGAAATTTTAGGTTATCTATAATTATTCCTAAAAAGGCAAAGGAATTACCAGCATAAATGAGATAAAGTGATAGAATTTATTTAAAATTATGTTTGGAGGAAAGAAACAATGAAGATGAATATGAAAAAATGGATTCAGGACTGTATTCATGGATCTGAAAAAAAAGCAATGCCTATCCTGTCTTTCCCGGGAATCCAGATTACAGGACATACTGTAGATGAAATGGTTCGGGACGGACATCTGCAGGCTGTGTGTATGGAAGCTGTGGCTAAGCGTTTTGATACAGGCGCTGCATTCAGTCTGATGGATTTATCCGTGGAGGCAGAGGCCTTTGGAAGTCCGGTACTGTATACAGAAGATGAGGTTCCTACGGTGACAGCAGCTATTGTACATGATGAAGACGAAGCAGAAGCACTGGAAATTCCGCAAGTGGGAGCAGGGCGCACAGGAGAATGCGTGAAAGGAATTCGGGAGGTATGTGAAAGAATCACGGATCGTCCGGTTCTGGCAGGAATGATAGGTCCCTATTCTTTGGCAGGAAGACTGCTTGATATGACTGAAATCATGATCTTATGTTACGAAGATCCAGAACTTGTTGAAACAGTGCTTGGAAAAGTAACAGAATTCTTGACTAAATATGCCAAAGCATTCAAGGAAGCCGGAGCAAATGGAATTGCAATCGCAGAGCCGGCAGCAGGACTGCTTTCTCCAGGACTGATCAAAGAATTTTCCACACCTTATGTAGAGAAAATCCGCGATGCCGTAGAGGATGAAAATTTTATGATCTTATATCATAACTGTGGGAATGTAGTTCCGCTGCTGGATAATATCAAAGGACTTGGTGTAGGCGGATACAGTTTTGGAAATGCAATTGATATTGAAGAGGCTCTGAAAGTGATTCCTGAAGACAGCCTTGTCATCGGAAATATTGATCCGGCAGGTGTGATCAGAAACGGCACTCCTGAAATGGTGAGAAAGGAGACCCGTGAGCTGCTGGAACGCTGCAGCAAATATCCTAACTTTGTGATTGCCAGCGGATGTGATATCCCTCCGATGTCACCTTTGGAAAATATCCAGACATTCTTTGATACTGTAGCGGAATTTTACAGAAAATAGATAAGAAAAGAAGTTCGGTACAGCAATTTTGGAGCTGGCCGGACTTCTTTTTTTAACGATATTGTTTTGGGGTTAATCCTGTATATTTTTTGAATACTTTGGAGAAGTAACTCTGATCATCAAAGCCAACAGCAACCGCAACATCAATGATAGAGAAATCGGTATTGGATAACAGGCGCTTGCTTTCTTCGATCCTTACCATATTTAAATACTCTTTGAAGGAGGAACCAGTGGACTGTTTGAATAAACTGGAAAAATAGGAAGGATGGAGATGGACGCTGGCGGCAGTTTCCTCCAAGGTCAAAGGCGTGTTAAAGTGTTCGTAAATATAACTGATCGCCTTTTTGATTATTTCATTGTTTTTGGAAGGAATGTAATTGAACATACTCTCTGAAAAAGTTTCAACAATTTCCTGCAGCTTAAGACATAACGTGTCCATGGTTGTGATCTGCTGCAGATTTTTTAAAAAAAGATTATTAAGTTTCAGGATACTGTCGGTAGGAGCACCCCCTTCAATTGCCGCTCTGGATAAAAGAGCGCACAGTTCCAGAGCCCTTGATTTGACGGAATCCAGGCTGTTGCCCTGGGAAAACAGCACGTAGCCAAGCAAATCATTTAAGATGGCATTTGCTTCGCGGACGCTGCCGAATTTTACCTTATTGATCAGTTCCTTTTCCTTCTCATAGGGATAAGGATGGGGATAAGGATTTTCTGCTTTGTATCTTTGAATTGATTCGCTGATACGGGATTGCTGGAGCAGTTTTTCGTTATTTTTCTGAAGTTCTTTCTTGCTGTCTGCGATAAGACCGGAAAACAGGTAAAATAAAAGATGGCTGATGTGGTTTACCAGGCTTGGAGAGAGAACAGGAAGACCGGTAAGTTCATCGTAGAGTTCAAGAGCATCATCTGTAGTAATGGCATATTTCCTTGCAATATCGGATATTAAAGTGGAATCAGGAGTATCCATTAAAAACGGTCCGACCAGAACAGATCCTAAAAAGGACTGTTTGCTGATAAGAGGAAAAACAATATGATTCAAGTCCGCGTGGCATGCAAAAATATAGGATTCCCCAATCAGAACCGCCTTTTTGCTGGCCGATATATGCATTTTTTCGCAGCTTTCAGAAGAAGGCAGATGCCTTTGAAATAATTTACAGAAATTAGGAGAACCTCCTTCGGAAATGAGAACTTCTCCGCTTTCGTTTATAATCTGTATCGGCAGGCGGAGACAGGCGTTGAAGGTTTGTGCCATGGATTTTAATATGTATTCAGGTACAATAGAGTATAGTACTGGTTTCAAAGAAGCACCTCCCTAAAAAATATAAAACTTTTTCTTGAGTATAGCATACATCATAAAAATTTAATAGTATTGCCGTGAAAAACAGAAAAAATATACTAATAATCTTAAAAAATTACCAAAGTGGTATAGGGGGATTTGCTAAAATAATTTTATCAAAAACATATATGAATTAACGGAGGATACAATAATGGAATTGATTCAGGAAATTTCTGAATTTCTTCAGAAAGGAAGAGCAAAAAATGTAAAAGCACTTGTTCAGCAGGCACTTGATGAAAACATAGATCCCAAAAAGATCCTCAATGAAGGACTGCTGGCTGGGATGATGATCATTGGAACAAAGTTTAAAAACGATGAAGTATTTGTTCCCGAAGTCCTGGTAGCTGCAAGAGCTATGAACGCAGGTCTTGCGGTATTGGAGCCGAAGCTTGTAGAAGTAGGAAACGAACCTGTGGGGAAAGCAGTTATCGGTACTGTACAGGGAGATCTGCACGACATTGGAAAAAATCTTGTTGTAATGATGTTAAAAGGTGCCGGATTTGAAATTCATGATCTGGGCGTGGACGTAGAGGCTTCCGCTTATATTAATAAGGCTGAAGAAGTAGGAGCAGACGTGATCTGTATGTCAGCACTTCTTACCACAACCATGCCGAAGATGCAGGAATGCATTGATTTATTAAAGCAGAAGAACCTTCGTGACAAATACATTGTTATGGTAGGAGGAGCTCCGGTCAATGAGGCATTTGCAGAGCAGATCGGTGCAGATTACTACACACCAGATGCAGCAACAGCAGCAGAAACAGCTCAGAAAGCTGTCTTAGAAAGAAGAGCAAAATAAAATATTTAAAAAAGAAGGAAACCGGTGAGAATCTGGTACAGGCTTGCCCCTACTGTAAACAGGGACGAAGAATCATAAACCATTGTCTGTGAAGATGAGAAGGGATTCGGAGGATGAACTGTGAGTCAGGATACTTCAAGAGGATATCCTATCTTGGGTGAGAGGTAGGATAAATGAAAAATGAATCGTGAATTAAATTGAGGACCCTTTTTTGAAAGGGTTTTTTTGTTATAAATAGTTTACATAAAGGAGAAGGTATGAAAATAACAGAATTTGATATTAAGATTTCTGCGGAGAATGTCTGCAAAATGATTGACGCAGACAAAAGCGGGGAGCTCTATGAGGAGATTGTGGAGGAATTGGAAGAAATGCTTCCGGAAGCATATGAAAAAATCCATCCCGCAGCAGTTTTTGAGTTTGGCGCTCTGGACGAAGATATGGAAGCAATAAGTGGTGCAGGCGGAGAGGAGGCTCTTTACGGTATTTGTTCTGTTGGGAAAGATATAAGTCAGTGGTCTACTCAGCTGTTTGCAGAGGGCGATTATCTGGGAGGAATGCTGGCAGATGCCATTGCGGATGATTATCTGTTTCAGATGGATGAAGCGCTGAGAAATATTGTTCCGCAGATGTGCAGAGAAAGAGGGAAGGGAATTATGCGCCGGCTTGAAGCGCCTCAGGATATATCCATGAAGATCCAGAAGACAGCTTTTGAAGTAACACACGCAGAGAAAGAGATAGGACTGAAAATAAAAGAAAGTTACATGTATGATCCGGTTAAAAGTATCTGCCAGGTTTATGTCCTGTGTGACGATACAGAAATGAATCGTTACGATCATGACTGCAGCCGCTGTGAAAATTATGCATGTAAGATGAGAAAAACAAATGTTGTCTTAAAACAGGGCGAAAAAGAACAGATCATAAAGGTACAGAAAAATAAAAATCTGTTAGATGCCCTCAGGGAATCCGATATTTTTATCAGCGCAGTCTGTGCGGGAAGGGGAACCTGCGGTAAGTGCCGCGTAAAAATTTTGAAAGGAGAGTCTGTTCCTTCAGAAGAAGATAAAAAGTTTTTCTCCGAAAAAGAGCTCGCAGAAGGTTATCGTCTGGCATGCAGGTTTTATCCGGAAGAACCCTGCGAGATACAGATTCCTGAGGACGAAGAGGGCTTTCTTGTGCTCGCGGAACAGAAGGAAAAAGACATGGAAGTGTCAGAAAACCTGGAATACGGTATCGCTGCAGATATCGGGACTACAACCATTGCCATGCAGCTGATAGAGCTGGAGACAGGAAAAATTGCAGATGTTTATACTTGTATAAATAAACAGAGAAGCTACGGTGCGGACGTTATCAGCAGAATAAATGCTTCGAATCAGGGAAAAGGGGAGGAACTACAGAGACTCATTCAGAAAAATTTGACAGAAGGAATCCGATATTTTACAAGGAATAAACCGGTTCATATTAAGCGGATGGTGATAGGGGCGAATACAACCATGGTTCATCTTCTCATGGGATATTCCTGCAGTACCCTTGGCGTATATCCTTTTGAACCGGTGAATATTCATACCATTTCTGCACCCTATTCAGAATTGACTGGAGAAAAGGAGTTTGATTTTCCAGTAATGATCTGTCCGGGAATTTCTGTATATGTGGGCGGAGACATTACGGCAGGGCTGTACGCAATGGATTTTGACAAGCGGGAAAAAGTTTCTGTATTGATCGATCTGGGGACAAACGGAGAGATGGCTGTTGGAAATAAGGAAAAGATCATGGTAGCTTCTATGGCGGCAGGACCGGTATTTGAAGGCGGAAATATTCAGTGCGGTCTGGGAAGCGTGCCGGGAGCTATCTGCAAAGTGGAGATCCGGGACGGAAAAATAAAGGCGGAAACCATTGGAGATGAGAAGGCAAAAGGTATCTGTGGAACAGGCGTTGTGGATACAGTATATGAACTGCTGAAAGAAGAGATCATAGATGAGACAGGTCATATGGAAGAGGCATTTTTTGAAGATGGATTTTTATTAGACAGCAGGGAAAATATCAGATTTTGTCAAAAAGATGTCAGGGAGATACAGCTGGCAAAATCCGCAGTCAGATCCGGACTGGAGACTTTGGTGACGCGGTATGGAGTAAGCTATGAGGATCTTGACAGGATCTATATCGCAGGAGGATTCGGGTGTCAGCTGGATATTCATAAAGCCGTTGGAATTGGTATGTTTCCGGAAGAATGTGAAGAGAAAATTGCGGCAGTTGGAAACAGTTGTCTTTCAGGAGCTGTCAGGTGCCTGACGGAGAAAAATGCGGTAGAGGTGATGGAAAAACTGGTGGGCAATGCAGAAGAGGTTCCTTTGTCAAAGGATGGGAAGTTCCAGGAGTTGTTTATGGAGAATATTTGCTTTTAGTTTTCACGGCAATATATTGCATTTGAAAGAAACACAGATAATAATTGACACAAAGAAAAAAATTTTCCGCTATAATGGGGTCAGAAACCGAAGAAAAGAATGTGCAGGAGGAATAAAATGAGCAGGACGATTGAAGTAAAAGAAAACGGGCTCCATGTTTTGTTTGAGGTAAATAATGCCGGCCTGGTAGAACTGAAAGA